>NZ_PPPT01000092.1 GCF_006483445.1 Bradyrhizobium guangdongense | reverse complement strand
GCCCTGATCGCGACCTTCGGCCTGATGTCGCTGTTCGCGGTCGGCGGCGCGGCTGCGGCCGTGCCGGAGATGCACCGCATCGCCGTGGATGTGCATCACTGGATGACCGAGAAGCAGTTCGCCGATGCCTACGCCATCTCACAACTGTCGCCCGGGCCCAACGTCCTGATCGTCACCCTGATCGGATATACGGTTGCGGGCATTCCCGGCGCGTTGGCCGCAACGCTTGCGATGTGCCTGCCAACGGCACTGCTGGCCTATTCCGTGAGCCGGTTTTTGAACCGCTCGACCCGATCGCGCTGGCCGGCGATCGTCCAGGCCGCGCTGGTTCCCCTGTCGATCGGGCTGATGGCGGCGAGCGCCCTGATCCTGGCGCAGGCAACCGACAAGAACCTTGTCGCATTGTTGCTGACGGCCGTCGTCGCCGTCGCCGCCTTTGCAACGCGCATGAACCCGCTCTGGCTGTTGCTTGCCGGGGCCATTTTGGGTTTTGCTGGCGTTGTCTGATGAAGTTCGCTAGGCAAGTATCCGGGTGGGGGTTCCAAATCCAACCGTGAGAACAACAAGGCTCGTGACGACGGGTCACGGAGGAGACATGCATGGCCGACACAATGGGCCATTCAGCGACAGCTACGCGTAACAATACGTCGGTGGCGCTCGGCATCTTCGTGCTGGCGCTGGCACCGCAAATCTTCGAACTCATCTGGTCGCTCGGCACGATCTTCGGCTGGGGCACGGGGCGCGGGCCCGTGGCCGCGCTGATCGGCCATGCCAGCGCGCTGTTCGCGGGCGCCCCCGGCGCCGTGTTCGGCTCTTTCGGCGGAGGGGCCAAGAAACTCTCCTCCGACGTGCTCCTGGCGCTGATGTATTCCTATCCGCTGTTTGCGGTGGCGATCCTCACGCTCTTCATGACGATCAAATCGGCACAGGACTATGTCGGCGGCATCGTTCTGATGGCGCTCGCGCTGTTCGCCCTGTGGGCGTCGAGTGACCTGCAGGGCATGCGCGGATTTTCCTTCGGCGCCGGCACTGCGCCGCGCATGTTCGGCGGGCTGATGGTCGCGCTGTCGGCCGGCATCGCCCTGACGGGGCTCTTGTACGACGGGCCAAGCCTCCAGCATTATTCCTGGCGCGGCCCGCTGTTCGTGATGGCCTCGATCGTGTTCTTCGCCCTGGCGATCCGCCCGTTGGGCCTCATCGTCTCGGCGTTCGCAAGCTTCCTGATCGCAGCGACCGGCTCCCATGAGACGCGCTGGGTCGAGGCGATCATCGTTGGCGCGTGTCTCACGGCCGGCTGCGCGGTTCTGTTCCCCTATATATTGGGACTGCCGATGCCGATGCTTCCACGTTTCCTGATGCAATGAGGGCGTGATGGATCTCTTTGCCAACCTCGCTCACGGCTTCGCCGTCGCGCTCTCGCCGATCAACCTGTTGATGTGCCTGATCGGCGCGCTCGTCGGCACGCTGGTCGGCGTTCTCCCCGGCATCGGCACCATCGCGACGGTGGCGATGCTGCTTCCGATCACGTTCGGATTGCCACCGGTCGGCGCGCTGATCATGCTCGCCGGCATCTATTACGGCGCCCAATATGGCGGCTCGACCACCTCGATCCTGGTCAACATCCCCGGAGAAGCGACATCGGTCGTGACAGCGATCGACGGCCACCAGATGGCCAAGCAGGGCCGCGCCGGCCCGGCGCTGGCGATCGCCGCAATCGGTTCGTTCTTCGCCGGCTGCGTCGCGACCATCCTCATCGCCGTGCTCGGTGCGCCGCTGACCAAGCTCGCGCTGGCGTTCGGTCCGGCCGAATATTTCTCGCTGATGGTGCTCGGCCTGATCTTCGCCGTCGTTTTGGCAAAGGGCTCGGTGCTCAAGGCGATCGCGATGATCGTGTTCGGGCTGCTGCTGTCGATGGTCGGATCCGACATCGAGACCGGCGCCTCGCGCATGGCCTTCAACATCCCCGAGCTCGCCGACGGTCTCGGCTTCGCCACCGTCGCGATGGGGGTGTTCGGCTTCGCCGAGATCATCCGCAATCTCGACGCCGGCGCCGAGATGAATCGCGATCTCGTGCAGCAGAAGATCACCGGCCTGATGCCGACCAAGAAGGATCTGATCGACTCCACGCCTGCGATCCTGCGCGGCACCGTGCTCGGCTCGATCCTCGGCATCCTGCCGGGCGGCGGTGCGGTCATCGCGTCGTTTGCGGCCTATACGCTCGAGAAGAAGATCGCGAAGGATCCGAGGCGCTTCGGCCGCGGTGCGATCGAAGGCGTCGCGGCGCCGGAAAGCGCCAACAACGCGGCGGCGCAGACCTCCTTCATCCCGTTGCTCACGCTCGGCATCCCGCCGAACGCGGTGATGGCGCTGATGGTGGGCGCGATGACCATTCACGGCATCGTGCCGGGTCCGCAGGTGATGCAGAAGCAGCCGGATCTGGTCTGGGGCATGATCGCCTCGATGTGGATCGGCAATCTGATGCTGATCATCATCAACCTGCCGCTGGTCGGCATCTGGGTGCGGTTGCTGCGCGTGCCCTACCGGCTGATGTTCCCCTCGATCGTGATTTTCTGTGCGATCGGCATCTACTCCGTGAACAACGCACCCGTCGACGTCATCCTCGCCGGCGTGTTTGGCCTCGTCGGCTACTGGCTGATCAAGCACGATTTCGAGCCGGCGCCGCTGCTGCTCGGCATGGTGCTCGGACCGCTGATGGAGGAGAACCTGCGCCGTGCGCTCTTGATCTCGCGCGGCGACTGGAGCGTGTTCCTCACCCGTCCGTTGTCGGCGGTGCTGCTCGCGCTCGCGGCCGGCCTCCTGATCCTCACCGTGCTCCCGGTGTTGCGTGCCAAGCGCGAAGAGGTGTTCACGGAATCCGAGAACTAGTCCTTTCGCCTGCGTCGGCGGGCCGCAGGCGGAAGGCATCGACTTTCCGCGCAGTCTGGTCAAATGAAAATGCCGGCCCTCGTGGCCGGTATTTTTGTTTTGGCGTTCCGGAGGGGATTGAGATGAACACCATTCGCATGCTTGCTGGCGCATGCGTCGCTGCGGCGGCTTCGCTGTGCGCCTTTGTCGCACCGGCTCAGGCGCAGACCTATCCGACGCGCAGCATCACCATGATCGTGCCGTTCGCGGCCGGCGGTCCGACCGACGTCATCTCCCGCATCGTCACCGGGCACATGGCGCAGACGCTGGGCCAGAGCATCATCATCGAGAACGTGGTCGGCGCCGGCGGCACCACCGCCACCTCGCGCGCCGCGCGGGCGGCCAATGACGGCCATACGCTGATCACCGGTCACATGGGCACGCATGCGGCCTCGGTGCCGCTTTATCCTAAACTCGCTTATCATCCCGAGAAGGACTTTGAGCCGATCGCGCTGCTCGCAGGCACGCCGATCCTGATCCTGGCGCGCAAGGATTTTCCGCCGAAGGACCTCAAGGAGTTCGTGGCTTACGTGAAGGCGAACGCCGAGAAGGTGAATGCCGCGCATGCCGGCGTCGGTTCGGTCTCGCACGTCTCCTGCGAGCTCTTGCACTCGATCCTCGACATCAAGCCGGTCGGCGTGCCCTTCAACGGCACAGGCCCCGCGATGAACGCGCTGGTTGGCGGCCAGGTCGACTACATGTGCGACCAGATCGTCAACGCGGTGCCGCAGATCAACGCCGGCACCATCAAGGCCTATGCGATCGCGACGCCCGCGCGCAACCCGTCGCTGCCGAACGTTCCGACCACGACGGAAGCGGGCCTGCCGGCATTCCAGGCCCAGGCCTGGAACGCGATCTTCGCGCCGAAGGGAACCTCGCCGGCGATCCTGGCCACGCTGAACGCGGCTGCCGTCAAGGCGCTGGACGACGAGAACGTGAAGAAGCGCCTGCTCGATCTCGGCAGCGTCATCCCGGCACCCGCGGAGCGAACGCCGGAGGCTTTGGCAGCCCTCGTCAAGGCCGAGGTCGCGAAGTGGAGCGCGGTGCTCAAGCCGGCAACTTAACGAGCACAATCAAGCCGATAGACAAGGGGCGGGACCGTGGTTCCGCCCCTTGTCGTTTGCGGACGGAGCACTCACTTTTCCGGGTATAATCTGTGACACCGGCGAATCGCCGCTGTCGAAGGACGGGGCCGGGCGTTAAGTTCGCCGTCCTCCCGGAAAGGCCATAGCGCGACCCCATGCACCAGTATCAGGACCTGCTCGAGCGGATTCTCTCAGACGGCGCCGAGAAGACCGACCGGACCGGCACCGGCACGCTGTCGGTGTTCGGCCATCAGATGCGCTTCAATCTGTCGGCCGGTTTCCCGATGCTGACCACCAAACGGTTGCCGCTGAAGGCCATCGTGCATGAGCTGCTGTGGTTCCTGAACGGCGACACCAACATCAAGTATCTCAAGGACAACGGCGTCACCATCTGGGACGAATGGGCCGACGCCAATGGCGATCTCGGGCCGGTCTATGGACATCAATGGCGCTCCTGGCCCGCGCCGGACGGCCGCAGCATCGACCAGATCGCCAACGTCGTCGACATGATCAAGCGCAACCCGGACTCGCGCCGGCTGATCGTCACCGCCTGGAATCCGGCCGACGTCGAGAAGATGGCGCTGCCGCCCTGCCACTGTCTGTTCCAGTTCTATGTCGCCAACGGCAAGCTGTCGTGCCAGCTCTACCAGCGCTCGGCCGACGTGTTCCTCGGTGTGCCCTTCAATATCGCCTCCTACGCGCTTCTCACCATGATGGTGGCGCAGGTGACGGGGTTGAAGCCCGGCGAGTTCGTGCACTCCTTCGGCGACACGCATCTCTACTCCAACCATCTGGAGCAGGCGCGGCTGCAATTGAGCCGCGCACCGCGCGCGCTGCCGGTGATGCGGATCAATCCCGAGGTGAAGGACATCTTCTCCTTCCGCTACGAGGACTTTGAGCTCGTCGGCTACGATCCGCATCCGCATATCAAGGCGGAGGTTGCGGTCTAGGCCCGATGTCGCTCAACATTCGCCGCGTACGCCCTGGAGAGGCTGGGCTCGTTCTCGCCTTCGTCCGCGAGCTCGCCGAGTACGAAAAGCTCTCGCACGAGGTTGAGGCGACGGAGGCGATGCTGGCCGACGCGCTGTTCGGCGATAATCCGCGGCTGTTCTGCGACATCGCCGAGTGGGACGGCCAAGCGGTCGGCTTCGCGGTGTGGTTTGCGAATTTCTCCACCTTCAGCGGCCGCCACGGCATCTATCTCGAAGACCTGTTCGTGCGTCCCTCGCATCGCGGCAAGGGCATCGGTAAAGCGCTGCTCATGTATCTCGCCAGGGAGTGCGTGACCAATGGCTGGTCGCGCCTGCAATGGTCGGTGCTCGACTGGAACACGCCGTCGATCGAATTCTACAAATCGCTCGGCGCGGTCATGATGGATGAATGGACTCTCTGCCGCGTCGGCGGCGATGCCTTGACGCGTCTTGCAGGGAAGGCGCCGTGATGGAGATCGTGTTCGTCGTCGCGATCGCGGAGAACGGCGTCATCGGCGCCGGCAATGCGATCCCGTGGCGGCTGAAATCCGACATGGTACGTTTGAAGGCGCTCACCATCGGCAAGCCGGTGGTGATGGGCCGCAAAACGTTCGAGTCACTGCCCCGGCCGTTGCCGGGGCGCACCAACATCGTCATTACCCGCGATGCTGCCTATCGCGCCAACGGTGCCGTGGTGACGACGTCGTCGGCGAACGCGCTCAGCGTCGCACGCGGCGACGCCCTGCGGCGTTCCGTCGCTGAAATTGCCGTACTCGGCGGCGCCGAAATCTACAGGCAATTGCTCGATCACGCCGACCGGCTCGAGATCACGGAAGTCCATGCGCGGCCCGAGGGTGACACGGTCTTCGAGATCGACAAGGCGCAGTGGGACGAGGTGGCGCGCGAGCGGCATTCCGCGGGACCGCACGACAGCGCCGAATTCTCCTATGTGACATATCGTCGGCGGCGCCCGGATTAACCGCTTTCGCCAATGTTTACATTGACTTTTCCCCGGGCCGGCATAGCTCGGAGGGCGACCAAGCTTGCGTTGTAAGGGTCCTTTGCGTCCCCTATAAAGCCGGACCGGACAAAGCGGGCGGGGGCGTTCCACCCTGCCGAGGAGACTGTCGAATGCCGTGGAAGAATCAGGGCGGTGGCCCATGGGGCTCGGGCCCGAAAGGGCCGTGGGGCTCAGGCCCGCAACCGGTCGGGCCAAGGCCGCCGGATCTGGAAGACCTTCTGCGGCGCGGCCAGGATCGACTTCAGCAGATCCTGCCCGGCGGCTATTTCTCCGGCGTCGGCATCACGCTGATCCTGCTTGTCGGTATCGCGATCTGGCTGTTGTCAGGCTTCTTCCGCGTGCAGTCCGAAGAGCTCGGCGTCGTACTGCGCTTCGGCAAGCATGTGCGCACCGTTCAGCCGGGCCTGAACTATCACCTGCCTTATCCGATCGAGACCGTGCTGCTGCCCAAGGCGCTGCGCGTCTCCACCATCTCCATCGGCATGACGCTGATCGACGATCCGGCCCGTCGCGGCCGCACCATGCGCGACGTGCCCGAAGAGAGCCTGATGCTGACCGGCGACGAGAACATCGTCGACGTCGACTTCACCGTGCTGTGGCGTATCAAGCCCGACGGCGTCGGCGACTTCCTGTTCAACATCCAGAGCCCTGAAGGCACCGTGAAGGCGGTCGCCGAGAGCGCGATGCGCGAAGTGATCGGCCGCTCGCAGATCCAGCCGATCCTGACCGGCGCGCGTAACGTCACCGAGCAGGGCGTCCAGGAACTGATGCAGAAGACGCTCGATAGCTACGGCTCCGGCGTCCAGATCACCCAGGTGCAGATGCAGAAGGTCGACCCGCCGGCGCAGGTCATCGACGCGTTCCGCGACGTGCAGGCGGCGCGCGCCGACCTCGAGCGCTTGCAGAACGAGGCGCAGACCTATGCCAACCGTGTCGTGCCGGATGCCCGCGGCCGCGCCTCGCAGATCCTGCAGGTTGCCGAAGGCTACAAGGAACAGGCGATCGCCGAGGCCAAGGGCCAGAGCGCGCGCTTCCTGAAAGTGTACGAGGAATACAAGAAGGCGCCCGACGTGACGCGTGAACGAATCTATCTGGAGACGATGGAGCGCGTGCTCGGCGGCTCCGAGAAGCTCGTCATCGACGGTGCGGCCGGGCAGGGTGTCGTGCCCTATCTGCCGCTCAACGAATTGACGCCGCGGAAGCCGCCTGCGCCGCAAGGCCAGCAGCAGAGCGGAGGCAACCGATGAGGTCTCCGGTCACAGGTTTCGTCTCGCTGCTCGTCCTGCTGCTGATCCTGATCGTGGCCTACAGCTCGGTCTTCACGGTGCAGCAGACCGAACAGGCCCTCGTGGTTCGCCTCGGCGAACCGGTCAAGGTCGTCACCGAGCCCGGGCTGAACTTCAAGGCGCCGTTCATCGACAGCGTCATCAGCATCGACAAGCGAATTCTCGATCTCGAGAATCCGTCGCAGGAAGTCATCGCCTCCGACCAGAAGCGGCTCGTGGTCGACGCCTTCGCGCGCTACCGCATCAAGAACGCGCTGCGCTTCTATCAGAGCGTCGGCTCGATTCAGGCCGCCAACCTCCAGCTCACCACGCTGCTCAACGCGGCGCTGCGCCGTGTGCTCGGCGAGGTCACCTTCATCACGGTCGTCCGCGACGATCGCGAGAAGCTGATGGGTCGCATCCGCGACCTGCTCGACCGCGAGGCCGACGGCTACGGTATCCAGGTCGTCGACGTCCGCATCCGCCGCGCCGATCTGCCGGAGCAGAACAGCCAGGCGGTGTACGACCGCATGAAGACCGAACGTCAGCGCGAGGCGGCCGAGTTCCGCGCGCAGGGCGGACAGAAGTCACAGGAAATCCGCTCCAAGGCCGATCGCGAGGCGACTGTGATCATCGCGGAGGCGAACTCCGCGGCCGACCAGACCCGTGGTTCGGGCGATGCCGAGCGCAACCGCCTGTTCGCCGAAGCCTATGGCAAGGATCCTGACTTCTTCGCCTTCTACCGTTCGATGACGGCCTATGAGACCGGGCTGCGCTCCAGCGACACCCGTTACCTGCTGCGGCCTGACTCGAATTTCTTCCGGTATTTCAGTAACCCGTCCGGCAAGCCCGAGACTCCGGCTGCCAAGCCCTGAGGCTGCAGAAAAGAGGGGCGGCCGCGACAGCCGCCCCTTATAAGACAATCAGAACAGCATCAGGGGAGGTTCCAATACGATGAGGTCCTTTGCGTTTGCCGACTTCCTCATCGGCTTGAGCATCCTGTTTGTGCTGGAAGGCTTGATGTTCGCGGCGTCTCCGAACTGGATGCGCAAGGCGATGAAGAGTGCGCTCGCCACCCCCGATCATATCCTCAGGGGTGTCGGCATCGCTTCGGCGGTCGCCGGCCTGATCCTGATCTGGATCGTGCGTCGGCATAGCTGAGAAATCCGCCGCCTACGCCAAAGTGAAGCGCCGGGGCCGGTTTTTCGCCGTATTGTCGGGTCTTGAGGCCCGTTAAGGTCCGTGCTTGCGCCGTCCCCCGGTTCGAGCGCAGTGTGGTGCCAACCCCCGACTCTCTGGAGACCATCCGATATGACCGCTGCCACCATTGCCTCGACCCGCTTGCGCCTTGGCCTGGCTGCGATCGCGCTCGGCGCGTTCAGCGTCGTCGCCTCGCCCGCCGTCGCGCGTGGGCCGGAGGGCATCGCCGACGTCGCCGAGAAGGTGATCGACGCGGTCGTCAACATCTCGACCTCGCAGACCGTGGAAGCCAAGGGCGGTGGCGATGGCCGCAACACCATGCCGCAACTGCCGCCCGGCTCGCCGTTCGAAGAGTTCTTCGACGACTTCTTCAAGAACCGCAGGGGTCCCGGCGGCGGCAGCAAGGGCGGCGAGCGCGGCGACAACGGCCCGCCGCGCAAGACCAACTCGCTCGGCTCCGGCTTCATCATCGACACCTCGGGCGTCGTCGTGACCAACAATCACGTCATTGCGGACGCCGACGAGATCAACGTCATCCTCAACGACGGCACCAAGATCAAGGCCGAGCTGGTCGGCGTCGACAAGAAGACCGACCTGGCCGTGTTGAAGTTCAAGCCGACCAAGCCGCTGGTGTCCGTGAAGTTCGGCGACAGCGACAAGCTGCGCCTCGGCGACTGGGTGGTCGCGATCGGCAACCCCTTCAGCCTCGGCGGTACGGTGACGGCCGGCATCGTCTCGGCCAAGAACCGCGACATCTCGTCGGGCCCGTATGACAGCTACATCCAGACCGACGCCGCCATCAACCGCGGCAATTCCGGTGGTCCGCTGTTCAACCTCGAAGGCGACGTCATCGGCGTCAATACGCTGATCATCTCGCCGTCCGGCGGCTCGATCGGCATCGGCTTTGCCGTGCCGTCGAAGACGGTCGCGGGTGTGGTCGATCAGCTCCGCCAGTTCGGCGAGCTGCGCCGCGGCTGGTTAGGGGTGCGCATCCAGAGCGTCACTGAGGAAATCGCCGAGAGCCTCAGCATCAAGCCGGCGCGCGGCGCGCTGGTTGCCGGCATCGACGACAAGGGCCCGGCAAAGCCCGCCGGCATCGAGCCCGGCGACGTCGTGGTCAAGTTCGACGGCAAGGACATCAAGGACCCGAAGGATCTGTCGCGCGTCGTTGCCGATACCGCCGTCGGCAAGGAAGTCGACGTCGTGATCATCCGCAAGGGCCAGGAGGAGACCAAGAAGGTCACGCTCGGCCGCCTCATGGATGCCGACAAGGTGCAGGCCGCGGTCAAGAGCGACGAGCCCGCGCCCGAGAAGCCGGTGACGCAGAAGGCGCTGGGCCTCGATCTCGCCGCGCTCAGCAAGGATCTGCGCACGCGCTACAAGATCAAGGAGAGCGTCAAGGGCGTGGTCGTCACGTCGGTCGATGCCAATTCGGATGCTGCCGAGAAGCGCCTCTCCGCCGGCGACGTCATCGTCGAAGTCGCGCAGGAGGCGGTCTCCAGCGGCGCCGACGTCCAGAAGCGCATCGACACCTTGAAGAAGGACGGCAAGAAGTCGGTGCTGCTGCTGGTCTCCAACGGCGAGGGTGAGTTGCGCTTCGTGGCGCTGAGCGTGCAGTAAGACGCGGTTCCCGTAGGGTGGGCAAAGCGAAGCGTGCCCACCATCTTTTCACAATCGCAACAATAGTGGTGGGCACGGCGCAAGCGCGCCTTTGCCCACCCTACGGGAGCTGAGTGTGCGGGATGACGGCGGGAGAGACTAACCCTCCACAAACTCCTTCCGCGTATAGCCCTGCGCATAGAGCAGCGCGCTGAGGTCGCCGTGGTCGATGCGCGCGGAGGCGGCTGCGGCAACGGCCGGCTTGGCGTGATAGGCGACGCCGAGGCCCGCGGCCTGGATCATCGCGAGATCGTTGGCGCCGTCGCCGACCACCACCGTGTCGATGTCGTCCAGGTCGAACGACTCCATCAGATCCACCAGCGTCGCGAGCTTTGCCGCGCGGCCGAGGATCGGCTCCTTGACCTCGCCGGTGAACTTGCCGTCGCGCACGATCAGTTCGTTGGCGCGGTTCTCCTGGAAGCCGATCCTGGCTGCCACGGCGCTCGTGAACAGCGTAAAGCCGCCGGAGACGAGGCACGCATAGGCGCCGTTGGCACGCATGGTCGCGACCAGCGCGCGGCCGCCTGGCGTCAGCGTGATGCGCTTGGCCAAGACCTCGTCGACCACGCTCACCGGCAGGTCCTTCAACAGCGCGACGCGCTCACGCAGCGCCGGCTCGAATTCGATCTCGCCGCGCATCGCGCGCTCGGTGATGGCGGCGACGTGCGCCTTGAGGCCTGCAAAGTCGGCAAGCTCGTCGATGCACTCCTGGCCGATCATGGTGGAATCCATGTCGGCGAGAAAAAGCCTCTTGCGCCGGAAGCCGGCAGGCTGCACCACGATGTCGATCGGCAGGTCGCCGCGGATCTCGCGCAGCCGCTCCTCGATGGCGTGACGGTCGCGTTCGAGGTTATTGTCGGCGCCGAAGGGGATGTCGACCGCGACGCCGTCGAACAGCCAGTGCGCGGGCGCGGCCTGCGGCAGCACGGCGCGGGCGCCGTCCACGATGGTGGAATCGAGCGCGGGACTATCGGGATTGCAGATCAGCGTGGCGACGAGGGACATGCAGGCCGGTATTCGAGGTTGAACGAGGCCGTGCTTATCGCAGGACCTTGCTTCAGCGGCAAGTCGTTGTCCGCCATCAATCCTGCCAACCAGCTCCTGAAGTGCGATGAGATTGTCATCGCGCTTCAGTTCCTTGTTTGAGCATTACCCCTTCGGAAAACCGCTGTTCACTTACTGGATCACGCTTTAGGGAAACAGCGGCGTGATCAGCCCCCAGACATGGCTGAGACCGCCACCGCTGGGTGTCCCCAACATGTTGTTGCCGTGGCATGTGAGGCAATTCAGGGTCTGCTTGAACGTTTCCATGGTCGAATTGGCCAGCAACTTGGTGCCGACGACGTTTGCGCCCGCGGGCGCCTTTCCGTCGCTGGTCCAGGTCGACCCGATCATGATGTATTTCGAGCGCACGTCGCCGGCCGGCATCTGGCTGAGAACGCTGCGATTGAGCGAAATCACATTGGTGTTGTTGACGATTGCGGCCGCATCCGTGAGGCGCGTGCCCCAGGCATTCGCACGCGTCACGTCCACCGAACCGATCGTGCCGTTACCGGACGCGACGATGTCGCCGTTCTCGTCAACGGTCATCCGCGCCGGCACAGGATTCGAAGCTCCTGAACTGGAGAACAGCCACGGTCCGCTGCCGTCGGCAGGTACGGTCGCCTCGGCTCCCAAGGCGGTCTTGTAGACGTATTTCTGGTTGGGCGCGTTATTGACGTGTTCGAACGTCGCCCAGATCATCTCGGGATGGCCGAGCGCACTCCCGACCACATGAAATCCGACCAGCGCGAGATCGACGGTCTTCGCGGTCCCATGAACCCACTTCTGGGGATTTGAGGTATCGAAGCCGGGAACCGTTGCCTTGATGACCAGATAGTCCTGCGGATTGCTCAGTGTCGAAGCCTCGACCCAGGACGATTTGAGCTCCATTGCGAGTGCGATGCCGTCCAGGAATCCCGGCTTGGTGTGAGGCGCCGGCGCGTTCTTGGCGACATCCGTGATCTTGCTCAGAAGCGAGGCTTCGGATGGAAATTCGGTCGGCGCGGGTGAAAACTTGCCGTTGGTTGCGCCCGTGCGGAAATAGGCGAACACGTCGTTGACCTGAAGCAGGTAGTAGACAAGGCCGTTGTTCCTCGTCACCAGCACGGCGCCGCCGCCGGCCTGGCCGAGTTCGACCACGTCGCCGGACGTCGTTACCAGACGCTGGACACCGTCGACCGTCACGGTCTCGTCGGCAAGATTGATTGCCTTGCCGGACGCGTCGCTCAGCGCCGGCGCCCCGCTTGTCGCGGTTTCGACGTCGAGCACCTTGTTGGTATCGTCGAGCAGCAGCGGCTTGCCGCTGACCGCGGCCGCCACGCGCGCGACATCGACCGGCTTGCCCGACTTGTCGCGGAACAGCGCGCTGCCGGCACGTCCGGTCTGCACGCGCACGACGTTGCGTATCGTTCCCTTGCTGTCGGCGACGACATCCACGCCCTTGTCGCCGACGAGCGAGATCGACGGTGCGAAGCTCAGCAAGGTATTGTCGTCTTGCGGGATGAGCTGGCGCTTGTCGCCTGCTGGCGCCGAGAGGCCGTAAAACTGGGACGAGCTGAAGACATGCTTGCCGGGCCCGCGTGGGGAGGTCAGCCAGAGGAACATCTGCACTGACCATTTGTAGAAGTTGCAATCGGAACCGGCGTTGAACGCGAGACTGTTTGCGGGAAAGACGAGGCCGTCCTTCGCCGGGTTGCCGCCAAACCAGCTCGCGAACTCCGGTGCCTGGACGATGCAAGACTGCATGACGTCGGGGGGAAGGGCGGTTTGCGCGTTTGCTGGCTGGGACGCGAGCAGCGAGGCCGTCATTGCCAGCACGCTCGTGGTTATCCCGGCAAGTCGCTGCGCTTTCGACGGATGGTCGCTCTTCATGACGTTCTCCAATCGATGTTTCGAAATATAAACAAGCTAAATGCGATAACAGACTAATACGCAACTAAGGATTGTTGCATGAACCGGCACGAAGGTGCAATGCGGGGGGCGTGCAACGTCTCCTGGGTTCCATGCGCCAAACCGTCGCGATCCTGATTGCAGGCCCGACCGCCAGCGGCAAGTCGGCCCTGGCGCTTGAGCTCGCGCAATCCGTCGGCGGCGTCGTCATCAACACCGACTCGATGCAGGTCTACCGCGATCTGCGCATCATCACCGCGCGCCCGTCGCCGGCTGACGAGGCGCTTGTGCCGCATCGGCTCTACGGCCATGTCGATGCCAGCGTGAATTACTCGGCCGGCGCCTGGCTTGCAGATGCAGCCGCGGCGCTGGCTGAAGCGCAAGCACAGGGCCGTGTGCCGATCTTCATCGGCGGCACCGGGCTCTATTTCAAGGCGCTCACCGCAGGCCTCTCGACGGTGCCTCAGATCCCCGCAGAGGTGCGCGAGAGCGTACGCGCGCGGCTAGAGCAGAACGGTGTCGAGGCATTGCATGCGGAACTCGCGACCCGCGATCCGCGCGCTGCCGAGCGGCTGAATGTACGTGACCGCACCCGCATTGCGCGCGCGCTCGAAGTCGTGGAGGCGACCGGTCGCTCTCTGCTCGACTGGCACACCGAAGGCCAGCCGCCGCTGTTGCCGAAGGACAGCTTTCGCGCGTTGTTTCTCGCCCCCGAACGCGACGAACTCTACGCCCGCATCGACGCGCGTTTTGACGCCATGCTGGGAGCTGGCGCGCTCGCCGAGATCGCGCGATTGGCAGAGCGCCATCTCGATCCGCTGCTCCCGGCGATGAAGGCTCACGGCGTCCCCGCTTTGATCCGCCACCTCAATGGCGAGATCAGCCTGGATGAGGCGGCTACGATCGGCCGGGCCGACACCCGCCATTATGCAAAACGACAGTTCACCTGGTTTCGGCACCAGCTGCCCGACTTCGAATGGGTGAAGCCGGCGGAGGCGCGGGAACGGCTGGCCAGCGCGGGCGAATAGCTGGCCTGACGCGGTTTTGTGCTGGCGCGGTAAATTTCCTCTCGCCGAATGAAGGAAACGCCGCTACATTCTTCCAAATCGCGCGGAAACGGCCGCTTTGCCTTGACATCCAGTCTTTGGCCGTTATGTTTCGCGCAACCTTTGGGAAGCCGAGCGCCTGCCATGCGTAATATTATTACCAAACTCCTTATCGTCGTCGTACCCAGGCGCACCGCCGGGGATGGCTAGCGGCCATCCAAATCCGAGCGGTGTGCATGGGGCCTCTTGGGGCCCTTTTTTATTTCCCGAACCACAGTCGAAAGAAGCCGCTGACAACAGCGCATCCGGAGCAAGCCAATGACCGAGAAGAGCCACGATCCGAACCAGATGACCGGCGCCGCGATGATCGTTCGCGCCCTCATCGATCATGGCGTGACCGATATCTTCGGCTATCCCGGCGGCGCGGTGCTTCCGATCTACGACGAGATTTTCCAGCAGAGCGACGTCCAGCACATCCTCGTTCGCCATGAGCAGGGCGCGGGCCATGCCGCCGAAGGCTATGCGCGCTCGACCGGCAAGCCGGGTGTCGTGCTGGTGACCTCCGGTCCCGGCGCCACCAATATGGTGACGCCGCTGACGGACGCGCTGATGGATTCGATCCCGCTGGTCTGCATCACCGGCCAGGTTCCCACGCATTTGATCGGCAATGACGCGTTCCAGGAATGCGATACGGTCGGCATCACGCGTCCCTGCACCAAGCACAACTGGCTGGTGCGCGACGTCAACGATCTGGCAAAGGTGCTGCACGAAGCCTTTTATGTCGCGACATCAGGCCGTCCGGGCCCGGTGCTGGTCGACGTGCCGAAGGACGTGCAGTTCGCGACCGGCACCTATCATCCGCCGCGCAAGTCGGACGTTCACATTTCCTATTCGCCGCGCGTGAAGGGCGATGCAGCGCAAATCCGTAAAGCGGTGGCATTGCTCGCCAATGCAAAACGTCCGGTGATCTATTCCGGCGGCGGCGTGATCAATTCCGGTCCCGAGGCCTCGAAGCTGCTGCGCGAGCTGGTCGAGGTCACGGGTTTTCCGATCACGTCCACGCTGATGGGCCTGGGCGCCTATCCGGCGTCGGGCAAGAACTGGCTGGGCATGCTCGGCATGCACGGCACCTACGAAGCCAATATGACCATGCATGATTGCGACGTCATGCTGTGCGTCGGTGCGCGCTTCGACGACCGCATCACCGGCCGCGTCGATGCGTTCTCGCCGGGCTCGAAGAAGATCCACATCGACATCGACCCGTCCTCGATCAACAAGAACATCCGTGTCGACGTGCCGATCATCGGCGATTGTGGCAACATCCTCGGCGACATCCTCCAGGTCTTCAAGGCGGAAGCCAGGAAGCCGGACATCAAGCAATGGTGGCAGCAGATCGCGCAATGGCGCGCGCGCAATTCGCTGTTCTACAGGAAGAACAACGACATCATCTTGCCGCAGCATGCGATCCAGCGCCTGTTCGAGCTGACGCGCGGCAAGGACACCTACATCACGACCGAGGTCGGCCAGCACCAGATGTGGGCGGCGCAGTTCTTCGGCTTCGAGGAGCCGCATCGCTGGATGACGTCGGGCGGGCTCGGCACCATGGGCTACGGCCTGCCGGCTGCGGTCGGCGTGCAGGTGGCCCATCCCGACAGCCTCGTCATCGACATCGCCGGCGATGCCTCAGTGCAGATGACGATCCAGGAGATGTCGACGGCGGTTCAATACGAGCTGCCGATCAAGATCTTCATCCTGAACAACCAGTACATGGGTATGGTGCGGCAGTGGCAGCAACTGCTCCACGGTAACCGCCTGTCGCATTCCTATTCGGAGGCGCTGCCTGATTTCGTCAAGCTCGCGGAAGCCTATGGCTGCGTCGGCATCCAGGCGCTGAAGCCGGCCGATCTCGACGGCGCCATCAAGGAGATGATCGCGGTCAAGCGTCCGGTGATCTTCGACTGCCGTGTCGCAGCGCTGGAAAACTGCTTCCCGATGATTCCCTCCGGCAAGGCACATAACGAGATGCTGTTGCCCGAGCAGGCCAACGACGAAGCGACCGCGACCGCGTTCGCAGGCGGCAAGGCGCTGGTGTGACGCCATGTTCGACCTGAAGGAGCTCGAACGGGCGCATGAGATCGTGGGGCAGGCGGTGCCGGCGACGCCGGCACATGCCTGGCCGCTGCTCGCTGAACGTCTCGGCACGCGCGTCGTGGTCAAGCATGAGAACCACACGCCGATCGGCGCCTTCAAGGTGCGCGGCGGGCTGGTCTATCTCGAGCGGCTGAAGCGGGAGAGCCCGAACACGCCGGGCATCATCTCGGCGACGCGTGGCAATCACGGCCAGAGCCTTGCGTTCGCCGCGAGCCGGCATGGCGTGCCTGCGGTGATCTACGTGCCGCGCGGCAACTCCGTCGAGAAGAACTGCGCCATGAAGGCCTTTGGCGCCGAACTCGTCGAGCATGGCGAGGACTTTCAGGCCGCACGCGAGGAGGCCGAACGGCACGGGCAATATGCCGGGCTCCACATGGTGCCGTCATTCCACCGCGACCTCGTGCTGGGCGTTTCGACCTACGCGCTGGAGCTGTTCAGGGCTGCGCCGGATCTCGATGTTCTCTACGTGCCGATCGGGCAGGGTTCTGGCATCTGCGGCTGCATCATGGCGCGCGACCTCTTGGGACTAAAGACCGAAATCGTCGGCGTGCAGTCGACGGAAGCGCCGTCCTATGCGCTGTCGTTTGCGGCGGGCAGCATCGTGACGACAGAGACCAGCAACACGCTCGCCGATGGCATGGCCACCCGCATCCCGGATCCGGATGCGTTCGCCATCATCAAGAAGGGCGCATCGCGCATCGTGCAGGTCAGTGACGACGAGGTCGCGGCCGCGATCCGCGCCTACTGGACCGACACGCATAATCTTGCCGAAGGCGCCGGCGCTGCCGCGCTCGCCGCGGCGCTTCAGGAGAAGAGCAAGCTGCAGGGCAAGCGCGTCGGTCTCGTGCTCTCCGGCGGCAATATCGATTTCGATCTGTTCCGCCAATGGGTCGGAACGGACGCGCCGGCCGCCCAGCGGGCGATGGCGTGACGACGAGAATAGAGGGGACGACAATGAACCAGCCCGCATCCGCCTACTTCATCGAGGAGCGTCACGATCCCAACGAGACGCACACGCTCTCGGTGCTCGTGCAGAACGAGCCGGGCGTGCTCGCCCGGGTCATCGGTCTGTTCTCGGGACGCGGCTACAACATCGAGAGTCTCACGGTCTCGGAGACTGAGAGCCAAAAGCATCTCTCGCGCATCACCATCGTCACCACGGGCACGCCAATGGTGATCGAGCAGATCAAGCACCAGCTCGATCGCATGATCCCGGTCTACCGCGTCGTCGACATGACGCTGACCAAGCGTTCGATCGAGCGCGAGCTCGCGATGGTCAAGGTGCGCGGGCAGGGCGAGCATCGTGTCGAGGCGCTGCGGCTGGCGGACGCGTTCCGCGCCCGCGTCATCGACGCCACTACCGAGAGCTTTGTGTTCGAGATCACAGGCAATACGGACAAGATCAACCAGTTTATCGACCTGATGCGCCCCATCGGCCTTGTCGAGGTGTCGCGCACCGGAGTTGCCGCGATCGGCCGCGGGCCTGAGGGGATGTGAACCATGCTGGCGCGCGACTGGTACTATAACGAGCGCAACCGGATCGGGCTGGAGCCCGCGGTCGCCTCGATCTACGACAATTTCGAGGACGCCGATCTGCGGGCGCGCGCCGCGCTGAAAATGCTCGGCGTGCAGCGGGGCTGGCGGATCGCCGACATCGGCTGCGGCAACGGCGTGCTCGCGACGGAAGCCGCGCTGATGGGCGCCGAGGTCGATGCCATCGACATCTCGCCGGCGATGCTGGCGCTCGCCGAGATCTACGCGCGCGATCGCAAGGCGCCGGTCCGCACCCAGTCCGCCGGCCTGTTGAGCTTCACCTATCAGCCCGAATCCTATGACCTGATCGTCAGCGAGTTCACGCTGCACCATCTGCCGGACTTCTGGAAGGCGGTGGCGATGTCGCGGATCTATCGCGCGCTGAAGCCAGGCGCGAGCTTCTATCTGCGTGACATCGTGTTCGTCTCGATGCCGGATGCCTGCGAGCGCGACGTCGACCAGTGGGCCGACTTCCAGATCAAGAACCATGATTTCGCGCGTGACAACGTGGTCGCGCACATGCGCGACGAATATTCCACCTTCGGCTGGGTGATGGAGCGGATGCTGACCGATGTCGGCTTCACGCTGGTCTCGGCCGATTACCACGCCCCGATGCACGGCACCTATCTGCTGCGCAAGCCAAAGCCCGGCGAACAATCTTAAGAAGTCGAACCGAACGACAGAACAAGAACAATGAAGCCGGCGGACATTCTCATCGCCATTCTGGTGGCGATCGTCTGGGGACTTGCCTTCGTGGCGAGCCGGATCGCGCTCGACGAGTTTTCGCCGGAGTTGATGACGGCGCTGCGTTTCTCGATTGCGGCAGTCCCCTGCCTCTTCATCCGCAAGCCGAAAATCGCCTGGTCGCTGCTGATCGCGATCAGCTTCACCCTGTTCCTCGGTCAGTTCCTGAGCCAAGCCTATGGCATTGCACATGGTGTTCCGGTGGGCCTGACCTCCGTCATCGTGCAAAGCCAGGCGCTGTTCACCATCGGCTTTGCGGTGATCGCGTTCGGCGAACGGCCGACGCCGATGCAGACGGTCGGGATCGCCATCGCTGCGATCGGCCTTTTGATGATCTGCGGCACCGTCGGTTATGATTTCAGCGTCGGCGCCTTTGCAGTGCTGATGATCTCGCCGATCAGCTTCGCGATCGGCAACCTGCTTCTGCGCGGCGCGCGTAACGTGCCGATGTTCGACCTGTTCGCCTGGCTGTGCCTGACCTCGGCCGTGCCGCTGTTCGTGCTGGCGTTGGTCGCCAACGGCCCGGGGCCGACCTGGCAATCCCTCTCCCATATGACGCTCGCGGGCCTTCTGTGCATGCTGATGCTCGGCGCCATCTCGACCAGCATCGCCTACTGGCTGTGGGGCCGGCTGCTGCGGGACTATCCGGCGGCGCAGGTCGTACCGTTCGCGCTTTTGGTCCCGTTCGTCGGCTCGGCCGCCTCCAGCATCGTGTTCGGCGAAAAGTTCGGGCCGCTGCGGCTCGCGGGCATGTTGACGGTCATCGGCGGCATCGCGGTGATGCTGCTGGCGAAGCGGCCGCAAGCCGTGCCGAAGACGGCGTGAGGTGAGCATGGCCAGTTCGCTCTTCTATGCCTTCCTCGCCTTCATGGTGGTGATGTATTTCACCCCCGGGCCGAACAACATCATGCTGTTGGCCTCGGGCCTGACCTATGGCTTCCGGCGCACCATCCCCCACATCGCCGGTATCGTCCTCGGCTTTGCCTTCATGGTGGCGGCCGTTGGCCTGGGCCTCGGCACCGTCTTCCTGGCCTATCCGATCCTGCAGACCATCCTGAAATACGCCGGCGCGGCCTATTTGATCTATCTGGCCGCTGTCATCGCCATGTCCGGCCCGGCCAAGACCGAGGGGGACAAGTCGAGGGGCCCGATGACCTTCTGGGGCGCTGCCATGTTCCAGTGGATCAACGCCAAGGGCTGGGTGATCGTGATCGGCACCATCACGGCCTATGCGGCGATCGCCCAATTCCCCTTCAACATCGCGATCCAGACCCTGGTCAGCCTGATTGTGGGCGTGGTCTCGACCGTGGTCTGGGCCCTGTTCGGGACCGCGCTGCGGCCGGTCCTGACCTCGGAGCGGCTGGTCCGCGCCTTCAATATCCTGATGGCGTTGCTGCTTTTGGCCTCCCTCTATCCCGTCTTCATGGATGCATGATGCCGCAGTTTTCCATGCAGAAACGGGTTTCCTTCGGGGCGGAAAATGCTCTAGACAGCCCCCGAAATCCGCAAATTCCACCGTCCGACACTGACCAACGGCCGATTCTGGCCACCTGAACGAGGAAACGACCATGCGTGTTTATTACGATCGCGACGCCGACCTGAACCTGATCAAGGGCAAGAAGGTCGCCATCGTCGGCTATGGCAGCCAGGGCCACGCCCACGCGCTGAACCTGAAGGATTCCGGCGTCAAGGAAGTCGCCATCGCGCTGCGCAAGGACTCGGGCTCGGTGAAGAAGGCAGAAGCCGCCGGCTTCAAGGTGATGGACGTCGCCGAAGCCGCCAAATGGGCCGACCTCGTCATGATGCTGACCCCGGACGAGCTCCAGGGCGACATCTATCGCGAGCACCTGCACGACAACATGAAGAAGGGCGCGGCCCTCGTTTTCGCCCACGGCCTCAACGTCCACTTCAACCTGCTCGACCCGCGCGCCGACCTCGACGTGCTCATGATCGCGCCGAAGGGCCCTGGCCACACCGTGCGTTCGGAGTATCAGCGCGGCGGCGGCGTGCCCTGCCTGATCGCGATCGCCAAGGACGTCTCGGGCAACGCCCATGACCTCGGTCTGTCCTACGCCTCCGCTGTCGGCGGCGGCCGCGCCGGCATCATCGAGACCACCTTCAAGGAAGAGTGCGAGACCGACCTGTTCGGTGAGCAGGTCGTGCTCTGCGGCGGCCTGGTCGAGCTGATCAAGGGCGGCTACGAGACCCTGGTCGAGGCCGGCTACGCCCCCGAGATGGCCTATTTCGAGTGCCTCCACGAGGTGAAGCTGATCGTCGACCTGATCTATGAAGGCGGCATCGCCAACATGAACTACTCGATCTCCAACACCGCCGAGTACGGCGAGTACGTCACCGGTCCGCGCATCGTGACCGCGGAGACCAAGGCCGAGATGAAGCGCGTGCTCGCCGACATCCAGGGCGGCAAGTTCGCCCGCGACTGGATGCTCGAGAACAAGGTCAACCAGACCTCGTTCAAGGCGACCCGCGCAAAACTCGCCCAGCACCCGATCGAGGAAGTCGGTGCCAAGCTCCGCGACATGATGCCCTGGATCAAGAAGGGCGCGCTGGTCGACAAGAGCAAGAACTAAGCGGCACGCATTCAGCACACGACGCGGATGCGTCGCGTGCTGGTGCACCGCCACACGAAATTTTAAGCCTTCACGGCTAAATTCGGGGCGAGATCGCGAGCAGCGGTCTCGCCCTTTGCTTCTGCGCCAAGCTTTGCTGCTTCATTCAAATTCTTCGCGAGCTGCGAGCGCACTTCAAGACGAAGAACTGACGCTTAAAGCACATTCTTCGACTGGAGCGATTTCTGAGCTTTTCCCCTCACGTGCGCATTCGTGAAAGCTGAGCGTCTTCAGAGTCGAAGACTCACCTCTTCATCTCCGCTCTCATCAGGTGTCCAACGCGCCAAGGAGACCCTCGCGTACAGCTTCACCCTAAGACGTGATGGTTGAAGTGGCTTCTTGGGCTCGGTCGCAAGGGCAAATGAAATCCGCGACGGCCGCCCAATCAGCGGGCAGCATTGCGCTTGTTCCCCGTCCCCCTACATGATGCCGGGAACCTCAGGGGGAAAGCACCATGCGTTCTGTCGTCGTCACCGGCGCGTCCACCGGCATCGGCTGGGCCACTGCAAAGGTCTTGCTCGGGCGCGGCTTTCGCGTCTTCGGCAGCGTCCGCAAGCAGGCGGATGCAGATCGACTCAAGGCCGAGTTCGGCGCCAATTTCACACCCCTGATGTTCGACGTCACGGATGAGGCCGCGGTACTCGCCGCGGCCCGCCAGGTGCGCGAGGCGCTGAATGGCGAGACGCTGGCCGGCCTCGTCAACAATGCCGGCGTCGCGATCGCGGGCCCCGTGCTTGAACTTGCGGCCGACGAATTCCGCCGCCAGATGGACATCAACGTCATCGGCCCCGTCATCGCGACCCAGGCCTTTGGCCCGCTGCTCGGCTCCGATCCCTCGTTGAAGGGGCCGAAGGGCCGGATCGTGATGATCAGCTCGGTTGCGGGCAAGAACGGCAATCCCTTTTCGGCGCCTTATTCCGCCTCCAAGCATGCGGTCGAGGGGTTGTCCGAGAGCCTGCGCCGCGAACTGATGCTGTTCGGTATCGACGTGATCATCGTCGCGCCGGGTGCGGTGAAGACGCCGATCTGGAGCAAGGCCGAGCAGATGGATCTCTCCGTCTACAAGAACTCGCCCTATTTTCCCGCGCTCAACAAGATCATGGCCTTCATGATGAAGCTGGGCGAGACCGGCCTGCCGGCCGAGCGGATCGGCGAGGTCGTCGCCGAGGCACTCACCACGGCCAAGCCGCGGGTGCGCTACCAGGTCACCCCGGACCCGGTCCGGCACATGATGCAGGCGACGCTGCCCAAGCGCGCGGTCGACCGCATCGTCGCCAAGCGGCTCGGACTGCTGCCGCCGGAGTAAAGGCAGGTTGATTTGAGATGTACCGTGGCATGAGACGACGCACATTTCTTCTGGCGGCAGGCACCGTCCCGCTCTGGACTTCGCCAGGCATTGCACAAACGTCCCGACCGACGATCGGCTTCCTTGCCAGCGGCTCGCCGGAGACCTTCGTGACCGTGGTCTCCGGGTTTCAGGAAGGCCTCAAGGCAGCAGGGTTCGTGGAAGGCAATAACGTCGCCATCGAATATCGCTGGGCCCAGGGGCAATTCAACCAATTGCCGGCGCTTGCCGCAGACCTCGTCCAGAAGCCGGTCGATCTCCTCGTCACCATGGGCGGCAATGTGGCCGCGCTCGCCGCCAAACGCGCCACGTCGGCCATTCCGATCGTCTTCCTGACCGGCGACGACCCGGTTTCCTCAGGGCTGGTCGAAAGCCTGAACAGGCCGGGTGGCAACGTCACGGGCGTGACCTGGCTTGCCGCCGAGCTGGGGGCGAAAAACCTGGAGCTGGCGAGCGAGCTGGTGCCGGCCGCCTCCACCATCGGCGTCCTGATCAATCCAAATCGCCCGACCGTGCAGGCGCAGCTCGCAGCCGCAAAAGACGCCGCCAAGGCGATCGGAAAGACCCTGCTGGTGCTCAATGCCAGCCAGAAGGACGATATCGAGAAGGTGTTTGCCACGATCGCCGAGGGGCGCGTCGATGCGCTGCTCGTCACCGTCGATCCGGTCTTCATCGTCAACCGGGTCCAGATCATCGAGACGGCCGCAAGGCAGCGGGTGCCGACCCTGTACTTTCAGCGGGAGTTCGTCGATCTCGGCGGCCTCATGAGCTACGGGGCCAGCGCGCACGACGCCTCGCGCCTGGTCGGAGGCTACGCGGCGCGCATCGTCAAGGGCGCCAGGCCGGCCGATCTTCCCATCCAGCGGTCGACCAAGATTGAAACGGTGGTCAATCTCAGGACCGCCAAAACCCTCGGCCTGACCATTCCCCCGACCCTGCTTGCCCGCGCCGACGAGGTGATCGAGTAGGCGGCATTGCCCTTGGGCGCCGGCCCGGCGGCCCGGATTCGCGCCCCGCTAAGATTAAGCGAAGGTCGGACCGCCGGCTGCATTGCACGCGGTTGACCCTTCCATTACATTTTTATGACACGGTGCAGGTTCCGGCTGCGCCGGACTCCCTTGGTCGGCTGGCCAGAGGGTTTGGCATCACCGCGCCAGCCAGTTTTGCGTGCAGTCGATGGCGTCCGCGCCCAACCCAGGTCCCTCTGCCGCCACCGCCGCGCTGGCAAGCGTCGCCGCGATCGGGATCTGGCGCCTGCTTGCCGTTGCGGCGCCGCAGCTCGCAGCACTCGCGCTGATGGTGCAGACGGAGAACGACTTTGGCTCGCGCCTCGGCTTCATCCTGTCCTGGGGCATGCTCAATTTCTTCTGGCTCGCGCTGCTGCGCCGTCCCGCGCTGTCGGGGGCGCTGTCGCTGACCATGGTCGTGGTGCTGGTGCTGCTGTCGCGGCTCAAGCACGACGTTGTCCAGATGACGGTCAACTTCATCGATCTGATGATGATCGACCGCGACACTGTCGCCTTCCTGTTCACGATCTTCCCGAACCTGCGCTGGTCGGTGATCGTGGCGGCGCTGGTCATCCTGCCGTTGATGTATGCGCTGTGGTGGCTCGACCCGTTCCGTATCCGCCGCGTGCCGGCACTCGCCTGCAAGCTCGCCTGCCTCGCGGCGCTGGTCGGCTATTCCATCGGCCATCCCGACGAGGCCTGGCGCGGCTATTACGACGACGGCTATCTCTCAAAATTCTTCCGCTCCGGCGTGACCGCGGTGTCCGACTTCATGCGCTACGGGTTCATGGAGTCGGCTGCGGCGAATAGCGAGCGGCTGAACATGCCGCTGGTCGATTCCTGCCATGCGGCCGGACGGCGGCCGAACATCATCATGGTCCATGATGAATCCAGTTTCGACATCCGCGCAGCCGATGGCATCAAGGTGCCGGCGGGCTATGGCGACCATTTCAAATCCTATGACGGCAGGCAGCGCACGTTTCTCGCCGAGAGCAATGGCGGGCCGAGCTGGTTCACCGAATACAACGTGCTCGCCGGCCTTTCGTCGCGCTCGTTTGGCCGCTTTGCCTATTTCGTGACTCGCATTGCGTCGGGCCGCGTCGAGCGCGGATTGCCGCTGGCGTTGCGGCGCTGCGGCTACGACACCATGTCGCTGTATCCCGCTTACGGCGCCTTCATGAGCGCGCGCAGCTTCCAGCTCTCGACCGGCATTCAGCACTTCTACGACGCCAAGGATCTCGGCGCCAAGGACGTCGAGCCCGACTCTTTCTTCTACGACAAGGCGCTCCAGCTCATGGGTGAGCGTACGCCGAACAAGCCGCTGTTCAGCTTCATCTATCTCGGAGCCAATCATTTCCCCTGGGAGACGCGCTTCCGCCCCGAGTTGACGCCAAACTGGCGCGCGCCGGGCAACGTGGCCTCGATCGACGAATATCTGCGCCGGCAGGCGATGAGTGCCGAGCAATACAAGGCCTTCATCGCCGGCCTGAAGAAGAAATTTCCGGGCGAGCCGTTCCTGATCGTGCGCTATGGCGACCACCAGCCGGAATTCGCGCCGCAAATCCTCGAGCCTGGATTGGACGAGGGTGCGCTCGGCAAGAAGCTGGACGACTACGATCCGCGTCTCTACGCGACCTATTACGCGATCGACGCCATCAACTTCGAGCCGGTCAAGAGCGAAGCTGTCATGGACACGATCGACGCCGCGTATCTGCCGCTGGTGATCCAGGAAGCCGCCGGCGTCCCGCTCGATCCGTCCTTCGCCGCACAGAAGGACATCATGCTGCGCTGCAAGGGCCTGTTCTACGCCTGCAAGGACGGCGCCGAGGCGCGGCGCCTGAACCGCCTCCTGATTGAGGCTGGCATGATCCGCGGGCTCTAGCGGTATTCATCGAGGGTTGAGCGACCCGGCGCATTCCTGCTAATCTTTCAGCATTTCTGCTGTCTTGTGGATTTTTTGCGATGGTCATGCGCCTGCTGTCGCCGCAATTTCTCGTTCTGTGGGCTCTCATCGGCTCGACGCTTGCCGTGCACTTTCGCGGAAAGGTGCGGCTTGGCTTCTGGCGCCAGCTTTCCGATCATTCGACGCTGATGGCGCCCTACAACGTGCTGATGTACATGTTCTCGGCGGTGCCCAACCGGCCGATCCTCGAGGAGACCTCGTTCCCCGAGATGAAGGTGCTTGGCGACAATTGGCAGACGATCCGCGACGAGGCATTGCAACTGTTCCAGCAGGGTCAGATCAAGGCCGCCGACAAGTACAATGATTGGGGCTTCAACTCCTTCTTCCGCACCGGCTGGAAGCGCTTCTACCTGAAATGGTACGACGAGCCGCTCCCGTCGGCGCTCGCGAACTGTCCAAAGACGGTCGCGCTTCTGAGCTCGATCCCGAACATCAAGGGCGCGATGTTCACCAACCTGCCGCCCGGCGGCAGGCTCGTGCAGCATCGCGATCCCTTCGCCGGTTCGATCCGCTATCACCTCGGCCTCCAGGTGCCGAGATCGCCCGGAGAGTGCCGCATCTTCATCGACGGCGATCCCTATAACTGGCGCGATGGCGAGGCGCTGCTGTTCGACGAGACCTATCTGCATTATGCAGAGAACACCACGAGCGACGACCGCCTGATCCTGTTCTGCGACATTGAGCGGCCGCTCAAGAGCAAGGCGATGACCGCGGTCAATCGCTGGTTCTCCGATCACATCATTCGGGAAAGTGCAACGCAGAACGTCGAAGGCGAGCGCGTCGGCTGGATCAATCGCATCTTCGCCTATGCCTACCAGGTGCGCCTCGTCGGCAAGCGCATGAAGGCGTGGAACAGGCGGGTGTACTACGTCGTGAAATATGCGCTGATCGGTGCCGTCCTTGCGGCGTTCCTGGCGACGGCTTTCGCCTGACCGTTGGCAAATATCGGTTGAAAACAACCCCATGCACAGTAGAAAACCGCCGGGGACGCGACTGCGGATTTTTCGAAATAGTGCTTGACCCGTCGGGCAAATCAGGTGTATATTGTCATCATCGCAAGCTGTGGCCGAAGCGTTGCAGCAGACGTCAAATGCCGCTCAAAACGCGCTGCCGGCAGCCTATTCCAGCAGATTCCGTCATTTTCCCGCACCGCCGGCGCCGATCCGCTCCCGCAGCCATTTCGCCACCGCGTCCGGCGACGAGTTCGCGTCGTTGCCGCTGGCGCGCAGATTGGCCTCGCGCATGGTGGCGATGTCGATCTTGCCGAGCAGCGGCTTTAGCGCGGCCTGCAATCGTTCGTCATCGGCGCGCTTGGGCGCAAGCAGCAGGATCGCGTCATAGGGCGGGATCGCGTTCCTGGGATCCTCGAGTGCGACGAGGTCGTATTTCGCGATCAGTCCGTCGCTGGTGTAGCCGGCGATGACGTCGACCTCGTTCGAGGCGACGGCCGCATACATGAAATCGGGCTGCATCTGGCGTTGGGCGCGGAAGGCAAGGCCATAGGCCTTTTGCAGCGCCGCCCATTCCGGCCGCGAGAAGAACTCGTAGTCGCCTGCGATCGACATTGTCGACGTATGCGCCGCGAGATCCGCAATGGTGCGGATGCCGAGCGCCTCCGCACGCTTCCGCGGCATCACCAGCGCATAGGCGTTCTCAAAACCGAGCTCGCCGAGCAGCGTGATCTTTTCCTTGGCGAGCGTGGTCTTGAGTTCGGCAACCAATTCCGCGCGCGGCTTGATGTCGGTGCGGTGCAGCTGGTTGGCCCAAAGCGTGCCGGAATAGTCGACATAGAGATCGATGTCGCCGGCCTTCAAGGCCTCGAAGATCACGCTCGAGCCGAGGCCGGACCGTGCCGTTGCGGAGAGTCCGGCCTCCTGCATCCGGTCCCGAATGAGCGACGACAGCACATATTGCTCGGCAAAGGTCTTTGCGCCGACGACATAGCTCGCCGACGTCCGCGCCAGTGACGGCACCAGCGTCGCGGCGACCAGCGCCGCGATGCCGAGACCGCCGATCGCGGTGCGCGCGCGGCTGCGCTGGCGCAGGCCGGTCTCGATCAGGCCGAGCAGTTGATCGACCAGCAGCGCCAGCACGGCGGACGCGAGACAGCCGAACAGCACGAACACCCAGTTCTGGGTCTGGAGCCCCGCAAAGATGTAATTGCCGAGGCTGGTCTGCCCGATCGGCGTCGACAGCGTCGCGGTGCCGATCACCCACACCGCGGCGGTGCGGATGCCCGCCATCATCACCGGCAGCGCCAAGGGCAGCTCGACCATGGTGAGCGACTGCCGCTCGGTCATGCCGACGCCCTGGGCGGCCTCGATCAGTGCGGGATCGATGCCGTTCAACCCGGTGATGCCGTTGCGCAGCACCGGCAGCATGGAATAGAGCGCCAGCGCCAGCATCGCGGGCAGAAAACCGAAGGCCGAGAACGAGACGCCGAACCAGGACAGCGTCACGGATGCCGCGAGCAGCAGCAGCGGATAGAACAGCGCGAGCAGCGCCAGTCCCGGCACCGTCTGCACGATGCTCGCGAATGCCAGCAGCACGCTGCGCGCCACGGGACGGTTGCGGCAGAGGATCGCGAGCGGCAGGCTGATGATGAGGCCGAGCGCGAGCGCGGCAAGGCTGACCCGGACGTGGTTGCCGAGATAGTCGGGCAGGTGGGACAGCGCCTCGCCCCAGCGCGGATCGGACAACAGGCTCATGCCGCGCCACCCAGCGGCAGGCGTTCGTTCAGCCGTTCGACCTGCCGCCGAGGCGTGCGCAACAGCTCGAGCACATAGGCATCGCTGCTCGCGGCGAGTTGCGCCGGCGTGCCCTGGGCCAGCAATTTGCCGGTGCGCATCACGGCGATGCGGTCGGCGAGCAAAATCGCTTCCGTCATGTCATGGGTGATCATGACGGACGTGAGCCCGAGCTTGCGGTGCAGCTCGCGATAGTCGTCCCCGAGCGCATCGCGGGTGAGGGGATCGAGCGCGCCAAAGGGCTCGTCCATCAGCACGATGCGCGGGCGTGCGGCGAGCGCCCGCGCCACGCCGACGCGCTGGCGCTGTCCGCCGGAGAGGGCCGCGGGCAGGCGGTCGCGATGTTCGCTGCGGTCGAGCCGGACGAGATCCAGCAGCTCGTCGACGCGTGCGGCGATGTCGCCCACCGGGGCGCCCAGCAGCTTTGGCGTGATGCCGATATTGTCGGCGACGCTCAGATGCGGGAACAGCCCGCCGCTCTGGAAGACGTAGCCGATGCGGCGCCGCAGCGCGACCGGGTCGATGCGGCTGACGTCCTCGCCTTCGACCGTGATGGTGCCGCTGTCCACCTCGATCAGCCGGTTGGCGAGCCGCAACAGCGTCGTCTTGCCCGATCCGGAGCCGCCGACAACAGCCAGAAACTCGCCCTCGGCAATGTCGAGCGAGACGTCGTCCACCGCCGCGACGCGGCCAAACGTCTTGGCGACATGCGCATAGCCGATCATGGGCGTGGATGGCATCGGGTGCGGGCTCGCTCTTTCTTACCCTCCCCTGGAGGGGGAGGGTCGCTTCGCATGTAGCGAAGCGGAATGCGAAGCGGGGTGGGGTGACCTCTCCACGCTGGCACCGTCTCAATGGAGAGACTGTCACCCCACCCCGTCTCACATTTCGCTGCGCTCAATGTGAGCCGACCCTCCCCCTCCAGGGGAGGGTAAGAGCGCGACGTCATGCATGCGTACCACGTTTACCCGCTCGATTGAACTTGCCGTCGCAAGAGGCTAAGGCATCCCCCGAGTTTCGGGGAGGACAGGCATGACGACGCCCACGGCGGTGGCGCTGGAGGATACGACGGTTGCGTTCCGGCTGGGCGACGACCGGGTCTATACGGCGGTCGAGAAGGCCCGGCTGACGGTCGCACCGGGCGAGTTCGTCGCCATTGTCGGCCCGACCGGCTGCGGAAAATCGACGCTGCTCAATGTCGCGGCGGGGCTGCTCAAGCCGGCCGCCGGCAACGTCACCGTGTTCGACCGGCCGCTGACGGGCCTCAACAGGGATGCCGGCTATCTGTTCCAGGCCGACGCGCTGTTCCCGTGGAAGACGGCGATCGACAATGTCGCGATCGGGCTGGAGATCAAGGGCACGCCGCGGACCGAAGCCCTGGCTCGCGCGCAGACGTGGCTGACCTCGGTCGGCCTCGGCGCCTTCGCGGGCCGCTATCCGCACATGTTGTCGGGTGGTCAGCGCAAACGCGTGGCGCTGGCGCAGGTGCTGATCCGCGATCCCAAGATATTGCTGATGGACGAGCCGTTCGGCCCGCTCGATGCCCAGACGCGGCAGGTGATGGGCAATCTGCTGCTCGACCTCTGGAATGCCGATCGCAAGGCGGTGCTGTTCGTGACCCATGATCTGGAGGAGGCGATCGCGCTCGCCGACCGCGTCGTGATCATGTCGGCGGGGCCGTCCTCGCGCATCATCGGCGACTGGCGCGTGACGTTGCCGCGCCCCCGCGACATTTTTGAGGTACGGCTGGACAAGGAGTTCCATGCGCTGCATCGCGAGATCTGGGGCGTGCTCAAGGACGAGGTGATGAAGGGTTATGCCCAGTCCACCCAAGCGGCGGAGGCGGTCTGATGTCGCGCGTCACGCTGTTGTCGTTGCAGGTGCTGGTCGCCGTGGTCGGGATCGTGCTGTGGCAGGTGCTCTCGACCGTTCCGGTGTTCGGAAAGATCCTGCTGCCGCCGTTCTTCTTCTCCAATCCGGCCGACGTGTTCAGCCAGATCGTCAAATGGTTCTCGACCGGCGTGATCTGGAAGCATCTCGGCATCACGCTCGTGGAATCCGTGCTCGCCTTCGTCATCGGCTCGGTCGGCGGCGCACTGGTCGGCTTCTGGTTCGCGCGACAGCCGCGTGTCGCCGCCGTGTTCGACCCTTACATCAAGATGGTCAATGCGCTTCCGCGCGTCGTGCTCGCGCCGATCTTCGCGCTGTGGCTCGGGCTCGGCATCTGGTCGAAGGTCGCGCTCGGCGTGACCTTGGTGTTCTTCATCGTGTTCTTCAACGTCTACCAGGGCGTCAAGGAGGTCAGCCGCACCGTGCTCGACAACGGCCGCATGCTCGGCATGAGCGAGGGGCAGTTGACGCGCCACGTCTATTTTCCGTCGGCGCTGTCCTGGATGTTCTCGTCGCTCCACACCTCCGTCGGCTTTGCCGTGGTTGGTGCCGTCGTCGGCGAATATCTCGGCTCCGCCGCCGGCCTCGGGTATCTGATCCAGCAGGCCGAGGGCATCTTTGACGTCGCCGGTGTGTTCGCCGGCATGTTCGTGCTGTCGGCCTTCGTCATCCTGATCGATTTTGGCGTGACGCTGGTCGAGCGCCGGCTGCTGGTATGGCGGCCGACCGTGGAGGGGCCGAGGTGACCAAGCTGCCTCGCCGGCCCGTTGACGTTTATGTGATCGTCCCGCCGGAATAGAACCCGCGCCCACGCGTCAAACCCCCATGCAAACACCTGCATGGGGAGTTCAGAATGCATCCGTCACGGTTTCGCCGCGTCGCCGCCGCGTTCGCAGGCAGATGTCGATGGCCGAGGTCCGGCCTCGGCATGGCATTCCTTGCTGTGCGAATCCTCGTCGCATTCGCGGTGCCTCCTCTCGTGTTCGCGCATGAAAGCCATCCGGCGGCTGCGCCGGCCGCCCTCAGTGCCGAGGAGAACGCCTTCCTGCAAGAAAACGATGCCGCCATGACCAGGATGATGAATGACATGTCGGTCAAACCGAGTGGCGACGTCGATCGCGACTTCGCCGCGATGATGATTCCGCATCATCGAGGTGCGATCGACATGGCGGCGGCCGAATTGCGTTACGGCAAGAACGAGCAGCTTCGGCGTATCGCCCAGGAAATCATCGTGGATCAGATGCAGGAGATCGCGGCCATGAAGCTCGCCATCGGCGAGCCGGTCACCGACACCGCGCCTGCTCCGACGCAGCCCACGTCCGTTCCAGTTGCCACCGTTCACCATCGTCATCCGGCCATTCCAATGGATATGCCCGCCGAAATGAAGAACTAGGAGCCAAGACATGACCAGATCGAAAAGCAGGTTCGGGAAAAGCATTCTCCTGGCCGCCACGATGCTTGCAACCGGATCGGCCGCGTGGGCGGGACAGGCGCCGGGCGCGCTGTCGGCCCCGGACATCCCGATCAGCCGTCACGACCGCGTCTACGCCGCAGAACAGTTCTCGAATACGGTTTCGGTCACCGATCCCGTGGATAACAAGCTGCTCGGCGTGATCCGGCTGGGCGACCCCCAGCCTGGAAATTTCAGCCCGCTCTACAAGGGCCAGGTGCTCGTGCACGGCCTGGGCTTCTCACCCGATCACAGGACGCTCGCCGTGGTATCGATCGGTTCGAACTCCGTGAGCTTCATCGACACCGCAACCAACGCGGTCAAGCACGTGACCTATGTCGGGAGGTCGCCGCACGAGGCGTTCTTCACGCCGGACGGCAAGGAAGTGTGGGTCACCGTCCGCGGCGAAAACTACATCTCCGTCATCGACCCGACGAGCTTCAAGGAGAAAACCCGCATCACGACCCCGAACGGGCCGGGTATGCAAATTTTCTCACCCGACGGCAAGTTTGGTTACATCTGCTCGTCCTTCAATCCTGAAACCGACGTGGTGGCGGTTGCCGAGCACAAGATTATTGCCACGGTGAAGCAGGAGAGCCCGTTCTGCCCGAACATCGCGGCGACGCCAGACGGAAACCAGGTGTGGTTCACGCTCAAGGATGTGGGCCGGACACAGGTGTTCAATGCGCGACCGCCGTTCAATGCGATCAAGACGATCGAAACCGGTCCGATCACAAATCACGTCAACTTCGCGCACACCGCAAAGGGAACATTCGCTTATGTCACCGTTGGCGGTTCGAACGAAGTGAAGGTGTTCCGCACCGACGACTTCTCGCAGGTCGCGACGATTCCGGTCGGCAATCTGCCGCACGGCGTCTGGCCGTCCGGCGACGGCACACGCATCTATGTCGGGTTGGAGAACGCCGACGCGCTCGCGGTGATCGATACGGCCACCAATAAGGTGGTCGGGAACGTTCCGGTCGGCCAGGCGCCGCAGGCGATCGCCTATGTTCCGAACGCTGCACCCGACCCGGATGACCGACAGAACCTGCAGGCCCTCGGCCTTGCCGGACAGGTCGCTCATCTGGCGCTCGTGTCGAAGGGCGGTGCAAAGGACGGCAAGGCGCCGACCAGTGTGTCGCTGTTCGATCAGGGCCTGATTCAGGTCTTGCAGGCTTCGGTGACGGGGCTTCAGCCCAGGCAGAAATATGTCCTTGCGCTGGCGGACCATGGTGACGGAAGCGGCCCGTTGCAGCCATTGGCGACGTTCATGACCAACCCGGCTGGATCCGCCATCGTCAACGCGGCCGGCCCGATTCGGCAGATCGTCGACCAGTCTGCCGCGGCTGCCGCCAAGCGGTATCTGGTGATAGCGTCCGGCGACCCGGCCATGCCCGGCGAGGCGGTCCAGATCGAGGCGCGATGACGTTGGGCCGGACGGCAACGGGGAGACGGCGGAACGGGCCATGAAGGACATGCTGGTTCAAGTCGAGCCGCTGATCCCCGCGCTCCGCCGTTATGCGCGTGCTCTCGTGCGCGATCGGGCAGGCGCGGACGACCTGGTCCAGGATTGCCTGGAGCGTGCCGTCAGCCGCTGGCATCAGCGGCGCGACGGCAGCGTGCGCGCCTGGCTGTTCACCATCCTACACAATCTGGCGGTCACGCAATTTCGCCAGGCGACAGCGCGGGGCAGGCATATGCCGATCGACGATGCGGGCGAGCAGGAGCTCGTCAGCGCTGCGGCGCAGGAGCACAGGCTGATCTATCAGGATGTCCTGAGCAAGCTTGCGCGACTGCCGGAAGAGCAGCGGGCCGTGTTGTTGCTCGTTGCGGTGGAGGATCTTTCCTACGCGGATGCTGCGGAGGTTCTCAAGATTCCGGTTGGCACCGTGATGTCGCGCTTGTCGCGTGCGCGGGAGCGGCTGCAGCAGGAGATGGATGGCGTTGGGCCGGGGAATGTCGTCGCATTGCGGAGCTTGAAATGAACCAGCGGCCGATCACGGAAGACGATCTCCACGCTTATGTGGACCAGGCGCTCGAGCCCGAGCGTCGCGCGGAGGTCGCGTCCTATCTGGAGGAGCATCCGGATATTGCCGGCCGCGTCGCGGCCTTCATCACCCAGCGCGAACAGTTGCGTGGCGCGCTTGCGTCGGTCGCCGACGAGCCAATACCGGCAGAATTGAACTTGTCTCACATCATCGAGAGCCGGAAGCGGCGTCCCCTGCGGGCGTGGGGAGCGATCGCTGCGATGCTGCTTCTCGGCATCGGCGGTCTTGGCGGATGGACCATGCGCAGCGCATTGCAGGATAGTCCGAACGGGCTGTCCGCGTTGGCGCAGGAGGCGGCCTACACTTATGGCGTCTACGCACCGGACCGCGTGCGGCCGGTCGAGATTCGCGCAGCCGACAGCGCCGAGCTCACGCAATGGGTCTCCAACCGGCTGAAACAGCCGGTCAAGGTGCCGGACCTCGCCGTCTCCGGCTATAGGCTGATGGGTGGGCGCCTGGTCGCCACGTCGCACGGTCCGGCCGCGATGTTCATGTATGACGACGATCGCGGCGACCGCCTCGTCGTGCTGACGCGCCCGATGAGCAGCGGTAGTCCGGATGCGCCGATGATGCCGCAATCGACCGGCGGCGTCGCCGGCTTCGCTTGGGCAGATGGCAGCCTGGGCTATACCCTCGTCGGCCAGCTTCCGACTGACATTCTCAAGCCGATCGCGAATGAGATAAGGAAGCAGGCGCGCCAGATCTAGCGCGAAAGCCACGAACGGGCTCGCACATCGGCGCGCGCGGAGATTGCCGCTGCCGTGCCTTGGCGATCACGACGAGGTCGCCCGGTTTCGCGGTGATTTCCTTGTCGCCGAGCCAGACGGTTGCGTCGAAAGGCGGATGAACAGGGTCCCGGGCGCGGCTTCTCAAGCCCGGTCGGCTCCTCTATGGTGCCGCCAGCCGAACGGAGGAAACCAATGAAGAACACGATAGCCAGGCTCGCGGGCGCGCTGCTCGCGCTCACCCTCACCAGCGGTTTCGCCGCAGCGCAAAGCAAGGTCACCATCGCCGTCGGCGGCGGCGCCTGCCTGTGCTACCTGCCCACCGTGCTGGCCAAGCAGCTCGGCGAATATGAGAAGGCCGGCATCAGCGCCGAGCTGGTCGACCTCAAGGGTGGCTCCGATGCGCTCAAGGCCGTGCTCGGCGGCAGCGCCGACGTGGTCTCCGGCTATTTCGACCATTGCGTCAACCTCGCGGCCAAGAAGCAGGAGCTGCAGGCTTTCGTGGTCTACGACCGCTATCCCGGCCTCGTGCTGGTCGTGTCGCCCTCGCACACGGGCGAGATCAAGTCGATCAAGGATCTCGCCGGCAAGAAGGTCGGCGTCAGCGCGCCGGGCTCGTCGACCGACTTCTTCCTCAAGTTTCTCCTGAAGAAGAACGGGCTCGATCCCGCCGGCACTGCCGTGATCGGCGTCGGCCTCGGCGCGACCGCGGTGGCCGCGATGGAGCAGGGCCAGATCGATGCGGCCGTGATGCTCGACCCGTCCGTCACCGTGCTGCAGGGCAGCCACAAGGATTTGCGCATCCTCAGCGACACCCGCACGCAGAAGGACACGCTCGAAACGTTCGGCGGCGAATATCCGGGCGGCGCACTCTATTCGACCGTGGCCTGGATCAACGGTCACGAGAAGGAAACGCAGGGGCTCACCAATGCCATCGTCAACACGCTGGCCTGGATCCACTCGCACACGCCGGAAGAGATCATGGCCAAGATGCCGGACGAGATGGTCGGCAAGAACAAGGACCTCTATCTCGCCGCGCTGAAGAACACGATCCCGATGTTCTCGACGACCGGCAAGATGGACCCGAAGGGTGCGGATGCCGTGCTCGCCGTGTTCAGCGTCGGTTCGCCCGAAGTTGCCGCCGCCAAGATCGACGTCAGCAAGACTTTTACCAACAAGTTCGTCGAGCAGGCCAAGAAGACCACGGGAAGTGCCAAATAATGCGTCAGGCAAATGGCATGAAGGCGTGATACCCAAGGCCGCATGACATCGCCGACGATTCATCGTGTCACGACGCTCGACCTCGCCGTGAAGACAATGGCGTGGCCGTTCGCCGAGGAACGGCGCGCCGACATCGCGGCGTATTTCGCCGAGAAGCAGCGCGAGCGGCCAAAACTCTGGAACGGTCGGATCCTGCTCGGGCGCGATGCCGCCTTCTCCGGCGATCATCTTTCAGCCACCTATTTCGAAACCGATTTCGCGAGTTTCCTCGCCTGGCGCGACTGGGGCTTTCCCGACAAGGCCGTGTTCAACGGCTTTGGCATGGGCGCCTTGCGCGCGAGCGACGGCGCCTTCGTCATGGGCGTCATGGGTGAGCACACCGCGAATGCCGGTCGCATCTATTTCCCGGCCGGCACGCCCGATCCCGATGACGTCAGGGATGGCCGTCTCGACATTCCCGGCAGCGTGGTGCGGGAGATCGAGGAGGAGACCGGGCTGGTTGCGACCGACTACCGCGCCGAGCCGCACTGGCACTGCATCGTGACTTCAGCCGCAATCGCATTGATCCGGATCATCGACGTGGACATGCCTGCTGATGCCATCCGCGCGCGGATCGAGGCAAATCTGGCGGCGCAGGACGAGCCTGAGCTCTCGGGCATCCATCTGGTGCGCGGATTGAACGATCTCACGCCGACCATGCCGCGTTACATCGCGACCTTCATCGAGCAGCAATTCGCCTCGATCTGACGCCGCGCGCGAGGGCGCGACTCTATTCGGCTTGACATCGCTTCCCGCACCCCATGTGATGGGCAAAAAAGAAAAGCAACAAGAATGCAATGCACAATGGTCGAGGGAGGTACGGATGCGCTTGCGCAAGGCTGCCCGCTTGCTGTGTGGGCTGATGGTCGCGGTCGCCGCGACGGGCTTGGCTGTGTCGGCCGAGGCTCAGGAGAAGAAACTCAAGATCGGCGTCATCTATGATCTGACCGGGCCGCTCGCCGGCGGCGGCTCGGAGCTGCAATATATCGGCGCCAAGATCATGCTCGACCAGTATGCCAAGACCGGCGTCGAGGGCTACAAGATCGAGGCGATCTATGCCGACGCGCAAAGCAAGCCTGACATCGCCATCAATGAGGCGGTGCGGCTGATCGAGCAGGAGAAGGTCGACATGCTGCTCGGCTTCTTCTCCTCGGCGCAATGCGTGCCGGTGGCGGCCCGCGTCGAGCAGGCGAAGAAGTTCATGTGGATCACCACCTGCATTTCGTCGGCCGTGCTGGCGGACAAGAACTACAAATACATCTTCCGCCCGCAGGCGAGCGGCGACCAGTTCGGCATGATGACGATGGACTTCATCGCGCAGAACTCCAAGGAGAAGTTCGGCAAGGAGCTGAAGGATCTGCGGGTGGCGATCATCCACGAAGACGGTGCCTATGGCGTCGACGTCTCCAAGGGCAACGAGGCCGGTGCCAAGAAGGCCGGCTTCAACGTCGTCCTGAAGGAAGGCTATTCCGCGACCGCGCCGGACCTCTCCGCCCTGGTGACCAAGCTGAAGCGCGCCAAGCCCGACGTCGTCTTTCACACCGGATACAACCCCGACATCACGCTGTTGCTGCGCCAGGCGCGCGAGCAGGGCTTGAAGTTCGGCGCCCTCGTCGGCCACGGCGCCGGCTACGGCGTGTACGAGAAGCTGAAGGAGGGCATGGGCGCCGACATCAACTACGTCTTCAACACCGACCCGATCTCGATCTGGCTTGCCAACCAGAAGTCCATGGATGCAAAGCTGCCGCCGGTCATCAAGATGGTCGGCGAGGAGTTCGACAAGGTGAAGCCGGGGGTGGCCATCCGCTCGGCGCATGTCGGCATGGCGGCCTCGAACACCTATGTCTTCATGACGGAAGTGTTGCCGCGTGCGATCAAGAAGTATGGCGGCGTCGATCCCGATGCGCTGCGCAAGGCCGCGCTCGAGGTCGATCTGCCCGAGGGCGGAACGATGCTCGGCTTCGGCGTCAAGTTCTACGGCGAGGGCCAGCCGATGGCGGGCCAGAACGAGCGCTCGTTCCCCGTCGTCATCCAATACGTCGACGACAAATCCTATGTGGTGTGGCCGAAGAGCCAGGCGCAGCGCGAGGCCGTGCTGCCCCTGCCGAAGGGCACCACCTACTCGAACCAGTAGCGCGGAGCAAAAAGCGGTGCTGGAGGTCAGCGGGCTGGTGAAGCGTTTTGGCGGCTTCACCGCCGTCAACAACGTCTCGTTTAGGGTCGAGCAGGGCGAGATCCTCGGCCTGATCGGCCCGAACGGGTCGGGCAAGAGCACGATCTTCAACATGCTCTCCGGCACGCTTCCGCCGACGGCGGGATCGATCCTGTTCGCCGGATCCGAGATCGGCGGGCTCGCGCCTCACCGCATCATCAATGGCGGCATCGGACGCACCTTCCAGATTCCGCGCCCGTTCCGCCGGCTGACCATTTTCGAGAACGTGGCGCTGGCCGGTTTCTACGGCCAGGGCCGGCACAGCCGCGCCAAGGCCGAGGAGTCGGCCGAGCGCGCGCTCGCCATGGTCGGCCTTCCGACCGATCGCCATGCCAGCGTCGACGGCCTCGGCGCGGCCGGACTGAAGAAGCTGGAACTGGCGAAAGCGCTGGCGACGGGGCCAAAGCTGCTGCTGGCCGACGAAAGCCTCGGCGGGCTCGACGAGCACGAGATGGACCAGGCCGCCGACATGCTGCGCAAGATCCGCGACGATCTCGGCATCACCATCATCTGGGTCGAGCACATCATGGGCGTGCTGATGCGCGTGGTCGACCGGGTGATGGTGCTCGATCACGGCGAGAAGATTTCGGAAGGCCTGCCGAGCGCGGTCGCCTCCGACCCGCGGGTGATCGAGGTCTATCTCGGGACCGACGCCGAGACCACGCAAGCCGCGGCCGCCGAAGCGCGCCGCCGTGCCGGAGGCTAGCGCCATGCTGGAGCTTCGATCCGTCGATGCCGGCTATGGCAGCTTTCAGGCGCTGTTCGACGTCAGTCTCGACGTGAAGGCGGGCGAGGCGGTCGGTGTCATCGGCCCCAATGGTGCCGGCAAGACCACCCTGATGCGCGTGATCTCCGGCCTGATCCGCCCGACGCGCGGATCGATCCGCATGGAGGGCGTCGATGTCGTGGCGACGCCCGCGCACCGCATCGTCGGCATGGGGATCGCGCATGTGCCGGAGAACCGCCGGCTGTTTCCGCGCCTGTCGGTCGACGACAATCTCAAGATGGGCGCCTTCATGCCGGAGGCGCGCGCCAAATATGCCGAGCGGCTCGAGATCGTGTTCGACCTGTTTCCGCGCCTGAAGGAACGCCGCCACCAGATGGCCGGCACCATGTCCGGCGGCGAGCAGCAGATGTGCGCGATCGGCCGCGCGATGATGTCGGACCCAAAACTGCTGCTGCTCGACGAACCCTCGGCGGGGCTCGCGCCGGTCGTTGTGCAGCAGGTCTTCGAGCTCGTGAAGCGGATCAGGGCAAGCGGCCTGACCGTGCTGATCGTCGAGCAGAACGTGCAGCAGGTGCTGCGCGTGGTGGACCGCGCCTATCTGATCGAGGCCGGCAGTATCCGCGCCTCCGGCACCTCGTCCGAGATGCTGGCGAGCGACACGGTGAAGGAAGCCTATCTCGGGGTGTGAGGGGACATGCAGGGATTTCTCGACATCTTCGACATCTATCTGCTGGAGGCCGTGATCAACGGCATCCTGCTCGGCGGCGTGCTGGCGCTGCTCGCGCTCGGGCTGAACCTGATCTTCGGCGTGATCGACGTGACCTGGATCTGCTACGCTGAGCTTGTCATGATCGGCATGTACGCGATGTACTTCCTGGTCCAGTATTACGGCATCAGCTATTTCATTGCCGCGCCGCTGACCATCCTGCTCGTCGCGGCCCTCGGCGGATTGCTGCATTTCCTCGTGATCGCGCCGCTTCTGACCGCGCCGCCGATCAACCAGTTGCTCGCGACCGGCGGCGTGCTGTTCGTGCTGCAGAGCTTTGCCACCGTCGCCTTCGGCATCGACTTCCGCAATCTCGGCATCCGCCTGCCCGTGCTCGCCTTCGGCGAGATGAACTTTTCCTATGCGCGGCTGTTGTCGTTCCTCGCGGCGCTGGTCGGCATGGTCGCGGTCTACCTGTTCATGACCCGCACCTTCACCGGCATCGCGATCCGCGCCATCTCGCAGGACCGGCAGATCATGGCGCTGATGGGCGTCGACACCAAAAAGCTCTACATCATCACGTCGGCGCTCGGCGGCGCGCTCGCAGGGCTCGCTGCCTGCCTGCTCGTGCTGCAATATGACGTGCATCCCTTCGTCGGCCTGTCGTTCGGGCCGATCACCTTCTTGATCTGCGTGCTCGGGGGGCTCGGCAATTTCATCGGCGGCTTCGTCGCGGCCTTCGTCTTCGCCGAGATCATCTCGCTCGGCGGCCTGTTCTCCGATCTCGAATGGGGCTACGTGCTCGCCTTCGGCTTCTTCATCCTGATGATGTTCATCCGGCCCGCGGGCCTGTTCGCGAGGCGGTCATGACGGGGCAGGGACGGTATGCAGCCTGGATCGTCGGGCTGGCGGCGCTCGTCGCGCTGCCCTTCGTCTATCGCGATCCCTATCACCTGCACATCCTGGTGCTGATCCTGATCTGGTCGTTCGCCTATACGTCCTGGTCCATGATGGGGCGGTTCGGGCTGGTTTCGCTCGGCCATGGCGGCTTCATGGGGATCGGCGCCTATGTCACGGCGCTGCTGTGGAACCATGTCGGCCTGTCGCCATGGATCGGCATTCCCATCAGCATGGTGACGGCCGGCGTGCTGGCGCTGATCGTCGGCTATCCCTGCTTCCGCTTCCGCATCACCGGGCACTATTTCGTGCTGGTGACGCTGGCGCTGTCCGGCATCGTGCTGCAGGTCATCACCGCCACGCGCGACTGGACCGGCGGCTCGCTCGGCTACACGCCCAATCGCGCCGCCACCAACAGATGGCTGGCGCTGCAATTCGACGACAAGACCACCTGGTATCTGATCGCGCTCGGAACCTGGCTTTTCGGCATCGTGGTCTGGCACTGGGTCGACCGCAGCATGAGCCGCTACGCGCTGGAGGCGATCTCGGAGGACGAGGATGCTGCCGCCGCCGCGGGCGTCGACGTCACCGCGGAAAAGCTGAAGATCACGCTGATCAGCGCGCTGATGACGGCGCTGGCGGGCGCGATCTACTGCCAGTACCAGATGTTCATCACCCCCGACACGGTGAGCGGCATCTCGGTGTCGCTGCAGATGGTGTTCGCTGCCATCGTCGGCGGTCTCTATGTGTCGCTCGGGCCGACGATCGGCGCCATCATCACCATCCTGCTCGCCGAAACCCTGCGCATCGGCTTTGGAACCAAGGCGGTCGGCTGGGATAATCTCGTCTACGGGCTGCTGCTGGTTCTCTTCATCATATTCCTTCCCAAGGGCATCCTTGGTAGCGTGCTCGACCGCTTGAAGCCGCAACGCAAGGTCTCCCCGAGCTCATGAACAAGAAGCCCAAATCGCTCGCCGCCGAACTTGACGAATTCATCACGCCGTTCCGCCATGACGGCTCGGGCAAGTTTCACCTGAAGGACCACAAGACCGACGAGAAGGGCCGGCTGGACAAGGAGAAGGCGCAGGTCATCCTCGACGCCAACAAGAAGCGCCTCGTCGATTTCCAGGAAAAGCTCTACGCGCAGGACCGCTGGTCATTGCTGCTGATCTTCCAGGGCATGGACGCCGCGGGCAAGGACAGCGCGATCAAGGCGATCTTCGAGGGCATCAATCCGCAGGGCTGTGACGTCCATGCCTTCAAGCAGCCGACCAGCACCGAGCTCGACCATGATTTCCTGTGGCGCAACATGATCGCGCTGCCGCCGCGCGGCCATATCGGAATCTTCAATCGCTCACATTACGAGGAATGCCTGGTCACGCGCGTGCATCCGGAAATCCTGCAGAAGGAGAAGCTGCCGCCGCGGCTGGTCACCAAGAATATCTGGCAGGAGCGGTTCGAGGATATCTCCGCCGTCGAACGCTATCTCTCGCGCAACGGCACCGTGATCCTGAAATTCTTCCTCAACGTGTCCAAGGAGGAGCAGCGCCAGCGGTTCCTCGAGCGCCTCGAGGAGCCTTCCAAGAACTGGAAGTTCTCGATGGGCGACATCACCGAACGCGCGCTGTGGCCGCGCTACCAGGCGGTGTACCAGGACATCGTCCGGCATACGTCGACGCGGTACGCGCCCTGGTATGTCGTGCCTGCGGATTACAAATGGTTTGCGCGCGTAGTGATCGGCTCGGCGATCGTCGCGGCG
>NZ_PPPT01000091.1 GCF_006483445.1 Bradyrhizobium guangdongense | reverse complement strand
CATTGCGAGCGCAGCGAAGCAATCCAGGCTACCGCCGCGGATAGATTTTGGATTGCTTCGCTGCGCTCGCAATGACGACGGTGCAAATTATCTCCACCGCCGGTGCAGCCACAGCCACTGGTCCGGATATTCGCGCACCCAGCCTTCGATCACTGACGTGACCGCCTGCATCGTGCCCTGGATGTCGATATTGCCGTCGGCATCGCGCACCGGCTTGACCTCTTCGGTGACCTCGGCGCGAAAGCGATGGTTGGGCAGACGGATGATGCGGACGCCGTGGATCGGACATTCGACCTGGCGCACGAGGCGCGCCAGCGTCGGGTTGGCCTTGGTCTTGCGGCCGAAGAAGGTTACGTCGACGCCATTGCCCATCCATTGATCGACAAGCATGGCGACGTGCTGGCCGTTCTGCAGCGCCTGGCCGAGCCGGAGCGGGGCATCGCGGCCTGCTGCGACCAGCGTGCCCATCTTCACCGCGCGCGTCTTCTCGATGGCGCGATCGGCCGCCTCGCTGTTCGGCCTGCGGAACAGGATCGCGCAGTCGAGCCCGTGCGCCACGGCGCCGAGCGCCGGGATTTCCCAGTTGCCGGTGTGGCTGGCAAAGAAGATCGCCGGCTTGCCGTCATCACGCAAGCTGTCGAACAACTGCTTGGTGCGCGGGCCGAACTCGATACGGCTCGGCTTGTCCGGATGATCGACGTCGTAGTCCCAGATGTGATCGAGATGGGCGAACTCGGCGCCGATGCGGCCGAGATTGTGCCAGACGCCTTTGAGGATCTCCTCGATCTCCTCCGGCGATTTCTCGGGAAATGCCGCCTTGAGGTTCTCGCGGCCGATGCGGTCCTCGCGCAGGCGGCGGCCGATGAAGTGTGCGGCGCGGCCGAAGAAGTCGGCGGTCTTGTCCGGATCGAAATAGCGCGTCGTGCGCAACAGTGCGATCGTCAGCCCGCCGACGGCGGCGTCGCCCAGCGGCTTGAGGGCGTCGCGCAGGCGCGCCTTGGTGCGAAGGAGCAGGCGGTTCATGGACGATAGAACGTGAGCTGCCGGCTTACGCCGGCTCGCGCGTCAGGATCAGCGAGGCATTCTGGCCGCCGAAGCCGAACGAGTTCGACATCACGGCGGTGACGCGGGCATCGCGCGCCTTGTTGCCGACGACGTCGAACAGGATCGCCGGATCCGGGTTCTCGTAGTTGAGCGTCGGCGGGATGCGCTGGTGCTCCAGCGTCAGCAGCGAGAAGATGGCCTCGACGGCGCCGGCCGCCGAGATGGTGTGGCCGACCGCCGACTTGTTCGACGTCACCGGGATCTTCGAGGTGTGCTCACCGAACACCGCGCTGGTCGCCAGATACTCCATCTTGTCGTTTTCGGGTGTCGAGGTGCCGTGGGCGTTGATGTGATCGATCTGCTCGGGCGCCATGCCGGCATCCGCGAGCGTCTTCAGCACGCATCCGATCGCCGGCTTGCCGTCGGGCGAGGAGCGGGTGCGATGGAAGGAATCGGTGAGCTCGCCGCAGCCGGCGACGACGCCGAGAATTTTTGCGCCACGCGCCACGGCCGACTCGTAGCTTTCGAGCACCAGCGCGCCGGCGCCTTCGGCCATGACAAAACCGTCGCGGTTCTTGGAGAACGGCTTTGAAGCCGCCTGCGGCGGATCGTTCTGGGTCGAGAGCGCCGACAGCAGCGAAAAGCGCACCAGCGCTTCCGGGTTGACCGTGCCGTCGGTCGCAACGCACAGCGCCGCATCGGTCTCGCCGCGGCGGATCGCCTCGACGCCGAGCTGGATTGAGGTCGCGCCCGAGGCGCAGGCCGTCGACAGCGAGATCGGCGAGCCCTTGGTGCCGAAGGTCTCGGCGAGGTGGGCTGCGACCGAGCCGAACATGAAGCGGTGATGGAAGGCTGCGTATTTGCCGCCGCCGGAGATGCGCAGCAGGTCGTTGTAGTCAAAATCCTGCTTGGCGACGGCGCGGCCGAGCTCGCGGCGCTGCGGCCATTCGACCTCGACCGGTGCGACCGCCAGAAACAGCGGACCCGGGAAATCGCCCTTGGCGCCGATGCCGGCCTGGTCGAGCGCTTCCTGTGTGACGATCTCCGCCATCCGCTCCGACAGCCCGGTGGAGGAGAACGGGTCGACGGTCACGAAATCGACCGTGCCGGCCATCGTGGTCTTCAGCCCGTCGATCGCAAAGCGCGAGATGGTGCGGATGCCGGATTCGCCGGCCACGAGCTTGGCCCAATTGTCGGCCTTGCCGGCGCCGAGCGACGTCATGATGCCCATGCCGGTGACGACGACGATCGGACGCCCGAGCTTGTCGCGTGGTGCTGTCATGTTGTCCCCACTTGTCCCTAACGCACGATCCGGAAAGGCTTGATGCTCAATCCCATAGCCGAAGCGCGACGGATCGCGCCTCAGTTCACCGCTTCCACCAGCGCCATGCCTTCGCCGCGCCAGTGACCGGCCCCCACCACCACAATCTGGGTCGGCTTGTCGGTCATTTCAATCTCGAGCCCGGTGGAATCGTTGGGCGGAAACAACGCCCCGCGCGACAGCGCCAGCGCAGCCAGTGCGATCCCGAGCGGGAACTGGGTTTCCATGGTGTGGCCGAACATCGTACCGGTGGCCCGCACCGGGAAGTCGGCGTGCTTGCCGAGGAAGCTGCGTTCCTCGGAGGTAGCCGGCTCTGCGCCGGTGGCACCGGTGATGATCGCACCCTTGCCCGCGCGGGTCGGCAGCTTCGCCCACAGCTTCTCCAGCGTCGCGGCCATGTCGCCGGGCTGCTTGCGCCTGGCGAGATCGGCCACCACGCTCGTCAGCCTGGCGTAGGGTTTTGCACCGCGCGCTTCCGCATGCGCCTTGGATTCCAACACCAGGAACGCGCCGGCCGAGCCGAGCGCAAAGCCTGCATGGTCCTTGCGCGCCCAGACGGGGGCGAACTTGTCCTTGAGGTTGAAGTCGCCGAATTCGTAGAGGACCAGCAGATCCTTGCGCTCGCCATTATGCGAGCCGCCGACCAGCGCGATGTCGCTCTCGCCGGACATGATCCGCGCGAGCGCAATGCGCATCGCGTCCGCGCCTGCAACCTCTTCGCCCATGAAGGTACGCGAGGTGCCGCAGACGCCGTGCACGATCGCGATGTTGCCGGCGAGCAGGTTGGAGAGCTGCGCCAGGAACAGCGTCGGGCGGAGGTCGCTCATCAGCCGCTCGTTGAGGAAGCCGGGCGCGTTGTTGCCCTTGGCCTCGGCATTGAGGACCCCGGTATCGACCGACAGGTCGCGCTCGCCGCCGCCGGCGGCGACCACCATGTCGATCTTCGAGAGGATGTCCTTATTGCCCTTGATTCCAGCGGAATCCAGCGCGAGGCCCGCGGCGTAGGTGCCGATGCGCTGCCAGGCTTCCATCTGCCGCTGGTCGCCCTTTTTCGGGATCTGGGCGTCCAGGGTCACCGGCATCAGGGGGTGGACGATATAGGGCGCAAAGCTCTTGTCGTCGACATTGACGCGGCGCTCGCCGAGCGCGGCCCAGTTCGCATCGAGGCCTTCGCCGAGCGAGGTCGCAAGTCCAATGCCGGTGATCCAGACTTCGGTCTGGCCGGGCTTCGAGGCGGTGTCAGTCATGGTGATACCGCCTGTTGCGGAAAGCCGACGCGCTTGGCGACGGTGTCCATGAACGCGCGCATATCGGCGTTCGGGAAGGGGATCAGCGTGAAGGTGAGCGTCGAGTTCGCACGCAGCTTGCCGTTGACGCGGATTTTTGCCTCGGTCATCGCGTAGCCCGAGCCCTCATGGGCTACCGTGGCCTCGATGCTCATGAGGTCGCCCGGGAAGACCGAGCCGCGCACCTTGGCTTCCTTCACGGCGGCGAGAATCGGCATCCGCTCGAACTTGAGCACGCCGAGCAGCAGCCAGCCGGACGCCTGCGCCATCGATTCGATCAGGAGCACGCCGGGCATCAGGGGATAGCCCGGGAAGTGTCCCTCGAAGATGGTGCTCTCAAGCGGAACCTGGGCTTCGACGACAATCTTCTTCTCGTCGGCCTGGAGGTCGACGATGCGGTCGATCAGATGGAAGTATTCGAGTTGCATGGTCGCGCGATTAGGCGCTTGCGCCCTTGGCCGCAACCAATTCGTCGATGCGCGCGCACAGGTTCTTCAGCACGAAATACTGCTCGGTGGTCGCCTTGCCGTCGTTGACCTCCTGGGTCCACTTCTCCAGCGGCAGCTTGATTCCGAACTGCTTGTCGATCGCGAACGCAATGTCCAGGAAATCGAGGCTGTCGATGCCGAGATCGTCGATGGCGTGGCTATCCGGCGTGATCGTGTCGCGCGGGATGTCGCAGGTTTCAGCGATGATCGTAGCGACCTGATCGAATGTAGAGGACATCACTAAGCCTTTGATATATTGCTGGTATTTGTCAGATGTTCCAGAGTGGCACGGTGGGCGGGCATCGCGCCCCGAATGATGCCCTCAAAGTCCCTCTGGCCGGGTCGTGTGCCCGTATATCGGAGCGCCGCCCTGAGTTCAATGGAGCCGGCCAGGCCTGGGGAAGGCTCGACCATACCCCGAACCGGGGGTAACGGGCGGCCGCTAGGCGGCGACAGAACGCCTAAAGATGCGGCGTCGTGATCTTCACGCAGTCGCGGCGGCCCATCAGCACGCAATCCTGGGTCCGGCGCAGGTCGGCGATGCTGACCGCGAGCCAGATCCCGATCGCGGTCAGCGCGATGGTGAAGGCGAGCGCCGCGATGTTGGCGAGCATCCGATGGCGGAAATCGTCGGGCTGCTCGCGTGGCTGCTCATAGCGGGAGAGGTCGAGCGGTTCCGCGTGGCCATGAGCTTGGATCTCGGCGCGCAGCGGCTGCACCGTCCCGATGCCCCGCAGGGTCCGCGGGTGGGACGAGACTCGAGGCCTGAACTGGAGCACCCGGTGCTCACCATCCGGAATTATGGGGCGCTCGGTTTTCATGCGCGACGATCAGCTCCGAAGCAGCAAATTTTAAATAGCACACGGCGGCTATGCGTTGCAGAGAATTCTGCGCAACACTGGCGTGCGATGGCGGGCGGGGAAGCCCGCGAGTTGCGTCGCAAAATGGCGGTCCGGGCTCGTCGCGTCTGCGTCCCCCATGGCATAATCAGAGCCGTCGCGAGAGCGGCGATTGCAACCATGTGAGAGGCCTCGACCATGACCACCAATGCGCGCGAGCCGAGAGTGCATCCGGTGCCGATCCTGTCGCTGCGTCCGACGCAGATGACGGTCGGCATGCGCGAGGTGAAGGAGAAGCGCAAGCGCTGGCGCGAGCACGACAGGAAGAAGCAGGCCGATCTGCTCGGCAAGCACATGATCCCGGTCGTGTACGGGCCGGACCAGCGCTACTACGTGATCGATCATCATCATCTCGGCCGCGCCCTGCACGACGAGGGCGTCAAGGAGGTGCTGGTGACCGTGGTCGGCGATCTCAGGATGGTCGAGCGCGAGGCCTTCTGGGGCGTGATGGACAACAAGCGCTGGGTCTATCCCTACGACGCCAAGGGCGAGCGGCGGAGCTTCAAGGACCTGCCGAAATCGGTCGCCGATCTCAAGGACGATCCGTTTCGCAGCCTCGCCGGCGAGCTGCGCCGCATGGGCGGTTTTGCCAAGGACACCACGCCGTTCTCCGAGTTCCTGTGGGCCGACTTCCTGCGCCGAAAACTGTCGCGCAAGGCGGTCGACGACAATTTTGACAAGGCGCTCGAAAGGGGCCTTGCCGCGGCCAAGAGCAAGGATGCGATCTATCTGCCCGGCTGGTGCGGACCGGCGGCGGATGATTGAGGCGTCGGCGGATGCGAAGGGCTTTCATGGACAGGCGCGCATTCCTGCTGGCGTCCGGCGCAGCCATGGCGCTATCGAGACCTGGTCTTGCAGATGACCTTGACGGCCTGGCAGCGCGGCTGGCCTCCGAGGCACAAATCTGTGCGGTGTCCGCCGCCGTGCTGAGACATGGAAACGAGGCGCGCCAATTATCGGTGTCGGGCTGCAGCACGGAAGTCGGCCCCCGCGCGGTCTTTCAAGCGGCCTCCTTGGCGAAACCGGTCGTGGCCCATATTGCGCTTCAGTTGGCGCGTCGCGGAAAACTCGCGCTGGACAGCCCGCTCAGCGAGATATTTCCCGACGGGTACAAGCACTGGCAAAACATCTTCGCGCTGAAGGCTGGTCCCGTCGTTGACACAGTTCCGGTCGAGGTCTTGCGCAACGTTACACCGCGCGCGCTGCTGTCCCATAACGCCGGGTTTCCGAACTGGTCTGCCACCGGCCCGTTGACACAGAACTTTGCTCCGGGCGCGCGCTGGCAGTATTCGGGCGAAGGATACGTGCTGCTCCAGCGCATGCTCGAAACCCTGACCGGGCATCCGCTCCAGCAACTCGCCGAGCAGGAGGTATTCGTTCCGATTGGATTGACCGAAACCGCCTTCAAGCTCACGCCGGCGATCCAGCCAAACCTCGTTTCCGGCTCGCCCCGCCAACTCCGCTTTCCCTACGAGATCGCAGCCAGCTCGCTATATACTTCGGCGAATGACTACGCGCGCTTCATGGCCGCGGTGCTTAACGACGAGCAATTGCTCGCGCTGATCACGCGCGATCCCGTGAAGCTCTCGGTGCCACGTCTGTCCTGGGGGCTGGGATGGGGCATCGAGGAGAGCGGGCGTTCGGCTTCGATCTGGCACTGGGGCAGCAATCCCGGATTTCGATCGCTTGCGATGGCCGATCTTCAATCACGCGATGCGGTTGTCGTGCTGACATCGTCCGAGAGCGGAATGCCGCTGGCCAAGGCGCTTCTGAATTCGGTCATGCCAGGAGATCATCCCGGACTCGCACTGGACCTGGTGCGATAGTGTCGTAGCGCTCGCCTCAATCGCGCTGAAAAATCTTTGCGCCGGGATAGGCGCGCCGGGCGTAGGTCACGACCAGTTCGCGATCCTGGGTATCCAGGAACGGCGTGCGGATCCGGCATGATCCGATGATGAGGTGCCAAAGGCCGTTGAGTTTCTGAATGACGACTTTCATTTGCGTGGCCCTCGAGGGCCGTGGTTCAGGAGTCTTGCGATTCATGATCGTCGTCGCGGGTACAAAATTCCCGACACGATGGTCGCCAACGGCAAGACGACGTTGGCTCTTATTATGTAGTCGCGCGATCGGCGGCCGCACGAACCGGACCTGATCACGGTCGCTTGAGCGAAGTCATTTTCCGCCCGCACGAATTGGTCCTGAAACAAAGCCGTCCCATCTTATGGGGTAGTCGAGCCCCAAAGGAGGGTGCAATGCGCCGTCTGGCCTTCGCTGCCGCTTTGCTCGCGGTCGCCGCAATCGGATTCCATAGCTTCATCTCGGCCTCGCTTGCCGCAGCCTGGCAGGGCAAGCCGGCGACGTTCGCCGAACGCTTTGCCCCGGTGCTTCCGTCGATGGAGAAGCACTAGCGCAGTCGAGTGCCACGCCGGTCGCTCACGCGCCGGGAGGTGGAAACGGCGGCATCTTGGGAAACGTCGGCCGGCCCTCATGCATGAGATGCCAGGGCGGCGCCGAGGCCGTGTAGAGATGCAGTGCCGGCATCAGGTCGGCATTGTGGTCGAGCGCACCCAGCTTGATGGTGAGGAACGGTGCATGAGGCGGAAGGCTCCATAGCGGAGTCCCGCAATTCGGACAGAAGGCGCGGCCGACATCGCCGCCGCTGTCGCCTTTGCAGAAATAGACTTTTGCCTCGCCCCTGGTGACAGAGAGCGACGTTTTCGGCGCGAGCGCGACATAGTTCGGTCCGCCGCCTGAGGCCTTTTGACAATCGGTGCAATGGCAGACGCCGACATTCATCAGCGGCGCAGTGATCGTGAACCGGATCGCGCCACAGGCGCATCCGCCGCTTCGGTCTGTCATGCTCACACAAGCCTCCCGTTTCGCTGCAATGCCGCACCCTAGGTGCGTCCTGCTGCCAACGGGCTGTCAGCATGGACCGCTACGCTTTTTCCGGCTCGCGATCGTCAAACACCTCGACCAGGCGAAAGCGCTCGCACATCAGCATCATGTCTTCGCTGAACCGCCCGAGCCGGCCGAAATAATTTCGGTGCGCATCGCGCCAATAAGCCAGGCTGCGGTCGCCTTCACCCTCCTCATACGCGAAGTCCGCCTCGACCTCGTTGTAGCGCCGATACGTAATCTCGGTGGATTCGATCACGCAGCGCGGTTCACCGCTTCCATCCAGCACGACCCACTGCTCGCCGGGCGACGACGTGTTCGGTTCGTCCTCGGTGCTGCATGTCGCCGTCTTCGCGCCCTTGATCACGAGCTCGACCAGCTCGTCGGCAAGCGCCGGGCCGTCGCCGAAAGCGAATGTGCGCAGATGCCGGTAGCGTTCAGGAACAGGTTTGCTCATGTCGCCCATGGTGAAGATCCAGCTCTAATGGATGTCGTGAATAGGCAGGGCCGCGACCTCAACTCTTCGCGATCTGGATCGCCGTTGCGCCCTGCGCTCCGGTGCTTTGCTCTATTCCGGAGCAGGTTGACTCCTGCCCTGTGTCGGCTCTTGCCCGACTTCGGCGAGAAGTGCGGCTTCGACTGCATCTTCATCGAGAATGTTGACGGCGTTGCGGATGACAAGAACCGAGCGCGGCGTTGGGTCGGCATCAGGCTGGCGCAGATTCCAGTAGATCGTGTGTGTGAAGAACCGCTCGGGCAAGAGATCGGACTCCCACCTTGGCTCGACCTTGATATCGGCGATGCCTTTTCCGAATGGCTCCCTAATGGGTCCGGCGATGAAGTCGCCGAACAGAAACCAGAGCCTGTTGGCTGGCCGATCATGAATGCTTGTCCAGCGCACGCCGGCAAAGACAGCATCGTGGATGAAGCGTGAAGCTGACACGCTCTCTGCGTGATAGGTGAGATAGTGTTTGCCGTCTCTGTGTTCCTCGAGGTACGGGGGGCACGTTGACAACTCTCGCCGCTTGATACGCTGGTCGAGTTCCGTAGCGGTCTTCGCCAGCAGGAAGTTCGCATGGGTCAAGGGACAGGCGATTGTCACGAGATCGGAAATCAGCCAGCGGACTAGCGCATCGTCCTTGCCTGGCTCGATGCCGTTCAGTCGTTCGCGATCAGCCTTTTGCAGGGCAAGGTGGAACGATCGCTGCGCTCGCCGAAACGCTGCAAGGTCGAACGGCTCCGCCATGCTCGCGTTGATGACGGCCTGGACCTCGTTCATCATGCCGTCGGCGGACGGCACCAGGCCATCGTTCCGTTCTCGCGTCGCGACGTAGTCCGACCAGAGCAGATTGATGATATCGTAAGCGATGATGCATCCGAGGCTGTGTGCAACCAGGATGATCCGGTCGTAGCGACCGGTGGCGCTCAGTCGTTTGATCAGGTCCAAGCCGCGGTCGCGCACCTTCTGCCGCGGCAGAATATTGCCGGGTGAGGCGATCGTATAGCGCGCAACATCGCCAAAGAACTTGACCAGAAAGCCCTGCACAAGGACCACCAGCGCGGAGATCAGCACCAGTGCTCCCGCCCAGAAGACAGTGTGCGCGTTGAATGCTGCGACGACGAGCGGCTTGGAGAAGAGGCCAGCCAGCACGATGAAGCACCAAACTCCCACGAAGGCGCCCAGTACGAAAGCCCAATAGGCCACCTTTCGCAGCGCGCCTTGCGGATACTGCGTATGGACAAGCTTGCCGCCGATGGCTGCGACGAGCGCACCGGCGAGGATCGCAAATGTGTAGACCGATGTATCGGTGCGGAGCGCAGTTCCGAGCGTTACCAGCCATCCCGCCGGGACCGCGTTTTCTGGATTGGCGGCGGCTTCGAACGCGCGATCGATTTCGGTCGGGATCAACCAGAGCGCGGCAATTTCCGCACCGAGGACAAACAGGAGGTTCACGACCCAGAGCGGCACCCAGATCCAGAAGACCGCCGCGGGGACCTCCTTGAGCGGTCGAAACACGAGGCGAGCGTACCAGCGCAGAAAATCGGGCCAGGTGGTATCGTTGGTCGAATCTGCCCAGTACAGTTCGAAAAACTCGTTGCGGACGTAGTAGGGGTCTTCGGCGTTCGCTCGCGGCCTGCTCTTGCGCGTCGAAATGCGCCTGAGTTCGCGGGACCCGGCGCTTGTATCGGGTACCGAAAAGAGCTCCCCCGCTTTGGCCCCGGGGCCTTGGACACTGGGATCACTCGACCATATGGCTTCTGCGAATTCGCGCACGGTCTCCATGGGCATCTGCTCGCCCATACCATGCACGAGAATAATGGCTTGGCGGCACGGCCTGCTTTCGGCCGACGGCGCGCGACCCGCGATGAACTCTGATGACACGGTCCATCTCCCCCAGGAACGTCCGCCAGATAATGACCGGCCGCCTTCGGTTTGAAAACGGGTCATTGAGCAAAGGTCACAACTTTTGATTGTCGAAAGGTCGCGCTGGCCGAGCCGGAGGATCGCAGGAATGGGCAGATCGGCGAATTGCCGGTGGATTTGACCCCGGGCGCGCTTCGCCGGCCAGCCGCCGGCTGCGCGCTGACGGCGTGCGCCGATCACTGCTTCGGCAAACGCCCCATCAGATAGAACTCGTCGTTCGGCCGCATGCCGGTGAAATTCGCCATCCGGTTCGACAGCGCGAAGAAGGCCGAGATCGCGGCGATGTCCCAGATGTCGTCGTCGCTGAAGCCGTGCGGGGCGAGTGCCGCAAAGTCTTCCTCGGCGATGCGTTGCGCATCGGCCGACACCTTCATGGCAAAGTCGAGCATCGCCTTCTGCCGCGGCGTGATGTCGGCCTTGCGGTAGTTGACAGCGACCTGGTCCGCGATCAGCGGGTTTTTTGCGCGGATGCGCAGGATGGCACCATGCGCGATCACGCAATATTGGCACTGGTTGGCGGCCGAGGTCGCCACCACGATCATTTCGCGCTCGGCCTTGGTCAGGCCGGAGTCCTTCTCCATCAGCGCGTCGTGATAGGCGAAGAAGGCGCGGAACTCGTCGGGGCGATAGGCCAGCGACAGGAACACGTTCGGCACGAAGCCGCTCTTCTCCTGAACGGCAACGAGCCGCGTGCGGATATCCTCCGGCAATGCGGAGAGCGCGGGAGCGGGAAAACGTTTTGACGATGGCTGGGACATGCTGGGAGTTCCGGATCAACCAGAGGACGATGTCCGAGACCATAGTCGAACGCGCAAGCCTGCGCAAAGCGTTGCGCGCAAACCTGCTAGCCTTCTTCCTCTTCCTCGGCGGTCTCCTGCCGGCCGCCATGACCGCGCGTGCCGCCGCGCCGCGACGATGACGGGCTCGTCGTGAGCTGGGCGGCCTCGGCCTCCCGCAGATCCTTGCGCACCTTGCGCGCCGTCTTCATGGCGCGCTTCATGTTCTGGTCGGGCGAATCCTCCTCGAAGAACAGCACGACCTCGCAGCTCGGACATTGCCGCGAATAGCCGTTCTGCATGCGCCGGGCGCGCTCGCGGAACACGGTCTTGCAGCGCGTGCAGCGGATCTGAACCTGATCGTCCATGGGCTTACTTCGCGATACGCAGTTTCGACAGCGATGCGGCGATCTGGTCGAACGCCGAGAGGATCTGGCTCGCCGACGTCAGCATGAAGAAATTCTCCGGCGAGGTCGCGCAATATTTCAGAACGTCCGACTCCGGGTCGCCGTCGGTGTTGACCTGGATCGAGTAGACGGTGACCTTGTCGGCCTTGATGTTATCACACAGCAGCCGCTGTCTTCCATCGACATAGGTGTCGTGCGTCGAGCCGTTGCCGGACTTCTTGTTCTTGGTGTTGAGGCCATCGCTGAGCACGATGATGATCTTCTTGTAGTTATAGCCCGCCGTCTCGGCCGGCGCGTTCAGCGGATCGGTTTGCATCATCGAGAGCCAGGCCCAGGCCATGCCGACGGGCTGGTTGGTCGGTCCGCCCGCCTTCATGGCGTCGATGCGGGCCTTCAGTCCGAGCCAGTCGGTGGTCAGCGGTATCAGCTCGGCCGGACATTGATCGAATTGCTCCGGCTGGAAAAGTGTCGGGGTGTTGGACACCGCGGGCGGCGTCTTCTGGACGTCGTAAGGCTCGTCGCGATCGGTGATGCAACCGTTCCAGCTCGCATGGTCGTCGGGTGTCCACGTGCCGCCCTTGCTGGCGCATTTGGTGCGCGTGTTGCCGCCCTTGCTGCAACTGCCGTTCTCTTCCTCCCAGTAGGACCAGTCCAGCCAGGCCTTCTGGTAGTTCTTGGCGGTGTTGATGTGCGTGTTGAACGGGACCAGCGAGATGTAGAGATCCTCGGGGTTCTTGGCGTTCGCCTTCAACTGGTCGATCAGGCTCTTTGCGGCCGACTGCATCGCCGGCATCTTGCCGTGCTGGCCCATCGATCCCGTCGAGTCCAGCGCAAGCGCAACGCGCAGGCGCGTGTTGCCCCAGGCAGCCGTCGAGCCGACGTCGAGGGTCATCGTGGGGTAGCCGGCGATCCGCATGAAGTCGGTCGGAAGCGCGCCGGTGGCGCCGAGTTTCAGGGACGCGCCCTTGCCGGTATCCGGCGTGTAGGACACCGTGACCGAGACGCCGTTGATGTCCTTCCGGCTCAACAGCCCCTGGAAGTAGGATTGCGCCCGCGCGGTGATCTCCGAGGTCGAGAGCCCGACGGAGTCCTTCATCACCATCAGCGCGGCATTGTCGAGCGCCGCCTGCATCGCCGTGCGCGCATTGACCGCGCGCGTGTAGTCGATCGCCATCCCGACGCCGAGCAGCAACGGCACCACGCAGATGCCGAACAGCAGCGCGACGTTACCCCGCTCATCCCGCCAAAAGCGCATTGGATTCCCCAGGTGGTTTTGGGGAAAGCAAACACGCTGCGCCCTAAGAAACCCGTCAATCTACGGGCGGCGGGGACAAGTTGTCGCAGTTGCCGGAAGTTCCCGGTTAAGGATTCCTCTCCGCTTGCCGCGACACAGGCGCGCCGGCGCCGTTAATAGTCGCGCTGCGCCTGCGCCGCGGCGGCCGACGCTTGCCGGTCGGCCGTCATCTTGGCCTCGAGCGCCAGCCGTGTGTCCTGCGCGGCCTTCATTGCCCGCCGCATGAACGGGTCTTCGGTGTCGCGGGTGAAGGTGATGAGGCGCACGCAGTGTTCGCAATTGAGCTGAAAACCGTCCCTAATGCGTTGCGCGCGATGCCTGAACAGGCGGGTGCAGTAGGGGCAGCGAATCCTGACCTTGTCATCCACGTAAGAGCGCCTCCTTGAGCGGCCGCGATTGTCCCCGCGACCGTGGCGTTCAGCGTGGCGTCAGCGATTCTAAGGTGAGGCTAATTCAAGCGGTCGAATGAAGCACAAAGTGTATCGACCGGAATTCGGGTGCTGACGTTACCGCAGCGGCTTCTTCAGAAGCGAGAAGCGATCCGGATCGAGTCCCATCGAGGGCTGCAGCATCGGCGCTTCGACCGGCGGCAAGGTCTTGGCGGGCGGGGCCGAGAACACCGGATCGTTCGGCACGTCGCGCTGCGAGGTGGCGCCGCGCCAGCGCTCCAGCACGGCGCTGACGAAATGCATGTCGTGGCCGGCCGTCATCGAGGGCACGCTGGAGATGGTGGCTTCGCCGCGCGGCAATTGGTGCGGCGGCACTTCCTTGAATCGCAAGCGCGTCGGCAGCGCGACGCCTTCGCCGAACGCCAGCACTTCACGGGTTCCGAGCGAGGGCACGAAGGAGAGCAGATTCGCGGCCGCGTCCGACACGGCGGCGCGCAGCAGCGCCTGGTCGCGGTCGTTGGCAAGACGCATCGTGAACAGCGTGTTGCACTGGGAGATGATGGTGGCGTCGAGCTCGGCCGGACGCTGGGTGATGAGGCCGAGATAGACGCCGTATTTGCGGCCTTCCTTGGCGATGCGCGACACCGCCTTGCGGGTCGGGCCGAAGCCGATATTGCGGTCGGCGGAGGCGTAGCGGTGCGCTTCCTCGCAGACGAACAGCAGTGGCGAGGCGCCATCGCTCCACAGGCCGAAATCGAAGGCCATGCGGCACAGGACGGACACGACGGAATCGATCACTTCGGCCGGGAAGCCGGCGAGCTGCATCACCGTCATCGGCTTGCCGTTGGCGGGCAGGCGGAACAGGTGGCTGATCACCTCGGCCATGGTGTCGCCGCCGACATTGGCGTTGTCGAACATGAAGGCGTAGCGCGGATCGTTGCGCACGGCTTCGATGCGCGAGATCAGCTTGTGATAGATGATGCGCGAGGAGCGGTTTTCCAGCTTGCCCATGCGCTCGTCGATCAGCGACAGCAAATCGACCAGGCGATAGGGCACCGGCGTGTCGACGGTGTAGCCGATCTGCTTGGGGTCGATGCGCTTCAGGCCGATGCGGTCGGCGTTCTGGTACTGGGTGTAGACGCCCTTGGCGAGCGGGATCACTTCGGCCAGGATGTCGAGCTCTTCGGGCACGCCGGCGCGGCCGCCGAACAGCACGTCGACGATTTCCTCGAAATTGAACAGCCAGAACGGCAGCTTCAGGTTTCGCGGGTTGAGCACCAGCGCGCGGTCGCCGAAGCAGCGGCCATATTCGTTGTGGACGTCGAGCAGGAAGATGCGCAGGTTCGGCCGTGCTTTGAGGATCTCGTTGAGCAGCAGGGACACGCCGGTCGATTTACCGACGCCGGTCGATCCCAGCACCGCAAAGTGCTTGGAGAGCATTTCCTCGATGTCGACATAGGCGACGACCGAGCGGTCCTGCTGCAGGAATCCGACATTGATCTGGTCGGAGCCGGTCGGCGCGTAGATCGTGCGCAGCTCCTGGCTGGTGATCAGGTCGACGGCATCGCCGATCGTCGGATAGTTGGTGACGCCGCGCTGGAATTTCGGCTTGTCGGTGGCGTTGAGGATCTCGCCGAGCAGGTCGACCGAGGCGGCAGCAATGAAATTGTCGGAACTCGAGAGGTTCTCGCAGGAGACTTCGGTGATCATGGCCACGATGATCGAGCTGGCCGAGCGGATGCTGACGAAGCGGCCGACGGTGGCTCGCACCTCGGAGACCGGCATCCGGCTTTCCGCCAGGAGCCCGACCCGGGCAAGCGATCCGCGCACCGAAATCACACGTCCAAAAGATGACACGATAAGGTACCTGCAGGAGAAAGAGAGTTTGACCCTGACTATGCGCGGCCGTCACTGGACAAACGGTTAAGCGGCCGGAGCGGGCGGTTCGTCAAATCTGCGACAATTTCACGGGAGACATGGTTGCCAGGCACACATGTGGGGAAACATGCGCGGAAACTGGTCTTTTCGGCACAGTCGGGCGCTCGCGTCGAAGCCGCGTTAAGCGTTCATTTACCACCGCGCGAACAGATCGAATCCGGTTCCCGTCGGTCGCTCAGGAAAGCCGAAGCAAGGCCCGAACGACGCCTCGGCCCAGGGCCCACAGTCGGAGATGTGGGGGCCGTCAACGGCGCATGGCAAGGATGTGCCCAAAGGCTGGCCACCGCTGATCTAAATCGGTAAACGGAATCTTAACAAGAAACCGGGGGAAGGGTGGACGCCATGCCGAGCGTTGTTGCGCATTGAGTGGATTTGCGCGGCCCTTCCGCATCCGCAACTACCGTTTTCAGTGGCCGGCCGATCTGCTCACCTCCTGGGCGTTCGAGATGGAGACGCTCGTCCTCGGCTGGTACATCCTGGTCGAGACCGGCTCGGTGCTGCTGCTCACCGTGCTTGGCTCGCTCAATTTCGTCGGCACCCTGGTCGCGCCGATGTTCGGCGTGATCGGCGACCGCATCGGCCACCGCGATCTCCTGGCGATGATGCGCGCGGCCTATGCCGTGCTGTCGGGGACGTTGATGATTCTGGCGCTGACCGGGCACCTGACGCCGGCCTATGTCATGATCATCGTGTCGATCATGGGCATGATCCGGCCGTCGGATCTCGGCGTCCGCGGCGCGCTGGTTGCCGATGTCATGCCGCCGGAGCTCCTGATCGGCGCGATCAGCACCTCGCGCACCACGCAGGATACGGCACGCATCGCCGGCGCACTCTCCGGCGCAGGCCTGTTCGCGGCACTCGGCATCGGACCGGTCTATATCGCGATCGTCAGCATCTATCTCATCGGCATGTGCCTGACGCTGTGCATCAAGCTTCCGAAGAAGACGCGCAAGTCCGCAGACGGCGAGACGCTTGTGCTTCGCTCGCCATTCTCCGACCTGAAGGAGGGGCTTGCGCAGGTCTGGACCACGCCGCAGGTACGCGCGGCGTTGCTGGTCGCATTCCTCGTCAATTTGACGGCCTTTCCGCTCACCGGCGGCCTGCTGGCCTATGTCGCGCGCGAGATCTACCTGACCGACCAGACCGGGCTCGGCTATCTCTCGGCGAGCTTTGCGACCGGCTCGCTGGTGGGATCGATGGTGCTCAGCTTCGTCACGGGCCTGCGCATCGCACGCGTGATGATCGGCGCGACGATCGCCTGGTATGCAATGCTGCTCGTCTTCGTCCAGCTCAAGAGCGTGCCGCTTGCGATGATCTGCCTGTTCCTGTCAGGGGTCTCGCAAAGCCTCTCGATGATTTCGGTTGCCGTGATCCTGATGCGCTCGGTCCCCGAGCATTTGCGCGGTCGCGTCATGGGCGTGCGCATGATGGTGATCTACGGCCTGCCGATCGGCTTGATGGCGGCCGGCAGCCTGATCGACCTCTTTGGTTTTGCCGCCACGGGAACGCTCTACGCGTTGAGCGGCATGGCCTTCATGCTGGCGATCGCACTGCATTGGCGGGCGGATCTCTGGCGGGTTCATGCGGCGGCGAACGCGAGATGAGCTAATGCACCGACGATCTCGCGCGCGCAATCGTCTCCCGCACGCTGCTCCACGCCGGCTTGTCCGGTGCGAACTGCTTGCGCAGGAAGTTCACGAGTTCCCCGATTTGCGCGTCGCTCATGCTGTTCTTGAAGGCCGGCATGTAGCCGAGGTCGCTCGTGACGGGCTCGGCGATGCCGTGCAGGATGACCTGGACGAGATTGTCCGGCGTCGCACTGTGCAGATTGCTGTTCAGCGCAAGCGATGGGCGGCTGCCGAACAGCGGCAGGCCACCAACCTCGTGGCACACCGCACAAGCACCGACATAGAGCCGCGCGCCCGTTGAGGACATGACGGTCACTTTCGTCTCGGCTTCGAGCTTTGCCGCAAGAGCTTCTTGCGCCGGCTTGTCGACCGCGGTGTCGTTGAATGAGCCGAGATAGACCGCCATCGCGCGGATGTCCTGGTCGGGAAGTGCCGCGAGGTCGCGCACGATCGGCGCCATCGGTCCCGCCGCCACGCCGTGGAAGCGCGAATGGCCCGTGCGCAAGTAAGTATAGAGCTCGTCCTCGCTCCACGGGATCGGTGCCTGCGACAGCGAGGTCAGCGCCGGCGCCTCCCATCCCTCCGCAAAGCCGCCGGCGAGATAAGCCTTGCGCTGCTCGGCGCCGAGCGCGTTGCGCGGCGAGTGGCAGCCGCTGCAATGACCGAGGCCCTCGACCAGATAGGCGCCGCGATTCCATTGCTCCGATTTGGCCGGATCAGGCTTGAGCTCGGTCGTCTGATGGAACAGGGCATTCCAGCCCGCGAGCAGCGGCCGCAGGTTGAACGGGAAGGTCAGCGCATTCGCAGGCGCCGTGGCGCGCACCGCGGGCTGCGCCATCAGATAGGCGTAGAGCGATTGCAGGTCGGCGTCGCTGGTCTTGGCGAAGTGCGTATAGGGGAAAGCCGGATAGAGCTGCCGTCCGTCGCGGTGCAAGCCCTCCCGCATCGCGCGCTCGAAGGCGGGATAGGACCAGGCGCCGATCCCGGTCTCGACATCGGGTGTGATGTTGGTCGCATAGATCGTGCCGAACGGCGTCTCCAGCGCACGGCCACCGGCATTCACGGCACCGCCGATGCTGGTATGGCATTCCGCGCAATTGCCGAGTGCCGCCAGTTGTTCACCGCGCGCGATCGTCGCGGCAGAGTAGACCGAGGAATCCGGCCGCGCGATCGGGGCGATCGCACGACCCGGCAGCATCGCCGCACCGATGCCGATCGCGGCCGTGCAAAGCGCGGCAACAGTCGCGAATACGCCGGAGCGCTTGGCGAAGGGATTTCGCCAGATCCGCGATGGCGGCGCGGCGGCAGGTGCCGGCAACGCCTGCGGCCCGGGCGGCGTGTCGCCGCGCAAGCCCCGCAAAATGCGTTCGGGCGTGAACGGCGGCTCGCGAAAGCGCACGCCGGTGGCATCGAAGATCGCGTTCGCGATCGCCGCCGCGCTCGGCACCGAGGCGGACTCGCCGACGCCGAGCGGCGGCTGATCGTGGCGCGGCAGCATCAACACGTCGATCTTGGGCACGTCAGGGAAGGGGATGATCGGATAGGCGCCCCATTCGCGCGCCGCCACCGCGCCGCGTTCGAACGACACCTCTTCCATCAGCGCGCGGCTGGTGGACTGGATGACGTTGCCCTGGATCTGGTGCCGCACGCCATCCGGGTTGATCATCAATCCGGAGTCCTGCCCTGCGATGACGCGGGTCACGCTGACATCGCCGGTAGATTTGTTCACCGCGACATCGGCGACCCAGGCCGACCACGCCGCGCCATAACCGGGAAACTTGCTGTGGACGTAGAGCGCGTAGGCAAAGCCGCGCCCGTGCACGACATCGCCGTCCTTTTCCTCGCGCACCGGCCGTGGCGTCCAGCCCGCACGCTCGGCCACCGCATTGACGAGATCGACCGCACGCTGGTCTTTCAGGTAGCGCAGACGATATTCGATCGGATCGACGCCGGCCTCGGAGGCGAGCTCGTCGATATAGGATTCATGCGCAAACGTGTTCGGCAGCGCCGAGACGCCCCGAAGCCATGACGCGCGCACGATCGGCGGCATGTCATGCGCGACAACGCGCATGTGGTCGTAATCGTAGGGCGGGATCGCGGTGCGGTCACCCATCTGCAGCACCGCGGGATCGGGCGAGAGGCGGCCCGTCAGCAGCAGCGCCAGCGTCGGCGCAGCGTTCGAGGGATAGCGCGTCGCAAGGTCGTAGCCGGCAACGCCGCCATCCGCATTCAACCCGCCATTGACGTCGATGAGCTGCGCGGTGCCCTTGGGTTCCCAGAGATGCTCCTGCTCGCGCGTGAGCTGCACGCGCACGGGGCGGCCGACCGCGCGAGACAGCAAGAGCGCATCCGCGCTGACATCGTCGGCGCAGTTGCGGCCGTAGCAGCCGGCCGCTTCCAGCCGGATAACCTCGATCTCGCTCTCCGGCCGCTCGATCAGCAAGCCGAGGTCGGTGCGCAGGATGTGCGGGTTCTGCGTCCCGGACCAGACCCGGATGCGGCCATCCGTGAAATCGGCGACCGAGCAGGACGGCCCGATCGAGGCGTGCATCTGGTAGGGCCAGACATAAGTGCGCTGCATCGGCTTGGCCGCGCCTGATATCGCCGCCTCGACGTCGCCCTTGTCGATCAGCGTTCGCGGCTCCGAGGGATGCGCACGCAGCGCTCTCTGGAGATCGGCGAGATCGGGCAGGGTCGGCGTCGGCTTCCAGCTCACCTTCAACTGCTCGGCCGCCTTGATCGCGTTCTCCTCGCGCTCTGCGACGACGCCGACGAAATCGCCGATGCGCACGACCGCCACGAGCCCGGGGATGTCGCGCACGGAGGATTCGTCCACCGCGATCAGGCTGGTGCCGACGAACGGCCCGGCATCGACGCCGGCATAGGGCGGCCGCACCACGCGGCCATGCACCATGCCGGGGACGCGGATGTCGTGGACGAAGGTGAGCTCGCCGGTCGCTTTTGCAGGAAGATCGACACGCGGCACGGACTGGCCGACGATTGCATAGTCGCCGACGGCCTTGAGCTTGACGTGGTCGGCCAACTCGAGGCGGATGGTGTCCTCGCCGATCAGCTCGCCATAGCTGATGCTGCGATTGTCGTGGCCGCGAACCAGCCCGTCCTCGATGCTGAGCTCGTCGAGTGGCATCTCCAGCCGCGCCGCGGCATGGCTGATCAAAAAGTTTCGCGCCTGCGCCGCCGCCTTGCGCAAGGGCACGGCCGTGATCTGGATCGTCTCGCTCGCAATCGTCGCGCCCTGGTTCGGCACCACGGCGGTGTCGCCGAGCACGACGACGACGCGCGCAAAGGACACGTCCAACTCTTCGGCGACGATCTGGCCGAGCGCGGTGCGGATGCCGGTGCCGAGATCGACATGACCGTTATAGGCGCTGACCGATCCATCGGCGGTGATGCGGATGAACGTCTCGGACGTACCGTCGTCCAGTGTCTGGAGAACGACGAGCGAGCCGGAACGCCGCTCCGTGTCGCGCTGCGGATCGGAGGCCATTAGTCACTGGCCTCGGCGAGTTGGCTAGATGCGCGCATCACAGCGCGCAAGATCTCGACATGGGTGCCGCAGCGGCAGAGATTGTAGCGCAGCGCTTCCAGCGCCTCGCGCTCCGTCGGCCGCGGGTTGATCGCAAGCAGCGCCTTCGTGGTCATGATCATGCCGTTGAGGCAGTAGCCGCACTGCGCGGCCTGCTCGTCGATAAAGGCCTGCTGCACGGGATCGGGCTTGTCGCGCGTGCCGAGGCCTTCGAGCGTCACGATGTCGCGCCCGGCGCAGCCGCCGACCGGAATCACACAGGCGCGCGCCGCGCTGCCGTCGATCAGGACAGTGCAGGTGCCGCATTCGCCGAGACCGCAGCCATACTTCGGACCGTTGAGCGCGAGGTCGTTGCGCAGCACATAGAGCAGCGGCGTATCGGCCGATGCCGAGACGTCGTGGATCCTGCCGTTCACGGTGAGGCGGATCGGTGCCTGCGTCATCCTTGCTCCCAGCCACAGCGCGCATGCGCATCAAATTCGTGAAGCCGACGATACCGTTTGTACACAAACGTGCAAGCGGTGCATGCCGCACTGCAGCGTGAATGCCCGCTTTGTGGACAGGGGCGGGAGGCAAATGAGGTTTTATTCGGCAGCGCGCATTTTTCGGCCGGAGCGCCGCTTGACAGTCCCCGGCATCGCGCGCATCGTTCGTGTACGAATGATAAGCCCCCGTGATCTGCTGGGCCGCCCGCACATGAACGACACGACGAGCGCCGCCACCGACAAGATCCGCTGCGATGCCTGTCCGGTGATGTGCTACATCAAGCCGGGCGCGGCGGGAGCCTGCGACCGCTATGCCAATCAGGACGGCAAGCTCGTTCGCGTCGATCCGCACATCGTTCTCGAACGCACGGTCTCGCAGGGCGGCAAGCTGGTGCCGTTCAGCCGCAGCGAGGATTGGGACGGCAAGCTCGTCCAGGGTCCCTCGACCTTCGTCACGGCGATCGGTGCGGGCACCACCTATCCCGACTACAAGCCGGCGCCGTTCATTGTCTCGTCCGAGGTCGACGGCGTCGACATGGTCACGGTGGTCACCGAAGGCATCTTCTCCTATTGCGGGGTGAAGGTGAAAATCGACACCGACCGCTATCTCGGGCCGGAAACCGCGACCGTGCGTGCGCAGGGCGAGGCGGTCGGTCACGTCACGACCAGCGAATATGGCTCGCAGATGCTGTCGCTCGGCGGCGTGCATCACCTGACCGGCGGCTCCAAGAAGGAGGGCCGCGTCACCTGCGACACGCTGATGGACCTCTCCAACTGCAAGGCGGTGGAGCTCACGATCGACGGCGGTGCGGCCGTGGTGGTGCAGGCGGGGCAGCCGCCGATCGTCAACGGCGTGAAAGAAGAGCGCATGCGGGTCGGCTGCGGCTCGGCGACGATCGGCATGTTCGCCAAGCAGTGGCACGGCAAGGTCGACGAGGTCGTCGTGGTCGACGACCACATCACCGGTGTGCTCAGCGAGCACCAGGCCGGCAAGCTGCTCGATATCGCCGACACCGGCATCAAGATGAAGGGCCGGCGCTCGACGCCTGGCCGCTATTTCCAGGTCGCTGATCCCGGCACGGGCTGGGGCGGCACCAACATCTCCGATCCCTTGTCGATCCTCGGTCCGTTCGACGCCAAGGAGGCGAAGGCCGGTCTGACCATGCTGATGGTCTCCACGACGGGTGAGCACTCGTCTTATTATGTGCTCGACGAGACCCTCCAGCCGGTCGAGACGGAGATGCCGGCGGATCTGAAATTTTCGGTCGAGCGCATCCAGGAGAATTGCGAGCCGGCGCTGTGCACGGTGCTGTTCATGGCCGGTGCCGGCGGTTCGCTGCGCGCCGGCGTCACCGATAATCCGGTGCGGCTGACGCGCTCGGTGAAGGATGCGCTGACGCGCGTCACCAGCGGCGGCGCGCCGGTCTATGTCTGGCCGGGTGGCGGCATCACTTACATGGTCGATGTCACGCAGATGCCGATAGGAGCGTTCGGCTATGTGCCGACGCCGGCGCTGGTCGCGCCGATCGAGTTCACGATGAAGCTGTCCGACTATGCCGCGCTCGGTGGGCACATGGATTATGTGCGGCCGCTTGCGGAAGTGCAGGCCGGCGAGGACGTCCGCCAGGTGCCGTGGCAGCAGCCGCTTCCGGGGCGCCGCGCATGAAGCGCCTCCCGCAAATCGCGTTGCTGTCTGATGGCCGGCGGCTGCATTTGCAGGATGGTCCGATCGATTTGATCGTCGAGGCGAGGGGATCGGCGAGCGCGGTGCGCGCGGCCTATGAGGCCGCGGCCGGGCGTTTTGCCGGCCTGCTCGATGCGCTCTGCGCGGAATTGACTGAGCTGCGCAAGCCGGTGGTGCCGGGCGCTTGCGTACTCAGCGGCGTCGTTGCGCGTCGCATGCACGCCGCGGTCGCGCCCTTTGCCGCGGAGTGTTTTATCACGCCGATGGCCGCCGTTGCCGGCAGCGTCGCGGAGGAAATCCTGGGCGCGATGCTGAGCGCCGCGGCGCTCGATCAGGCCTATGTCAACAATGGCGGCGATATCGCCATTCACCTGTCACCCGGCGAGCAGTTCACCGTCGGCCTGATGGACCGGCCAGATCGCGACGGGTTGATGCGGACGATGATCGTCAGGGACGACGATCCCGTGCGCGGAATCGCGACCTCTGGCCGTCATGGTCGCAGCTTTTCGCTTGGCATTGCTGACGCCGTGACCGTGCTGGCCCGAACCGCGTCGCAGGCCGATGCCGCGGCGACCGTCATCGCCAATGCCGTCGATCTGCCCGGACATCCCGCCATCAGCCGTTGCCCCGCCAATGAGATCCAGCCCGACAACGATCTCGGCGCGCGCCTCGTCACCCGCGACGTCGGCGCATTGTCGCAAGACGAGATTCGCGACGCGCTCGAATCTGGCGCGGAACGTGCACGACAATTGTTCGATCGCGGATTGATCGAGGGTGCCGTGTTGCAGCTTTGTGGTGATATGCTCGTCATCGGAACCAAGGATATTGAGCGGCAGAGATCGTATCAGCGCATCGCGGAGACCGCGATCCATGCCTGAACAGGGACAGCAGCAATGAGCGCGATCATCCGCAAGATCGTCACCGTCGTCGAAGAGACGCAGATGGAGATGGGTCGCCAGGTCTCGCCGCCGACGCGACGCGCGGCCGCGATTGCCGTGATCGAAAACCCCTTTGCCGGGAAATATGTCGAGGACCTTTCGCCCCTGATCGCCATCGGCGAGGAACTCGGCGATCTCCTGTCCAAGCGCGCGGTCGCTGCCCTCGGCATCGATGGTGCCAAGGTGCAGAGCTATGGCAAGGCTGCTGCGGTTGGCGAGAATGGCGAGCTGGAGCATGCCGCCGCCATCCTGCATCCCAAGATGGGTGCGCCGGTGCGCAAGGTCTTGAGCAAGGGCGCAGCGCTGATCCCGTCATCGAAGAAGCGCAGCGGCCCCGGCACGACGCTCGATATCCCGCTGGGTCACAAGGACGCGGCCTTCGTGCGCAGTCACTTTGACGGGATGGAAGTGCAGATCAACGACGCGCCGCGCGCCAACGAGATCATGGTCGCGGTTGCCGTCACCGACAGCGGCCGTCCGCTGCCGCGTGTTGGCGGATTGACGGTTGCGGAAGTCAAAGGCGAAGACGGTCTTAGATAAACACTTGAAAGTGGAGGTTGGGATGCGATCAAGAAACACTTTTGTCGGCGCGGCGTTCGCGCTCCTCGTGGGCGGCATGGCGCAGTCTGTCATGGCGCAGGAGATCAAGATCGGCGAGATCAACAGCTACTCGCTGTTGCCGGCCTTCACCGAACCCTATCGCAAGGGCTGGCAGCTCGCGGTCGAGGAGATCAACGCGGCCGGCGGAATCAACGGCAAGAAGCTGGTCGTCGTCTCCAAGGACGACAGCGGCAAGCCGGCCGACGCGCAGACCGCGGCCAATGAGCTGGTCTCGAGCGAAGGCGTCGCGATGCTCGCGGGCACGTTCCTGTCGAACATCGGGCTCGCCGTCAGCGACTTCGCCAACCAGAAGAAGGTGTTTTTCCTCGCGGCCGAGCCGCTGACGGACGCCATCACCTGGTCGAAGGGCAACAAGTACACTTTCCGCCTGCGGCCCTCGAACTACATGCAGGCCGCGATGCTGGTGGAAGCCGCCAGCAAGCTGCCGGCAAAGCGCTGGGCGACGATCGCGCCGAACTATGAATATGGCCAGTCCGCCGTTGCCGTCTTCAAGAAGCTGATGTCGGAGAAGCGTCCTGACATCCAGTGGGTCGACGAGCAGTGGCCGCCGCAGGGCAAGATCGACGCAGGCCCGGTGGTTCAGGCGGTTGCCGCGGCGAACCCGGAAGCGATCCTCAACGTCACCTTCGGCGCCGATCTCGTCAAGCTCGTGCGCGAAGGCAACACCCGCGGCCTGTTCAAGGATCGTTCGGTCGTGTCGTTCCTCACCGGCGAGCCCGAATATCTCGATCCGCTGAAGGAGGAGACGCCTGAGGGCTGGATCGTCACCGGCTATCCCTGGTACTCGATCAAGACGCCGGAGCATGATGCGTTCCTCAAGGCGTATCAGGCCAAGTACAACGACTATCCTCGTCTCGGCTCGATCGTCGGCTACCAGACCATCAAGTCGGCGGCTGCGATCCTCGCCAAGGCCAACTCGACCGATCCGGAGAAGCTGATCGCCGCGGCCGAAGGCCTCTCGGTGCCGTCGCCGCTCGGCGAGATCACCTTCCGCAAGATCGACCACCAGTCGACGCTCGGTGCTTTCGTCGGCAAGACCGCGCTGAAGGACGGCAAGGGCGTGATGGTGGATTCGGCCTACAAGAAGGGTGCCGACTATCTGCCCAGCGATGCCGAAGTCGAGAAGATGCGCCCGAAGGACTAGTCTCCGCTGCCGTAGGGTGGGTTAGCCCTGCGGCTGCGCAAAGCGCAGCCCGGGGGCGTAACCCACCACTTCTGTCTCTGCGGAAACCAAAGCGGTGGGTTACGCCCGGCGAATTGCGCTTCGCGCAATCGCAGGGCTAACCCACCCTACGAAGCGACAAGTGTCTCTCCCTATACGCGGGGCGAGGTGACTTCACACCCAACCCGGACCGAAGATGGCCTTTTACGTCGTACAGTTTCTCACGGGACTTGCCAGCGCAGCGTCGCTGTTCCTGGTGGCCTCGGGCCTGTCGATCATCTTCGGCGTGACGCGCATCGTGAACTTTGCGCATGGCGCCTTCTACATGATCGGCGCCTATATCGCCTTCACGCTGACGGACCGCTTCTCGGGCGCGTTCGGCTTCTGGGGCGGTATCGTCATGGCGGCCCTCGCGGTGGCGCTGATCGGCCTTCTCGTCGAGATGGTGCTGCTGCGGCGCATCTATCACGTCCCTGAACTCTTTCAGTTGCTCGCGACCTTCGGTCTGACTCTGATGGTGCAGGACCTCGTCGTCCTGATCTGGGGTCCCGACGATCTCGTCGGCCGCCGTGCGCCCGGCTTCAAGGGCGCAGTCGATTTCTTCGGCCAGGCCATCCCGAGCTACGATCTGTTCCTGATTGTGCTCGGCCCCGTCGTGCTCGGCGTTCTCTGGCTTCTGTTCCAGCGTACGCGCTGGGGTGTGCTGGTGCGCGCCGCGACGCAGGACCGCGACATGGTCGCAGCCCTTGGCGTCAATCAGAAGTGGCTGTTCACCTCGGTGTTTGCGGTCGGTGTCTTCCTTGCCGCGCTTGGCGGCGCGCTTCAGATCCCGCGCGATGCCGTGCATCATGCCATGGACCTGCGCATCATCGTCGAGGTCTTCGTCGTGGTCGTGATCGGTGGGCTCGGCAGCATCGTCGGCGCCTTCGTCGCGGCCGTGCTGGTCTCGGAGCTGAACGCCTTCGGCATTTTGATCTTTCCAAAGATCTCGATCATCTTGGTGTTCCTGGTGATGGCGGTGGTCTTGATCGTTCGCCCTTGGGGCTTGTTCGGTAAGCCTGAGGCAGCCGCGCGTCGTACGCCGGGCCTGACCGTCAATCCCTGGCGACCGCTGACCCAGAACGAACGGCTCGCCGCGCTCGCCGGGCTGATCGTTGCGGCGACGCTGCCGCTGTTTGCCGGCAATTACGCGCTGACCGTCGCCTCCGAGATCGCGATCTTCGTCATCTTCGCCGTCAGCCTGCATTTCCTGATGGCGGTCGGCGGCCTCGCGTCCTTCGGCCATGCCGCCTATTTCGGCCTCGGCACCTACGGCATCGCGTTCCTCGCAAAGATGGCGGGGCTGCCGATGATCGTCTGCCTGCTGCTCGGGCCGCTGATGGGTCTTGCAGGCGCGGCCGTGTTCGGCTTCTTCGCCGTGCAACTCTCCGGCGTCTATTTTGCGATGCTGACCCTGGCGTTCGCGCAGATCGTCTGGTCGATCGCGTTCCAATGGGTCAGCGTCACCGGCGGCGACAACGGCATCTTGGGCCTGTGGCCGGAGAAGTGGGCGGCGAGCCCCTCGCACTTCTACTGGCTGGCGCTCGGCGTCGCAGCTCTTGTCACGATCGCACTGCGCATCGCCGTGTTCTCCCCCTTCGGCTACGCGTTGCGTGCCACGCGCGACTCGCTGCTGCGCAGTGAAGCGATCGGCATCAACGCCAAACGCATGCAGTGGACCGCCTTCGTGATCGCGGGCACCACGGCCGGCGTCGGCGGTGCGCTGTTCGCCTACCTCAAGGGCAGCGTCTTCCCCGACAATCTCGGCATCTCGCTCTCGGTCGATGCATTGGTCATGGTGCTGCTCGGTGGCGTCGAGACGGTGTCGGGCGCTGTCATCGGCGCCATCGTCTACAAGGCCCTCAACATCTGGCTGGTCAGCCAGACCGACCTGTCAAAACTCGTGCTCGGCGGCTTTATCGTGCTGATCGTGGTCGTCTTCCCCAAGGGCATCGTCGGCACGCTGGAAATGCTGTTGCAGCGGAAACGCTCGGTCTCGCCGCCGGGATCGACGCTGCTTGCCAAACCGATCGAGTCTGCCGAATGAGCGTCGCCCCCACACTTCTTGCGGTCGAAGGCCTGACAAAATCCTATGGCGGCATCCATGCCGTGCGCGGCGTGTCGTTCCAGCTGCGCGCTGGCGAGATTCTTGCGCTGATCGGCCCGAACGGCGCGGGCAAGAGCACCTGCTTTGACATGCTCAACGGCCAGAACCGGCCGGACTCCGGCCATGTCCGCCTGCTCGGCGAGGAGATCACCGGCCGCAAGCCGCGCGAGATCTGGCGGCTGGGCGTGGGCCGCACCTTCCAGATCACGGCAACCTTCGCCACCATGACCGTGCGCGAGAACGTGCAGGTCGCGCTGATCTCGCATGAGCAGCGCCTCTTCAATCTCGTCGGCTCGGCGGCAAAAGTCGCGCGCGACGAGGCCGGACGCCTCCTCGAACTCGTCGGCATGGGCGGCTATGCCGACCGTCCCTGCGGCGAACTCGCCTATGGCGACCTCAAGCGTCTTGAGCTCGCAGTCGCGCTCGCCAACCAGCCAAAACTGTTGTTGATGGACGAGCCGACGGCCGGCATGGCCCCGCGCGAACGCGTCGACCTGATGCGATTGACGGCGACCATCGCGCGCGAAAAATCGATCGGCGTGCTCTTCACCGAGCACGACATGGACGTCGTATTCGAGCATGCCGACCGCATCATCGTGCTCAACCGCGGCACGCTGATCGCGGAGGGCTCGCCGGAAGAGGTGCGCGGCAATCCGCAGGTGCAGGCGGTCTATCTCGGCGAGGGCTTGGTCTACGACGCCCGCCATCGCGAGGGGGCCTCGGCATGAAGCTCGCAGTTGCGGACCTCAACAGCTATTACGGCCCGGCGCATATTTTGTTCGACATCGCCCTTGAAGTGGGCGAGGGCGAGGTCGTCGCACTGCTCGGCCGCAACGGCGCCGGCAAGTCCACGACCTTCCGCTCCATCGTCGGCCTCGTCGCGCAGCGCACCGGCCGCATCCAGTTCGAGGGCAGGGACGTATCAGTGTGTCCGACCCACGAGATCGTGCGCGGCGGCCTCGGCTACGTTCCGGAGGAGCGTCGCATCTTCACCGACCTCACCGTCGACGAAAACCTCGAAGTCGGCCGCCAGCCCAAGCGAACGAACGCACCGTACTGGACGCGCGAAAAGCTGTTCGCGCTGTTTCCGAACCTCAGCGAGATGCGCAACCGCCCGGGCGGTCGCATGAGCGGCGGCGAGCAGCAGATGCTGACCATCGCGCGCACGCTGATGGGCAATCCGTCGCTGGTGCTGCTCGATGAGCCCTCCGAGGGCCTGTCGCCAAAAATCGTGGAGCAGATGGTCGATGCGATCCTGACCATGAAGAAGGAGGGCGTCAGCATCGTCGTCTCCGAGCAGAATTTGCACTTTGCGCGGCTGATTTCCGATCGTGCCTACATCATCGAGCGTGGCCGAATCTGTTTCGGTGGTACGATGGCCGAGCTCGACGCACGTCCGGATATCCGCGACGCGCATCTGTCGTTGTGAGGGGCTGACAACTGATGGCGAAAAGCGTTGCGGCGAAGAAGAGCGTCAAGCCGGCAAAAGCGCCTTACGTGCTGGACGAGCAGGTCGGCTTCATCCTGCGCCAGGTCTGGCAGCGCCACAGCGCGATCTTTGCCCGCGACATCGGCACCAACCTCACGCCGACGCAATGGGCGGCGCTGTCAAAGCTCGCCGAGACCGGCGCGTGCTCGCAGAACCAGCTCGGCCGCCTCACCGCCATGGATGTCGCCACCATCAAGGGCGTGATCGACCGCCTGACCGCGCGCGGCCTGACCGAGACCAGCCCTGATCCCGAGGACGGCCGCCGGCTGCAGGTCAGTCTCACCCGCGCCGGTCAGCAGCTCGCCGAAAAGGTCGCCCCCAGCGCGCTCGCCATCACTCGCGAGACCCTGGCGCCGTTGGATGCGAAGGAGCGCGAGACGCTGATGGCGCTGCTGAACAAGCTGCGGTGAACTCGATTCCCGCTCCGTCACCCTGAGGTGCGAGCCTTGCGGCGCAACTGCGCCGCTGGGCGAGCCTCGAAGGGCGACGGCCCCGCTGCATCACCTAGCCCGTTCATCCTTCGAGGCTCACCTTGCTGCGCAAGGCGAGCGCCTCAGGATGACGGGTGCGGCAGTGGAGCACTTCGTCCACACAAGTGCAATCGCCAGCGGCACGATCCAGCACAGCCACGTCGCTGTCGCGTAGACCTCGTCGAACGGCAACGTAAAAACCGTCGCCACTGCTGTCACCAGCCGCAACCAGATGGCACCGGACGCGATCGCGGCGACCGCAATCATTCGCCGCGCGTGACTTGCGACATTGCCGGACCTGACAGCATGGACCGCAGCCACGGCGAATCCGAGCCATGCGACGCCCTGCACGAACAGACCTGTCCGCGCCACGGCGTTGGCTTCGCTGCACAGCGCGACGGGTAGCGCGCTCAGCGCGCCGGTCAGAATGCAGCCGAAGGCGACGCGGCCGATGGGGCGGTGCAGGGACGGGCGATGGCGCAGCAGCAGCGCAAGCGGGATGAGGATGAGCGTCAGCCCCGACGCGATCATGTGCAGCGGAAACACGATGGGCAGCCGCTGCAGGACGAGATACAAGGGATGCGGCAGCGGCATCGCCCCAAATCCGAGGGCGATCGCCATCAGTCCCGCCGGAAAAATGATAGAGGAAGCGACGATGAACGCGACGACTTTGGCGAAGCGGACCGCGTGCGACCGCAATGCGGAGAGCGGCGCAATTCGTTGCGGGTCGGCTCGCTCCAATTCAACGCTCCTCGGACCGATCAGGGCCATGATTGCGGCCACGATCGTCGGGCTTGGTGTCGGCAATGCGGCGCCCGCCGCGCGCGCCGGAGAGTCCGTAGCCGATTTCGCGGGGCGCTGGAAGGACGAGGCGAGGCAACTAACGTTCGACATCTCGAAATGCGCTGGCGGCTGGTGCGGGGTCGAAGTCACCGGCGCAAGCACCTGCGGCCGTACCGCCTTGCGCATCGAGGAGCAGCCGTCGCGCGGCGGCCGTCTGGTCGGCCGCCTCGAGCTCATGGCGGAAGCGCAACCCTATTCCGTGTCGGCGGACCTCGATCCGCAAGGCGTGCGCATGCTGTTGAAGGGCCACAGCGGCGAAAAATTCCAGCCCTGGCGGCGCACCTATCCGTTCATGACGGCGCTCGTGCGCGTCGGCGACGCGCAGTGCCGGGTGGACGCGAAGGTGTCGTGACTCCAGGGAGCGCGAGACGCTGTACCGTCACCCTGAGGTGGCCGCTTCTTCAGCGGCCCTCGAAGGGCGACGGCCCGGCTGCTGCATCTCGGCCGATTCATCCTTCGAGGCTCGCGCACGGCGCAATGGCGCCGCGCACTCGCGCCTCAGGATGACGGGTCTGCTTGCAATCCGAGCTTACTTCGCCACGATCTCCGGCACTTTCCCCGCCGGCGGCGTGTTGCGGCTGCGTTGCGTGCGCACGATGCCGTCGATGATGGTCATGCCGATGCCGGGGAGGTCGCCGAGCTGCACGCTCTCCAGAATGTTCTTGCCGGGCGAATGCTGCGCCTTGTCCATCAGCACGAAATCGGCGGAGCGGCCGACTTCGATCAGGCCGCAATCGAGCTCGCGCATCCGCGCGGTGTTGCCGGTGGCGAGACAGAAGGCGAGCTCGGCCGGCAGGTCGCCGAGCGACGACAGCATCGAGACCATGCGCAAAATGCCGAGCGGCTGCACGCCGGAGCCGGCCGGCGCGTCGGTGCCGAGGATGACGCGGTGCAGATCGCCCATCTCGCGCGCGGTGCGCAGGGTGAACAGCGCGGAGCGCTCATTGCCGTTGTGAACCAGCTCGAGGCCGCGCTTGCAGCCCTCGCAGATGCAGCGGATCTGGTCGTCGGGCAGCGCGGTGTGGCCGCCATTGATGTGGCCGACCACGTCGGTGTCGGCTTCCAGCACCACGTCCTTGTCGATCAGGCCGGAGCCGGGGATCGAGGGACCGCCGGTGTGGATCGTGCTCTGGATGCCGTATTTGCGCGCCCAGCCCACCATTTTTCGCGCGGTCGGGCCGTCCTTGACGCCGCCCAAGCCGACTTCGCCGAGCAGCTTCACGCCGGCCGCGGCCAATTCCTTGAAGTCTTCCTCGACCATCTCGCATTCGATGACGGGCGCGCCGGCGTGAACCTTCACGCCGCCGGGACGCAGCGTCCAGAACGCGCGCTGGGCGAAGATCGCCATGGCCTTCAGGCCGACGACGTCGCGCGGACGGCCGGGCATGTGCACCTCGCCGGCCGAGATCATGGTGGTGACACCGCCATGCAGGTAGCTGTCGATCCAGTTGATCTGGTTCTGCCGCGGCGTCCAGTCGCCCGCCACAGGGTGGACGTGGCTGTCGATCAGGCCGGGCGCCACCGTGGTGCCGTTGGCGTCCACGATCGTGGTCGCGCCTTCGATGTCGACGTCCTTGAAACGGCCGACCGCGGTGATCTTGCCGTTCTCGGCGACGATGGTGTCGGCATCGAGGATCGGCTTGTTCAGGTCGCCGGACAGCAGCAGGCCGATATTGCGGATCACGAGCTTGGAAGGCCCGGTGGCCTGGGGTGCGTCATGCGCCATGGAGATGGTTCCTTATCCCTACCTGCAACGCTTGCGATCTGATCCCGCCTTGACCGATCGATCAAGCCGGATTATTCATTTGTATACGAACGATAGTACACGAATGATATTATCTAGCCGATTACGGCAATAGGCAAGGGCAGGGTGAGATGAGCAATTTCAACCAGGAAAGCGTCCTCAGCGTTCACCACTGGACCGACACGCTGTTCTCCTTCAAGACCACCCGCAGCCCGACCTTCCGCTTCCGCAACGGCGAATTCACCATGATCGGGCTCAAGGTCGGCGAGAAGCCGCTGCTGCGGGCCTACAGCGTCGCCAGCGCCAATTACGAGGACACGCTCGAGTTCTTCTCGATCAAGGTGCCGGACGGCCCGCTGACCTCGCGCCTCCAGCATCTCAAAGAGGGTGACGAGATAATTGTCAGCCGCAAGGCGACCGGCACACTCGTGATCGACAACCTCGAAGCGGGCCGCAACCTCTATCTGATCGGCACCGGCACGGGCCTCGCTCCGTTCCTCAGCGTGATCAAGGATCCCGAGACCTACGAGCGCTTCGAGAAGGTGGTGCTGCTGCACGGCTGCCGGCACGTGAAAGAGCTCGCCTATGGCGAGATGATCACCGAGACGCTACCCAAGGACGAACTGCTCGGCGAGTACATCAGCAACCAGCTGATCTACTACCCGACCGTGACCCGCGACCCCTTCCGCAACCGCGGCCGCATCACCGATCTCATCACCTCGGGCAAGCTGTTTGCAGACATCGGCCTGCCGGCCATCGAAGCCGCCCATGACCGCGTCATGATCTGCGGCAGCCCGGCACTGGTCACTGATACCCGCCTGCTCCTCACCGAGCGCGGCTTCGTCGAGGGCAATCACGGCGAACCGGCCCAGTTCGTGGTCGAAAAGGCCTTTGCCGAGCGGTAAGCGCGAACCAAAGCCGTATTTTCGCCGTCGCGGCACCGTTGCCCCGCCGATTCGCTGGACGTTACTATGTCCTGAGCCGAATCAGCGGAGTTCCCTTATGGTTGCGGACAGCGACAGCAACATCGCCTGGCACCGGGTCCAGTTGAAGAAGAACCGCGCCGAGTTGAAGGCGCTGGAGACCGCGCGCTTCACGATGGGCGAAATCGCGTCCTCGAAGCGGAACGGGCAGACGCTGAAGGCGATCGCGGATCTGAAGCGGAAGATCGTACAGTCGGAACGATCCATCGCCGACTATGAAAAGCGCACCCGCCGCCCGCTCACGACCGACCTGCAAAGCCTCAGCAACGGAAGCTGGAGCAACTGGGACTCCTACACCAGCCAGCGCAAGGCCGGCCCGCGTTCGCCGGGGCGGGGCTGAGTTTTTCGCACAGACTGCCTCCACGTCGTCATGGCCGGGC
>NZ_PPPT01000090.1 GCF_006483445.1 Bradyrhizobium guangdongense | reverse complement strand
GCCGTGCAGCATGCCGGCCCGCTGGGAATCGTGGATGAATCGCGGGCGCGCGAAGATCTTGTCGGGGATGTCGATGCGCTGGAGCGAATGACCCGCGGCATTGCGCGCGGTCGAGGGCTTCGCTGCCGCGCGGCCCGTCGCGTCGCGGTCGAGCGAGACGTCGTCGACGAGCTCCCAATAGCTCGTCCTGACGTTGCCGGGGCCAAGGATCGTGCCGTCCTCGACCGCAAGCGCCGATGCATCGACGCCGAGCCGTTCGGCTGCCGCCGTTACGAAGATCTGCCGAACCTCGGCGCAGACCTGACGCAACGCGCGGCCGGATTGCTGGATCGAGAGACTGCCTGACGTGACACCTTCATTCGGGCTTGTCGCTGTCGAGGCGCGGATCATCTCGATGCGGCCGATATCGACGTCGAGCTCATCGGCGGCGATCTGTGCCAGCGCTGTGACGATGCCCTGACCGATCTCGACCTTGCCGGGCGAGATCGACACGCGGCCGTCGCCTGCGAATTTCACCCAGGACGACAGTCTCGGATTTGCCGCGAGGTTGACCGGCAGTTTTGGGGCGGGGGATGGCGTGCTCATGGCCTTGCCATCTCCGAGGCCGCGCGCAACACGGCCCGCACGATCCGATTATGCGATCCGCAGCGGCAGAGGTTGCGATCGAGCGCCTGCCTGACATCGGTTTCCGTCGGCGCCGGATTGCGCTTCAGCAAAGCTGCGGCGCTGACCAGAATTCCCGAGATACAATAGCCGCACTGCATGGCCTGCTCGGCGATAAAGGCGCGCTGCAATGGATGCGGATGATTGGCGTCGCCGAGGCCTTCGACCGTCGTGATATCCTTGTCCGCTACCGACCATAGCGGCATGTCGCAGGAAGCCATCGCGCGATCGCCGACCATGACGTAACAGGCGCCGCATTCATTGGCGCCGCAGCCGAAATGCGTGCCGGGCAAGCCGAGCGGACCGCGCAACGCGCCGAGCAACGTTTGGTCGGGATCGGCGTCAACCGCCGTCTCGGTGCCGTTGAGGCGAAAGCGAACGCTCGGCATTGTCGGCAGCGGCCTCAGGACTTCTCGAACTTCTTGACGACATCGGCCCATTTGACGATGTCGCCGCGCAAAAACTTGTCGAATTCTTCCGGCGTCATTGCCAACGGCACCGCGCCTTGCCCGGTCCAGAGCTTGACGATGTCGGGGCGCTTTACGACGCCGTTCACGGCGGCGTTGAGCTTGTCGATGATCGGTTTTGGCGTGCCGGCCGGCGCCATCAAGCCGAGCCAGATGGTCGCCTCATATCCGGCAACGCCGGCCTCGTTCGCGGTCGGAACGTTCGGCAAGACGCTCGAACGCTGTTTGCCGGTGGTGGCAAGCGCACGCACCTGGTTCTCGCCGATGTTGGGCGCCATCGCCGGCACGGCGTCGATCATCATCTGCACCTGCCCGCCGATGACGCCGCTCCGCGCCTCGCCGCTGTTGCGGTAGGGCACGTGCACGACGTCGATCCCGGCCATGGCTTTGAACAGCTCGCCGGCCATGTGATAGGGCGTGCCCTGGCCAGACGAGGCGTAGTTGAGCTTGCCCGGTTGCGCCTTCGCGAGCGCGATGAATTCCTGCAGGGTCTTCGCCTCGACCGACGGGTTCACGACGATCACGAGATCGGAAGAGTTCACCGGTGCGATCGGCGCGAGGTCGCGCATCAGCTCGTATTTGCGCTGGTCCGGCTTCAGCAGCGACTCGTTCGCGGTCTGGGTGTTGGACATCATCAGCAGCGTGTAGCCGTCGGCCGGCGCCTTGGCCGCTTCCACCGTGCCGATCACACCGCCGGCGCCGGTGCGGTTCTCGACCACGAAGGGTTGCCCAAAGGTCTCCTGGAGGCTGTTGCCCAGAAGCCGCGCGGCGACGTCGGCCGGCCCACCGGGACCGAACGGCACGATGATCCGGACCGCGTGGTTCGGATAGTCCTGGGCCTGAACGTGCTGCGGCAGCGCAATTGCGGCGAGGAGGATTGTGGCCAGCCCCAGCGTCAATCTTCGGCCCGTTAGTGCGCCCACCATACCCGCCTCCCTCGGTCATTCTTGTTGGGCGGCAATGTAGCGGCGCGGCGGGCCTGATGTCGACGCCTCACAAAGTCGATTTGCGCGGGAATATCGGGAGGTTTTCGGTGTGGCCGCGCAGCATTCGGCCGGAACTGGGTGCGCGCGGCCTGAGCAAATTGCATGGGCACTGGTGGATAAATGCGCTCGGTCGGCCGGTAATTCGATGCTACCAATTTGGCATGAACCAGCACGCCAAGATCGAGATCCGCCACTCCACCTGTCCGCATGATTGCCCGTCGGCCTGCGCCCTCGATGTCGAGGTGATCGAGGGCCGGAGCATCGGCCGGGTCCGCGGCTCCAAGAAGCAGACCTATACGGCTGGCGTCGTCTGCGCCAAGGTCGCCCGCTATGCCGAGCGTATCCATCACCCCGAGCGGGTGATGCATCCGATGCGCCGCACCGGACCTAAGGGCTCCGGCCAGTTCGCGCGGATTAGCTGGGATGAGGCGCTGGACGAGATCGGACGGCGCTTCAACGAGGCCGAGCGCGAGTTCGGCGCGGAGTCCGTCTGGCCCTATTACTACGCCGGCACGATGGGGATCGTGATGCGCGACGGCCTCAACCGGCTGTCGCATGTGAAGAAATATTCGCGCTTCTATTCGACGATCTGCGCCAACGTCGCGCGCGTCGGGTTCGCCATCGGCACCGGCAAGATCGCGGGCGCCGATCCGCGCGAGATGGGCGTCTCCGATCTCGTCGTGATCTGGGGCACCAATCCCGTCAACACGCAGGTCAACTTGATGACGCACGCCTCCCGCGCGCGCAAGGAGCGCGGGGCGAAGATCGCCGCGGTCGACATCTACGACAATGACACCATGAAGCAGGCTGACATCAAGATCATCCTGCGTCCCGGCACCGACGGCGCGTTCGCCTGCGGCGTCATGCACGTGCTGTTCCGCGACGGTCATGCCGACCGCGCCTATATGGACAAGTACACGGATTGCCCGGCCGAGCTCGAGGCGCATCTGAGGACGCGCACGCCGGAATGGGCCTCCGCGATCTGCGGCGTGCCCGTTGCGGAGATCGAGGCCTTTGCCAAGGCGGTCGGTGAGACCAAGCGCACCTTTTTCCGCTACGGCTACGGCTTTACCCGCAGCCGCAATGGTGCGGCGCAGATGCATGCGGCGAACTGCATTCCCGCGGTGACCGGCGCCTGGCAGTATGAGGGCGGCGGTGCCTTCTTCAACAACTACGCGCTGTGGCATTTTGACGAATCCATCATCGAAGGCCACGACGCGATCGATCGCTCGACGCGCGCGCTTGACCAGTCCCAGATCGGGCGCATCCTGACCGGCGATGCCGTGGCGCTGCACGGCAAGGGACCAGTCAAGGCCATGCTGATCCAGAACACCAATCCGGTGACGGTCGCGCCGGAGCAGGATCTGGTGCGCCAGGGCTTTGCGCGCGAGGACCTGTTCGTGGTGGTGCACGAGCAGTTCATGACCGAGACGGCGCAGATGGCCGATATCGTGCTGCCCGCGACCATGTTCATGGAGCACGACGACCTCTATTACGGCGGCGGCCATCAGCACATCTCGGTCGGCGCCAAGCTGATCGATCCGCCCGGCGAGTGCCGCTCCAACCACGAGGTGCTGCAGGAGATCGCCAGGCGCGTCGGCGCGAAGCACCGGGGGTTCGAGATGACTCCGCGCGAGCTGATCGACGCGACGCTCAAGCTGAGCGGGCACGGCGATATTGCGGCACTCGAAGCCGATCTCTGGCGCGATCTGCAGCCGGATTTTCGCACCTCGCATTATCTCGACGGCTTTGCGCATGCCGACAAGAAATTCCACTTCAAAGCCGACTGGGCCAATCCGCCGTTCGGCCTGATGATGGGCGATTTCGACAAGATGCCGTCGCTGCCCGACCATTGGGACGTGATCGAGCAAGCGGACCGGGACCATCCGTTCCGCCTTGCGACGAGCCCGTCGCGTAGCTTCCTCAACACCACCTTCAACGAGACGCCGTCCTCGCAGGCGCGCGAGGGCAAGCCGAGCGTGATGATCCATCCGCTCGATGCCGCATCGCTCGGCATTGCCGAAGGCGACGCGGTGACGCTCGGCAATATCAGAGGCGAGACCTCGCTGATCGCGACGCTGTTCGACGGCGTGCGGCGCGGCGTGCTGATCGCGGAGTCCATCCATCCGAACAAGGACCATATCGGCGGCCGCGGCATCAACGTGCTGACCGGCGCCGATACGATCGCGCCGATCGGCGGTGCGGCGTTCCATGACAACAAGGTCTGGATACGGAAAGCGCCGGCGAGTTAAGGCACGCACTCCGTCACACCATAGCCCGCAAACTCCCTGGCAATGTTGGGGTCCATCGATTTTGCGAGCGCGATGTCGGCTGAGCCGTCGCCGCCGCTCTTGCGGGTCGCGACGCCGCGGCCGAACAGTGACGAGGACGAGCGCGGGTTGCGCTGGATCGCGTCCGAATAGTCCTTGATAGCCTCCGTCGTCTTGCCGAGCTTGAGGTTCACGAGCCCGCGGCTGTCGAGCGCATCGGTCAGCCCCGGATTGAGTTGAAGCGCCTGATTGCAATCGGCGAGCGCGACCTGGAGATCGCCGATCGCAGCCCGCGTCCAGCAGCGGTTGTTCAGCGCTTCCGCGTCCTTCGGATTGAGTTTGATCACCGCGTCGAAGTCGGCCATGGCCTGCGGATAGGCGTGCCTGATCGCATAGACCTGGCCGCGCTTGTAGCGCGCGTTGCCGTCCTTGGCGTTCGCCGCGATCTTGCGGGTGAGGTCCGCGATGACAGGGTCTTTGGCGAGATCGTCCGCACCCGGCGGACTGTTCGGCTTCGGTGCCTCGCAGACCTGCTTTGGCGGCTCCTGCTTCTGCGGTTCTGGTTTCTGCGGTTCTTGCTTTTGTGGTTCCTGTTTCTGCGTCTGGTCTCCGGGCTTGCTGTCGGGCGGCCGCGTGCTCAGTGCTGCGAAGGAAAACTCCGACGTCAGCGACGACGTCAGCCATGGCACCTGCTCCTGGTTGGTCGCCCGCACCACCCCGTTCTTGGTGTTGGTCAGCGCCTGTTCAGCGCTGACATTCGGGGTCCGGATCTCGCGCAGCAACTCGGTGACGAACAGGCTGCGGTCGTTCCTGGCCGTGCTGACGACGGAGCCGAGCGCGGTTGAATAGATCACGATCGAATTGTTGGGCGTGATCACAGGCGCGAGGCCGGCGGAATAGCGGCGGAAGCGCCGTTCGAACGGGTTGCGCCGGGAGGCGTCGATGATCGCGATCTTGACGCCGGCGCCGCGGCTGTTCATCTCGGCCAGGATCGCCTCGAGGCCAAAGCCGTCGCGTGAGACGTCGGGCTCGGTCCAGACCTGTGCGTCGACCGGCAGCAGATAGGTCTGCCGGTTGGACTGGATGCCAAAGCCGTCGAAGAAGATCAGCGCCATCGCGCCCGGCGTGATCCTGCCATAGAAGCGGTCGAGCGCCTGGCGCATGCCGTCGCCGGTGAGGTTGTTCTGCCGGTCGACCGCAAAGCCGTCCCGCTTCAGCTCGTCGGAGACGTCCTGGGTGTCGTTGGCGGCGTCCGTCAGGACGACCTCGTTGTCGGGATATTTTGCATTGCCGATCACGAGCGCGATCCGCGACGGATCGGCGGCCCGGCCCTCGGTGCCGGCGAGAACGGCAATCAAGCCTGTCAGCAACAACGCGACGGCGGTCCGCATGAATAGCTCTTCGGTGATGAAATCCGCGCTCAGGATAGCGACCGCTCGAACTTGTGCCAAGGCGCTAGGCCGCTCGCGATGTCGCAAATTGCACTTGCACCGGCGGGGCGTGCTGCCGCAAATGGCGTCAAACGGGAGCAGACCATGGCCGAGAATACGAGCGTCATCACCGAAAGGCGCGGGCAGGCACTTTGGATCACGATCAATCGGCCGGAGAAGCGCAACGCGCTGAACGGCGACGTGATCGCTGGGATCACGAAGGGCTATCGCGACGCGCATGACGACAAGGACGTCCGCGTCATCGTGCTGACGGGGGCGGGCGAGAAGGCGTTCTGCGCCGGCGCCGATCTGCAGAATTCGGGCGCCGCTTTCGCGATGGATTATGCAAAGCCCAATGTCGACTATGCCGATCTGTTGCGGCTGTCGCAGAACGCGACCAAGCCGGCGATCGCACGCGTCGGCGGCGTCTGCATGGCCGGTGGCATGGGGCTGCTGTGCATGACCGACATGGCGGTTGCGGCCGACAACGTCATCTTCGGCCTGCCCGAGGTCAAGGTCGGTGTGTTTCCGATGCAGGTTTTGAGCCTGCTGCAGAACATCGCGCCGCCGCGCCTCGTCAACGAATGGGCGCTGACCGGCGAGCCGTTCGACGCCAGAGCGGCGCAAGCCGCTGGCCTGCTCAACTACGTCGTGCCGGCAGCCGAGCTCGACGCAAAGGTCGACTGGCTGATCGGCCGCATCGTCGACAAATCCCCGACCGCGATCCGCCGCGGCAAATATGCGATGCGCGCGATCGCCTCGATGTCCTTTGACGAGAGCATCGCCTACACCGAAAGTCAGATCGCGCTGCTGGCGATGACGGAGGACGCGAAGGAAGGCCTGCGAGCCTTCAGCGAGAAGCGCAAGCCGACCTGGCCCGGGCGGTAAGAAAGCGGACATGACATCATGCTCCCGCGGCATTTCGTGCCCGGGTTTTGGCTTGCCGTTTCGCGCTCTCTTGCAACAGAGGGCGCTGGGAAGGCCGGGCGCCGGCTGGCACCCACGATCCGCACGCGACAAAACGCACGCGGGGTGACCACAGGTGTTGGCCGGGCTCCCGGCCTTCCCTGCGCGGATGGTTTTAACGGCTTATGGCGCGCTCTCCCCGGGGAGCGGTGCTCTATTGCCCCCGTCGTCCTGCCGATGACTGATGTGCGCTTCCGGTCGGACCGCTCCATCACCACAGAACTTGGCGCCAGACTTCGGGCGCCAGGACCACACGCTTTTGCCGTCCGCGGGCGTCCCTCACCGGACATTCGAAAGCTTGCGCGTGCTCGCCCTCGAAGCCGGCAATGAACGCTGTGACCGCGCCGTGTCGATTCCGCGGATCGCGACGGCTCACGGATCTCTCCGCCCTGCCATCTGCGTCACGCGCTGGCGCTACCGCGTCCACCGCACCCCGGCCTACGGTTCGTGACGATCGCGAAACGTCCCTTTTGGCGGGCCGGGGTGAGTTGGATGTAGTTCAAATTGAATATTCGGTAAATCGGAATATTTTGCGAAGTCACGTAGACCCGTATCTGGCGTGATTTGCCCGTCGGGCAACACAAGGGATCGTAGCCGGTGGCCTGCCGCGTCTAGCCGAATTCGGCGGTGATGCCGAACAGCGGCAGGCCGAGGCGGCGGACGGGTCGATTGGCAACGGCCGGCTCGACTAGTTCCGACGCGATCAGCACGAGGTCGGCGATACCAGAAGCCGTCGACGGAGTTTCCAGGCGCAATGACAACCCGCCTGTGCCGTCGACCTCGATCGTTACCGGCTTGCCACCGGGCATGATGGCCTCGAGATGATGCGGCTCGAGTCCCGGACGCAGGTTTCGTGTCTCGAGCTTTATGGTCAGCTTGCGGCCGGCGGCGAGGCGGAGGAGGCAAGCGGGATGGGTCCAGCGCAGTGCGTCGCCGTCGACAAATTCCAGCGCATGCAGGCCGGTGATCGCGTGCCGGGTCAGCGCAACCGCGCCGATGTCCCGGCTCTGCACGATCGGAGGCGGTGCATTGTCCGCCATCCATGTCATCTGTTCGGCGCGGACGATGTAGCCATGCGAGTCGCTGAACAGCGTCCAGGTCAGCGCACCCGACGACGGCAGGTGCATGAGCAGAAAGGTGTTGAGCCGGATCATCGCCGTCAACCAGGCCCGCCGCAGGCGCAGCGGGACGAGCGAGGGCAGGAGACGCAACGCCTGGCGCAGCAGGGTGGGGGCGGCACCGGGATGCCGCCATGTGGCAGTCAGGAGACCGAGCGAAAGACGCAGGGCAGCGCGGGCCGGGACGATCGGGGCGGTGCCGTGGAACGGCGACGGACCGAAATAGGTTTCGAAAAATTCGGCATCGCTTGCGGCCGCGCGCGCGGAAAGCTCACCTCGTGCATAATTGGCGGTGTCGTCGATGTGGACGGCGATGTCCGGCGAGTCTTCGTGCAGCAATCCCGAATGGGGCAGCGTCGCAATCGCGATGTTGCGCTGATGCAGCCGGGCCGAGAGCAGGGGCGGACCGAACTGGCCGAAGCGATCGATCGGCCCCACGCGGTCGAACACGTCGCGGCGCAAGGCGAAGGCGGTGCGATGCAGCCGCTGCCATGTGGTCGGCTGCGCCCAACCCCGTTGGATCTGCGCGAACCAGCGCTTCATCAGGCGGGCGACGCGGTAGTCGTCTGGATTCCGGATCTGGAAATTGCAGGCGCGCTTGTCCGGATTGGCTGCGATCCATGCCGTCAGTGCCGAAAGCGCGTCGCTTTCTGGCTGGCCGTGTGCTTCGACGAACAGGAGCCATGACGCGGCCGCCGTGCTTGCGGCGGCGTTCCAGAGCTCGGTGTCCTCTCGGGCATTGGGGACTCTCACCAGCAGGTCCCCGGGACGAAGCAGGCGCCGCAACGCGGCCTCGTCGAGTGCCGTTTCCGTGCTCGCGGCGATGACGATCTGAAACTGCTCTGGCGCAATCTGCACCTGACGATCGATCCAAGCGCGGAGGTGGTCGGCGACGTCGCCGCGCACGTCAAACACTGGATAGAGCACCGCGACGATGGGTGCGCTGGTGGCCGGCGCGGTCGTGGGAATATCGGACGTCGTGTAGTCGTCGACGAACCAGCAATGCACCGCGGCGAGCAGCTTGCGCTTGCTCTCCAGGCCGACGGTCCAGTTGGCATGGAACAGATAGGGCTGCAGCTCGTGCTCCATCGTAACAGGCGCGACCGCCTGCTGCAGGATGGGATAGCCGAGGCCGTTGACGAATAGCGTCTCCGGCAGGAAGTAGATGTCCTTCAGCCAGGTCGCGTCGCGGGCGATGAGCTGCTGGCAGGCGGCCTGGTCGTCGATCCGCTTGCCGTGATCGCTCTGGCGGCTTTGCGCCAGCAGCGTGTCGAGCAGCTCAATGGTTCGGGCTGACCGTCGCAGCGAGATGAACCCGCAGCAGATGGCAGGCGGAAAGCGTGGCAGCCCTTCGGTCTGGAATGCGATCGGATATTGGCGCGCGACCTCCGCGAGGTAGGGCAGCGGATCGCGCAGCCAGCCGATGTCGAGATCGGCGTAGACGATGTGCTCATGCTGATCGATCAGGCGCCGGATCAGCGCGATCTTTGCCCAGGAGATATCGCTGAAGGGCGCCGAACCGAAGCCGACATAGGCATCGTCGGTCGTCGTCGGCAGCGATTCATCCGGCAGCACCGCGATATCGGGCGAATGTCCGGACACCGCGCGCCGGACGCCGTCCTCGGCGCTCAGTGGGCAGGCGACCAGGATTTGGCTCGGCGCAATGCCCGCCCGCAGCATCCCCGTCAGCGCATTTTGCAGGAACGCCTCCATGCCGCGCGTGCAGAGCATCGCGACAACAGGCGTCGCTGCGTTGGGGAGGCCGTTCATCGCTGAGGGCGAGATGCGCGGCCAATCAGCCCGCGTTCGCCTTCAGGCCGGCGGCCTCGATGCCGGCGATGGCGCAGGCCTCGTCATTGTCTGACGTGTCGCCGGAGACGCCGACGGCGCCGAGCAGCGTGGTGCCGTCCTGGATCAGCACGCCGCCGGGCACGGGGACGAGTGCGCCCTTCGCAAGCGTGTTCACGGCATCGACGAAATAAGGCTGCTCCTGTGCACGCTGGAACAGCGCGCGCGAGCCGAGGCCGAGCGCGAGCGCGCCATAGGCCTTGCCGTGCGCGATCTCGGCGCGCATCAGGCTGGTGCCATCCTGCGCTGCCGCAAGCTTGATGACGCCGCGAGCGTCCAGAATGGTGACGACCAGCGGCTTCAGCTTGAGCTGGCCGGCCTTGACGAAGGCGGCGTCGAGAATCTTGCGGGCGGTGTCGAGGGTGAGTTCGGCCATGTCATTTGATCCTTAGCTGGCGGGTGAAATTGGTTTGGCGCGGTCGAGGCTCATCGCCAGCACGCGCGCGACATGAAGCGCGTCGCGCGTCGTGCCGTCGTAAATCTGATGGCGGCAGGAGGTGCCGTCGGCGACGACCAGTGTCGCCGGCTCCGCAGCGCGCACGGCGGGCAACAACGACAGCTCGGCCATCTCCATCGAGGCGTCGTAGGTGTCAGCGCCATAGCCGAACGCGCCGGCCATGCCGCAGCAGCTCGACTCGATGGTCTTGACCTCCAAGCCTGGCACGAGGCGCAGAACCTGCTCGACCGGCTTGAAGGCGCCGAATGATTTTTGGTGGCAGTGGCCGTGGACCACGGCCTTGTCGGCGACGGCACCGAGCGGCAGTTGCAGCCGGCCGGCTTCCGCCTCGCGCACCAAAAATTCCTCGAAGGTGAGGGCGTGCGCGCTGACCGCCCTGGCGTCGTCGTCCTTGCGCAGCGACATCAGCTCGTCGCGCAGCGTCAGGAGGCAACTCGGCTCGAGCCCGACGATGGGCACACCGCGCGCGGCAAACGGCGCGTAGGTCTTGACCAGCCGGTCGAGCTCCGCCTTCGCCTCGTCGACGAGGCCCGCCGAGAGGAAGGTGCGGCCGCAACACAACGGCCGCGTGCCGTTCGCTGGCTTTGGCAGATGCACGCGATAGCCGCCCGCGACCAGCACGCGCAGCGCGGCGTCGAGGTTTTCGCGCTCATAGATGCGGTTGAAGGTGTCGGCGAACAGCACAATCTCGCGGCCATCGGCGGGTCCGATTACGTCTGCCGGCGCCGTGAATACATCGCTGCGGAAGGCGGGGAGCTTACGGCGTGCACTGATGCCGGCAAAGCGCTCGAACAGTTTTCGCAACAGCGGGCTCTGGTTGCGCAGATTTGCCAAGGGCGCAAGTCGTGCGGCGAGGCCAGCGTAGCGCGGGAGATAGCCGACCAGCCGGTCGCGCAACGTGAGGCCATGCGACGCAACGCGGGCAGCCAGCACCTCGATCTTCATCTTGGCAATGTCGACGCCGGTCGGGCATTCATGCCGGCACGCTTTGCAGGACACGCATAGCTTCAGCGTCTCCATCATGGCGTCCGAGGTCAGCGCGTCCGGGCCCAACTGGCCGGAGATCGCGAGCCGCAGCGTGTTGGCGCGGCCGCGCGTGACATCCTGCTCGTTGCGGGTCGCGCGATAGGACGGGCACATCACGCCGCCCTCGAGCTTGCGGCAGGCGCCGTTGTTGTTGCACATCTCGACCGCGCCCTGGAAGCCGGCGCCGGCGCCGGGATAAGCGGACCAGTCGAGCCTGGTCTTGAACTCACCGACGCGATAGTCCGGGCTGTAGCGAAACAGCGAACGGTCGTCCATTTTGGGTGCGTCGACGATCTTGCCCGGATTGAGAACATTGCCGGGATCGAAGCGGTGCTTCACCTCCCTGAAGTCGGCGACGAGGCGCGGGCCGAACATGCTTTCGTGGAATTCGGAACGCACCAGGCCGTCGCCATGCTCGCCGGAATGCGAGCCCTTGTACTCGCGCACCATGGCGAAGGCTTCCTCCGCGATGGCGCGCATCGCCCTCACATCCTTCTCCAGCTTCAAATTCAGCACGGGGCGCACATGCAGGCAGCCTTCGGAGGCATGGGCATACATCGTGCCATGGGTGCCGTGCCTGGCGAAGATCTCGTTCAGCCGCGCGGTGTAATCGGCGAGGTGCGGCAGCGGCACGGCGCAGTCCTCGACAAAGGAGACAGGTTTGCCTGCCTCCTTCATCGACATCATGACGTTGAGGCCGGCGGCGCGGAAATCGGCGATGCCGCTCTGCAGCGCGGGCTCTGATATCTCCACCACGCCGCCCCATTTGCGCTTGTCGTTGTTCCAGCCGAAGCCGAGATCGCCCATCAGCTCGGTGAGCTGCTTCAGGCGCTGAAGATTCTGGGCCTGATCTTCGTCGGCGAACTCGACCACCAGCACGGCATCGGGATCGCCCTTGATGGCGGCAGAGATGATCGGCCTGAACATCGCGATGTCGCGGCCGAGCGCGAGCATGGTGCGGTCGACGAGCTCGACCGCGATCGGCTTGAGCTTGACGAGGTGCTGGGCGGCATCCATCGCTTCATAGAAGCTGCCGAAATGGCAGACTCCGAGCACCTTGTTGCGGATCACCGGCCACAATTTCAGCTCGACTCTGGTGGTGAAGGCGAGCGTGCCTTCCGAGCCGACCAGGAGATGCGCCATGTTGTTCGGCGCATTGCGCGGCACCAGCGCGTCGAGATTGTAGCCGCCGACGCGGCGTTGAACCTTCGGAAACCGCTCCGCGATCTCATCGGCCTCGCGTGCGCCGAGGTCGAGCATGTCGCGGAACAGGGCGCGCGCATCTGCGCTCGCATTCACATCCGTGAGATCGCGCGGCACTTCGCCGAACTGCATCAGCGTGCCGTCCGCGAGCGCCGCCTCCATCGACAGCGTGTTGTCGCGCATGGTGCCGTAGCGCAAGCTGCGCCCGCCGCAGGAATTGTTGCCGGCCATGCCGCCGATGGTGGCGCGCGATGCGGTGGAGACGTCCACCGGGAACCAGAGCCCGTGTTTTCTCAGTTGCCGGTTGAGGTCGTCGAGCACGATGCCGGGCTCGACCACGCAGGTGCGGCCTTCGACGTCGAGCGACAGGATGTGGTTGAGGTGTTTTGAGAAGTCGATCACCAGCCCGTCATTGACGGTCTGCCCGCATTGCGAGGTGCCGCCGCCCCGGGGGGTGACGACCCGGCCATCGTCCCGGCCGATCGCGAGTGCGCGGAGCGCCTCGTCCATGCTGCGGGGCACCACGACGCCCACCGGCATGATCTGGTAGAACGAGGCGTCGGTGGCATAGCGGCCGCGGCTGAAGGCGTCGAACAGGACCTCACCCGTGATTTCACGGGAAAGACGCGCGGCGAGGGCGCTTTTTTCAGCGCCTCTTTGGGCCGCTTTTCCCGATTTTTCGGCCGCCTCAGCCGCCATGACCCGCTCTCACCTGTTGCCGGAGACGTCTTGCCTAGCGCCGGCCGGATTGGCAAGGCGAGCCCTGCTTCCTGTGCATTGACGGGCCTCCCCAACCGAGGGACAAGCCGGGCGAATAGTGATATGCGAGCGGCTCGCCAACCCTTAGGGCGTGAGACCCTGAGGCAAGACACCGAGAGACCGGGAAGGACGCCCATGACCGTGCACACTGGAAGGCATTTCTTACAGATTCCAGGACCGACCAACGTGCCCGACCGGGTGCTGCGGGCCATGGACATGCCGACGCTGGACCATCGCGGTCCGGAGTTCGCCGAGCTCGGTTTCGCGGCCCTGGCCGGGATCCAGCGGGTGTTCCGCACCAAGCAGCCTGTGATCATCTATCCCTCGTCCGGTACCGGCGCCTGGGAAGCGGCGATGGTCAACGTGCTCGCTCCGGGCGATCGCGTTCTGATGTGCGAGACCGGCCAGTTCGCCGTGCTGTGGCGCGGCATCGCCGACAAGTTCAAGCTCGACGTCGACTTCATCCCGAGCGACTGGCGCCATGGCGCCGACCTCGCCGAGATGGAGCAGCGGCTCGTCGCCGACAAGCAGCACAAGATCAAGGCGGTCTGCGTCGTGCACAACGAGACCTCGACCGGCTGTGTGACGCCGCCCTTGGAGGTGCGCAAGCTGCTCGACCGCGTCAAGCATCCTGCGCTGTTGATGGTCGACACCATCTCGGGCCTCGGCTCGCTCGAATATGAGCACGATGCCTGGGGCATCGACGTTTCCGTCGCCGGCTCCCAGAAGGGTCTGATGCTGCCGCCGGGCCTCGGCTTCAACGCCGTCTCGGAGAAGGCGCTCACTGTGGCCAAGGCCAATCCGGGCATGCGCTCCTATTGGGACTGGCAGGAGGTCATCACCTTCAACAAGCTCGGCACCTTCCCCTATACGCCCGCGACCAATCTGCTGATGGGTCTGCGCGAAGCGGTGAAGATGCTGGAGGAGGAGGGGCTCGAGAACGTCTGGACCCGCCACAAGCGTCATAGCGCCGCAACGCGTGCGGCGATCAAGGTCTGGGGCCTCGAGACGCAGTGCGTCGATCCCAACGCGCATTCGCCGGCGCTGACCGGCGTGCGCGTACCCGACGGACATGACGCCGACGCCTTCCGCAAGGTGGTGCTGGAGAACTTTGACATGTCGCTCGGCACCGGCCTGAACAAGGTCAAGGGCAAGGTGTTCCGCATCGGCCATATCGGCCACTTCAACGACCTGATGCTGATGGGCACGCTGGCCGGCGTCGAGATGGGTCTCGATCTCGCAAAAATCCCGCACCGTTCCGGTGGCGTGCTGGCGGCCATGGAGGTCCTGAAGGGGCGCGACGTGGTGCCGATGGCCAAGGCCCAGGTCGCCTGAACGGGCGGCCCAAGACAACAAGAATAAAGTGAGCGCGCGATGAACGCACCGACGACTGCCAACGAAGACCTGCTCTACTCCGTCGAGGACGGCATCGCGCGGATCACCTTCAACCGCCCGCAGGCGCGTAACGCCATGACCTTCGCCATGTATGACCGCATGGCGGAGATCTGCCTGGAGATCAACGCCGATCGTTCGATCAAGGCGCTGATCCTCACCGGCGCCGGCGACAAGGCATTTGCCTCCGGCACCGACATCTCGCAGTTTCGCGCCTTCAAGACCGCGCAGGACGCGCTCGACTATGAGGCGCGGATCGATCGGGTGCTCGGTACGCTCGAGCAGTGCCGCGTGCCCGTGATCGCGGCGATCGCGGGCGCCTGCACCGGCGGCGGCGCCGGCATTGCGGCATGCTGCGATATTCGCATCGGCACCGAGACGACGCGGATGGGCTTTCCGATCGCGCGCACGCTCGGCAACTGCCTGTCGATGTCCAATATCAGCCGCGTCGTCGCGCTGGTCGGTCCTGCCAGGACCAAGGACTTGATCTTCAAGGCGCGGCTGGTCGAGGCGGCGGAGGCGCTGTCGCTCGGCCTGCTCAACGAGATCGTCCCTGACGTCGAGACCCTGCAGCGCCGCGCCGACGAGACCGCCAAGCTCGTCGCGAGCCATGCGCCGCTGACACTCGAGGCGACGAAGGAAGCGGTGCGCCGCATCCGCCGGACGCTGTCGCGCGAGGAAGGCGAGGATTTGATCCTCAAGGCCTATATGAGCGACGATTTTCGCGAAGGCATGGATGCCTTCCTCAACAAGCGCACGCCCAACTGGAAGGGCAAGTAGGCCACCTTTTCGTGCCGTGTCTCCGCGCTGGTGCGGAGACATGCCGGGCGATGACTGACATCAATCATCAGTCATTTTCGATTTCCTGAATTGTCGCTGGTCTTTCAAGCAGTTCCATCGTTATGGAACCGCACACGCAAGTTTTACCGTTCACATTGACGCAGGGACGGCCTCGGTAATAAGATCGTTCAGGTTGTGTGCGGTCCGCTCGCGTTTTTGAGCCGGCAAATCAGCCAGCTATTTTGACATGTTTCGACTGACTCCGTTGCAACCTGAAGTCATTGAACCGCAATTGAACTGAAAAAATAGAAGGCTACGTTCGACGACCACGCGAGCCGCGCCGAAATTCATTTCTCCAGTGCTTGATCCCACCGCCAGGCGCGGCCTGCGACTACGCCACACCGATTAGTCACGTCCAAATCTTCGGGGACCGATGAATCACGTCGCCGCTCGATTCCGCGGCGGCGTTCCTATGGCAACGCAGGCAGAGGTTTTTCATGACCAATCATACGCCGGTCTTCACCTCGTCATCCGCGACGGGGAGCTTCACTGAATTCGCCAACACGACAGATTCAACCGCGCTGCACATCCTGTCCGGAACGATGAGTTTCAAGGACAGCGACAAGACCGATACCCACACCACGTCGGCGACCCTGCACTCGGCCACGCTCTCCAGCGGGACGATCATCCCCGCCGCATCGCTTGCGCATTTCCAGACCGCGATGAACTCGCAGATCCTGAGCGACTCCAACGGCTCGGGCCAACTCAAATGGACCTTCAGCGATGCGGACGACGATTTCGACTTCCTCGCCAAGAACCAGACCTTGGTCCTGACCTACGACATCAAGGTCTTCGACAATCATGGCGGCAGCGCGATCCAGACCGTCAAGGTCACGGTGACCGGAACCGACGACAAGCCGGTGATCGCCATGACCACGCTTGCGACGGTGACCGAGCAGGCCAACACGACGCTGTCGCTGTCGCCGGATACGGTTCATGTCGCGCTGAACTTCACCGATGACGACCTCACCAACACCGGCCACACCGCGACCGTGATCGGGGCGACGGCCTCCGGCGCCACGGCGGGGCTGTTGCCCGGTGCGTTCGGCACCGCCGAGCTGATGTCGTTCTATCATGTCGACAACGTCGTCAAGGCGTCCGGCTCCAGCACCGGCACGATCAACACCACTTTCTCCGCGCCCGATCTCGCCTTCGACTATCTGGCGGCCGGCCAGCATCTCGACATCACCTATACGGTGCAGCTCGACGATCACGCCGGCGGGGTCTCGACGCAGACGGTCATGGTCACCGTGGTCGGTACCAACGACAAGCCGCTCTTCCTGTCATGCCCCGAGAGCGCGGCCCTCGTCGAAGGGCAGAATGTCGATCCGTCCGGTAACCTGACGGCGCAGGACAGCCTGCTCTTCACCGACATCGATCTCGCCGATACGCATTCCGTCTCGACGTCGGTGACGGCAACGCGCTCCGGCGGCGGCTCGATCCCGCTGACCAATGCGCAACTGCTCGCCGCCTTCGGCACCTCGCTGCAGGATTCCACCAATCACCTGCTCGGCGAGGTCGACTGGAACTTCGCGATCGCAGACAGCTCGACCAATTTCCTGAGCGCCGGCGAGACGCTGAAGCTCGTCTATCACGTCACCGTCGCCGATCCCGCCGGCGGCACGACAACCCAGGACGTCACCATCACGATCCTCGGGACCAACCATCCCGTCGTCATCACCAGCGGAGCGGAATCCTCCACGGTGAGCGAACAAGCGGACACCACGGGCTCGGCCGTGCCGGATACGACCCCGACCACGCCGGCCGGAACCCTTGCCTTCACCGATCAGGACACCGGCGATACTCACACCGTGGCCGTCAGCCTTGACTCGACCTCGGGCGCGCCGGTCCCGGCCGCAACGCAGGCCGATCTCGCGGCGGCGCTAACCACGACGCTGCACGATTCAACGGGGACGGGTAGCGGCAGCATCGACTGGGATTTCTCCATTCCCGACCTCGACCTCGACTATCTCGCGGCCAACGAAACGTTGACTGTCAACTACCTCGTCAGCGTCAGCGATGCCTCGACTACGTCGAGCCAGACCGTTTCGGTGACGATCACCGGCGCCAATGACGCGGTGGCGGTCACCAGCGGGCCCGACAGCGATACCGTCGCCGAGCAACCCGGCGTGGCCGGCTCGTCCACGCCCGATACGACGCCGGTGCACACGCTCAACTTCACAGACGTCGATCTCGCCGACACGCACAGCGTCAGCGTTGCGATCAGCTCCGCGGAGTGGTCGGCTAACCCGTTCTTCGTTCCCGCCGATACGCTGACCGATCTGCAGACCGCGCTGCAGACAGTGCTGCACGATTCGACGGGAATCGGGAACGGCAGCATCGACTGGTCGTTCAGCCTGCCCGACAGGGACCTCGACTTCCTCGGCGCAAGCGATACGTTGACCATCATCTACGACGTCACGGTCTCGGATGGCCTGACGATTTCGACCCAGCAGGTGACGATCACCGCCACCGGTGCCGCCGATCCGATGACGGTCAACCCGGTGACGGCGACCATCACCGACACCGCGGCCATCGAGGCCGGCAGTGTGGTTGCCGCGGGCAACGCCATCGTCGATGTGTTCGATAATCCGGGCGATGCCGCGCTCTCGCTCAGCATCACCGCCGTGAACGGACAGGCGGCCAATGTCGGCGCCGACCTCGCCGGTGCCTATGGCACGCTGGTCGTCGATGCCGACGGCTCCTACCACTACACCGCCAATGCGGCGCTCGATCTGCTCCAGGTTGGCACCAACCCGACCGAGCAGTTCACGATAACGGTCACCAACAGCCTCAATGAGAGCCACGACACGACGCTGACCTTCAACGTGTTCGGCGGCGACGACGCGCCCGTCGTCACCGCGGCCGACACGGTCGGGACGCTGACCGAGGACGCCGGCCCGACGGTGATGGTCAATGGCGGCTTCGAGACCGGCAATCTCTCCGGCTGGGTCGCATCGGGCGTCACGGTCGATCAATTGCTGATCGGCGGCGAGTTCGGCAACTACGGAGCCCGGCTCACCAGCGGGTTCCTGGAGCAGGACGTGTCCACGATCGCCGGACAGCACTATACGCTGAGCTTCGAGGTCGCCGGCGATCCCGATGCCTCGTCGTCGGCGTTCAACGTCTATTGGGACGGTGCGCTGCTCACGCTCAATCCCAGCGTCGGTCTGGGCTTTACGCATTACACGTTCGACGTCGTCGGCGACTCGATCGATCCCACAACGCAACTGTTCTTTGATTTCGGAACCGACGGCACGGGGTTGTTGCTCGACGCGGTCTCGCTGTCACCGACGCCGGGACCGGCGGTGGAGGCAACAGATGGATCGATCTCCTTCTCCGACATCGAGACCGCAGATACGCACACCGCAAGCTTCACGCCCCAGGGCAGCGGCTATGTCGGATCCTTCTCGCTCGACCCGGTGTCGGAGGTGCCGGGAAGCGGATCGGTCGCGTGGCACTATACGGTCGACAACGCCGACATCCAGTTCCTGGCGCAGGGGCAGACCCTGGTCCAGACCTATGCGGTCACCATCCTCGACGACAACGGCGCCTCCACGGTGCAGAACGTCTCGATCGCCATCAACGGCGCGAACGATGCGCCGACGGCAGTGGGCGAGACAGTCGTCGCCGATGCCGACGCCGGCGGCACGGTCGACATCCCGGCCTGGGCGCTGGCGCTGAACGACACCGACCCTGACACGATCGATCATGTCTCGTTCGGCAGCCTCACGTCGAGCACGGACGGCAGCGCGGCGTCGGGCGCTGGCCATGTCTTCTTCTTCGACGACGCGACGCTCGGCGGCTCGTTCGACTACACCGCCTATGACGGTCACGCGAGTAGCGCCAACAATGCGACTGCGACCGTGATCAACAACGCCGCCAGCGCGACGATGCTGACCGGCACCGGCGGCGACGACATCATTGTCTCCTCCAACGGGACGCCGGTGCTCGACGGTGGCAGTGGTAACGACGTCCTGATCGGCAATGCGGGCAGCCAGACGCTCACCGGCGGCAGCGGCGACGACACCTTTGCCTTCCTGCAGCAGACCGACGGCCTGGACCAGATCACCGACTTCAACACCACCACGCAGCACGATCGCATCGCGATCTCGGCTGCGGGTTTTGGCGGTGGACTGACGGCGGGGATGGACGTGTCGTCGACCTTCGAGACCACCGGCGACGACCAGTTCTCGGGCGCCACCGTCTTCCATTTCGATACCGCCAACAACACGCTCTACTACAGCGCTGACGGAACGCAGGCTTCGGCCGTCGCGATCGTGTCCGTGCAGTCGGGCGCAACGGTGAACCCGCACGACATCCTGGTCGTGTAGCGTAACCGCACGCGCAGCGTGCCGACGTATCATCGCAAGGCTTGGGCGCGGGTCCTCAAGGGGCCCGCGCCTTTTGCCGTTGTGGGATCTGTGGTCTCATTCCAAAGTCATAAGGCGGGCGGCGGCGGGTGACTTGAACTTGCGCGCATTCGCCTCCAATATGCGCCCCAATTCGCTTCCGAATTACCAATCCAAACAAGAACATAGGGAAGAAGCGCGTGGGACATGGGATGAGGGCTGCAATCGCACTGGCAGCCGCGCTATGCAGTGCGCCGGCCTCGGCCGGCTGGGAACCGACGAAACCCGTCGAGATCGTGGTCGCGGCAGGCGCCGGCGGAGCGTCCGACCAGATGGCGCGGATGATGCAAGCCGCGATCCAGAAGAACAATCTGATGAAGCAGCCGATGGTGGTCTCGCTCAAGGGCGGGGCGTCCGGCGCCGAAGCGCTGATGTACATGAAGTCCAGCGAGGGCGACGCCAACAAGGTGCTGATCGCCTATTCGCTGATCTACATGCTGCCGCTGTCGGCAAAGATCCCGTTCAACTGGCGCGAACTGACGCCGGTCTCGGTGATCGCGCTCGACCAGTTCGTGCTCTGGGACAACGCCGGCGGTCCGAAGTCGGTGAAGGAGTTCATCGCGGCGGCGAAGGCGGCGAGCAGCCCGTTCAAGATGGGCGGCACCGGCTCCAAGCGTGAGGACCACGTGCTGACCGTCTTCATGGAGCAGAAGACCGGCGCAAAATTCTCCTATCTGCCCTACAAGTCCGGCGGCGAGGCGGCGACCCAGCTCGTCGGCAACCACACCGAGTCCAACGTCAACAACCCGTCCGAAAATCTCGAAGTCTGGCGCGCCGGCCAGGTTCGTCCGCTCTGCGTGTTCGACAAGGAACGCATCTCCTACACCGGCAAGGTGACCGAGGCGCAGTCCTGGCACGACATCCCGACCTGCAAGGAGGAGGGGCTGGACATCCAGTACCTGATGCTGCGGGCGATGTTTTTGCCCGGCAAGGTGACGCCGGAGCAGCAGGCCTTCTACGTCGATCTCTTCCACAAGGTGACGCAGACGACGGAATACAAGGACTATATGGAGAAGCAGGCGCTGAAGCCGATCTTCCTCACCGGCAAGGACATGGTGCAGTTCCTCGAAGAGGACGACACGCTGAACAAGTCGCTGATGACGGAAGCGGGCTTCGTTGCGAAGTAACTGCTGTTCGCCTCTCCCCGCTTGCGGGGAGAGGCCGAATTCGATCGTAGATCGAATTCGGGTGAGGGGGACTCTCCACGAGTTCGTCTCTCACCGCCCTCGCTGAGACTCCCCCTCACCCCGACCCTCTCCCCGCAAGCGGGGAGAGGGGGAATTGGTTCTCATGTCCCAAACCGATATCGAAATCGTCGTCGACGACCCGACCGCGCCCGAAGACGACTCGCCCAGTGTCGTGAGCACGCGAACGATCGAGATCGTCGTCTCGCTGCTGCTGCTCGCGCTCGCCGCCACGCTCGGCTACGACAATTGGCGCACGGGAATTTCCTGGGACTCGACCGGCCCCGAGCCCGGCTATTTCCCGTTCTATCTCTCCGTCATTCTCGGCGGTGGAAGTCTCTACGGCCTTGTCAGTGCGCTGCTGTCGCAGCATGGCGGATCGCAGACCTTCGTCACCCGGGCGCAGTTGCGCCGCGTGCTGGCGGTGTTCGTGCCGACGCTGCTGTTTTGCCTGGCGATGCAGTTCCTCGGGCTCTATGTCGCGAGCTTCCTCCTGATCGCGGGCTTTATGCGGCTGGTCGGCAAGATCGCGCTGTGGAAGTCGCTGCTGACAGCCTTCGTGTTCACGGCCGTGATGTTCGTCACCTTCGACATCGCCTTCGACGTCATCATGCCGAAGGGACCGCTCGAAGCGGCCTTCGGTCGTTAAGCGCGGGCAGGTCCGATGGAAGCCTTCGGTCTGCTGGTTCAGGGTTTTGGGGTCTTGCTCACGGGCAAGACGCTGGTGCTGATGATGGTCGGGCTCGTGCTCGGCATCTTCGTCGGCGTGTTGCCGGGGCTCGGCGGCCCGAACGGGGTCGCGATCCTTTTGCCGCTCACCTTCACGATGGACCCGACCTCGGCGATCGTGATGCTGTCCTGCATCTATTGGGGCGCGCTGTTCGGCGGTGCCATCACCTCGATCCTGTTCAACATCCCCGGCGAGGCCTGGTCGGTCGCGACCACCTTCGACGGCTATCCGATGGCGCAACAGGGTAGGGCGGCGGAGGCGCTGACGGCGGCGTTCACCTCGTCCTTCATCGGCTCGCTGGTCGCGGTGCTGCTGATCACCTTCCTCGCGCCGATGATCTCGTCCTTCGCGCTGAAATTTGGGCCGCCCGAGTTTTTTGCGGTCTACCTCCTGACCTTCTGCTCCTTCGTCGGCCTCGGGCGCGAGGCCAAGCACAAGACCGTCATCTCGATGTCGCTCGGCCTTCTGCTCGCCGGCATCGGCATGGACACGGTCTCGGGCAATCTTCGCATGACCTTCGGCTCGGCGGAGCTGCTTCGCGGCATCAACTTCCTCGTCGCCGTCATCGGCCTGTTCGGCATCAGCGAGATCCTGCTGACGATGGAAGAGCGCCTGGCCTTGCGCGGCCATGCGGCCGGCATATCGCTGCGCGTCGTGCTGTCGGTCTGGAAGGATCTGCCAAAATACTGGGTGACGCTGCTGCGCTCCTCGTTCATCGGCTGCTGGCTCGGCATCACGCCGGGTGGCGCGATCGCGGCCTCCTTCATGGGCTACAATCTCGCAAAACGTTTTTCCAAGGATCCCGAAAGCTTTGGCAAGGGGCGCATCGAGGGCGTGTTCGCACCTGAAACTGCGGCGCATGCCTCCGGGACCGCGGCGCTGCTGCCGATGCTCGCGCTCGGCATTCCCGGCTCGGGCACCGCGGCGATCCTGCTCGGCGGCCTCATGGTGTGGGGGCTCAATCCGGGCCCGCTGCTGTTCGTCGAACACAAGGATTTCGTCTGGGGCCTGATCGCCTCGATGTATCTCGGCAACGTCGTCGGCCTGGTGCTGGTCCTCACCACCGTGCCGATCTTCGCCTCGATCCTCCGCGTGCCGTTCGCGGCGGTGGCGCCGATGATCGTGGTGTCCTGCGCGATCGGCGCCTATGCCATCCAGAACGCAATGTTCGACATCTGGCTGATGTTGGGCTTTGGCGTGGTCGGTTACGTCTTCAAGAAGATCGGCATTCCGCTCGCGCCATTCACACTGGCGCTGGTGCTCGGCAACCGGGCGGAGGACGCCTTTCGCCTGTCGATGATCGGCTCGGGCGGGAATTTGAAAGTGTTCTGGTCGAATGGCCTGGTCGGCTCGATTGCGACGCTGGCGATTCTGCTGTTGTTCTGGCCCCTGATCGATCGGCTGCTCCAGCGTGTCGGATTGGCGCGACAGGCCAAGCCGGTGTCGGGCCAGGCCTGACTTGAAAGTTCCAGCAAAATCAGGCTCCTAGCCCCAAAACGGTATCTCGATCCTGACTCTCCGTCTGGTTGAATGTTTCCGGATGTTGCTGCCGCGCGACAGCATTTCGACCTCGGGCAGCGTATTTTTTTTATCAGCTAGTTTCGAGCCGGAGGGGATTCACATGAAGCGCATGATGATTGGAATGGCGGCGGCGGTCTCGCTGTTCGCGACGGGTGCGATGGCCGCCGACATGGCGCCGCGTTACGCCAAGGCGCCGCCGATCGTCGACCCGGTCTGGAGCTGGACCGGGTTCTATATCGGCGCCAATGCGGGCTATAGCTGGGGCCGGTCGAACACCGACGTCTCCTATTTCAACACGGCGACGGGTCTGCCGATCGCACCGCCGGCCGGCTCGATCACCAACGCGCGCTTCGACATGAACGGAGCCATCGCGGGCGGCCAGGCCGGTTACAACTGGCAGCGCGATAACTGGGTGTTCGGCATTGAGGGGGACCTTCAGTGGTCGGACGAAAAGGGCCGCGCCGGCTATAGCTGCGCCGCTGTCCCCGTGCTCGCCGGTCCCTGTCTTCCCGGTTTGACCTTCCTGCCGGCCGCCGCTGCCGGTGGCACCACGCTGACGATTGACCAGAGCCTGCAGTGGTTCGGCACGCTGCGCGGCCGGGTTGGCATCCTGGCGACGCCGAAGGTGCTGTTCTACGGCACCGGCGGTCTGGCGTTCGGCGAGATCAAGACCACGGGCACGATGTCCGGCTTCACTCCGGCTGCCGTTGCCGTGACCTCGGTTGGCTCGACCTCCACCACGCGCGCCGGCTGGACCGTCGGCGTCGGCGTCGAGGGCAAGATCACCCAGAACTGGAGCGCCAAGCTCGAATATCTCTACATGGATCTCGGCCGCTTCGGCTCCGGACCCTTCACGCTTGCACCGGCCGCAGCGATCGGTGCCAACGTGTCCTCGAGCTTCACCGACCACATCCTGCGCGTCGGCGTGAACTACCAGTTCGGCGGCCCGGTGGTCGCGAAGTACTGAGCAAGTCCTTCCTCGCAGCTCTCAAAAGCCCGGCCTCGCGCCGGGCTTTTCGTTTTCGGGCTCCGGTTGCGCGGAGGCAGGGCCGATGGTCTAGTCCGGCGGCAGGCCTGTTCCTCAGGCGCAACCGCGAGAGACATTCGTGAAGACCATCAGCGTCGTGACGCCCTGCTACAATGAGGAACTCAATGTCAGGGATTGCCATGACGCGGTGCGCCGTGTCTTCGATGAGCGCCTGCAAGGTTACCGCCGCGAGCACATCTTCTGCGATAACGCCTCCGACGATCGCACCGTGGACATTTTGCGCGAAATCGCGGCCGTCGACCCCTGCGTCAAGATCATCGTCAACGCGCGCAATTTCGGGCCGCTGCGCAACACCTTCAACGGCGTGATGGCGGCGGGCGGCGACGCCGTGCTGCTGTTCATGCCGGCGGATATGCAGGATCCGCCCGACCTGATCCCCGACCTCGTGAAGCTGTGGGACGAGGGCTACGAGATCGTCTACGGCATCCGCGCGGTGCGCGAGGAGGGCCGGCTGATGCGCGGCATCCGCAACGCCTATTACCGGCTGCTGACGCGCTTTTCGGACGTGAACGTGCCGCCCGGCGTCGGCGACTTCCAGCTCGTCGACCGGCGTGTCGTCGAGGCGATGCGCAGCGTCCGCGACAGCTATCCGTTCATGCGCATGATGACCTTCGAATGCGGTGGCCGCGCCATCGGCGTTCCCTATACCTGGCGCGAGCGCAAGAAGGGGTTTTCGAAGAACCGTGCCGGCGCGCTGATCGACCAGGGCATCAACGGGCTGGTGTCGTTCACGACCGCGCCGGTGCGCTTCGGGCTGTTCGCGGGCTTTTTGATCTCGGCCCTGAGCATCGGCTACGCCATCGTCAATTTCGTCCTCGGCCTGCTGCTATATCGGCAACTGGCGGAGCCCGGCATCATCACCCTGATCGTCGCCATGTTCTTCTTCGGCGGCGTCCAATTGTTCTTCATGGGGATGATCGGGGAATACGTGCTCGCGATCCACGGCCAGGTGAGGGCAAAGCCTGTTGTCTTCGAACGCGAGCGCGTGAACTTCGACGAGCCGCAGGCGCCGCAAGGGCAGTGACGGGTATCCTTGTCAGCGTGGACGCTTTCTCAATTCCCGCTCGATCCGTGCGATGATCGCGTCGACTGAAAGTCCGGCGGCGTCCAGAAGCGCTTCGCGCGATCCTCCGTACGAGGTTCCGCTCTCCTGCTCCTCAATGCCGATGCCGACGATCGGCGGGCGCCGCGCCTCTCCGGCAAATGTGGTCGCCACCTTGCTGAATAGGCCGCCGCAAAGGCTGTGCTCTTCGAGCGTCACCACAAGCGTCGCCCTGTGCGTAACATCTCGGACGGAAGTCGCATCAAAGGGTTTTAGGCATGAGATATTGACCACGCCGACGTCCTCGCCGCGTTTCTCAAGCATTTCGGCCGCGACTAGCGCCTGCGATGCGATCGAGCCTGACGTGAGGATTACGATGTCCCGCCCATCGCGCAGAACTCGCGGCTTGCGGATGTCCGTCACGGCCCCCGAGCCGAGATTTGGCTCACCGACCCTGCTGAGCCGCAGATAGGACGGCTTGCGGCTCGAGGCGATCAAGCGTGTTGCGGCGCGGACCTCCTGCGGATCGCACGGTGCGAACACTTCGATGCCCGGTAGCATCGCCACGATTGCGGCGTCCTCGATGGCATGATGGGTATAGCCTTGGGTGCTATACGCGTATCCTGCACCGACGGCCACGATCTTGACGTCTGCACCATGGTGGCAAACGTCATTGCGAACTTGCTCGATGCAACGCAGCGTCGGGAAATTTCCAATCGAGTAGATGAAGACTGTTTTTCCCGAAAGCGCAATCCCGGTTGCGATACCCACCATGTTTTGCTCGGCGATGCCGACGTTGATGTAGCGCTCCGGGAACTTGGTGGCGAAGGGTTCAAATACCGAGAAGCCGACGTCGCCGCAGAGGAGCCAGATGTCGGGGTTTTCGCTCGCGGCTTGCGACAGGCTCTCGACGAATGCAGTTCTCATGCACCCACCTCAGCGAGTGCTGCCGCCAACTGTTCAGCCGATGGTGCGCGATAATGCCATTCGAGTCTATTCTCCATGAAGCTGACGCCTTTGCCCTTCACCGTATGTGCGATGGTGACGACCGGTCGACCGGATGCAACCGGCGCAGCGCTCAGTGCGCGTTCGAGGTCAGTTCCGTCGTGACCGTCGACCTCTTCGACATGCCAGCCAAAAGCTCGCCATTTATCGGCGAACGGTTCGAGGTTGAGAACCTCAGCGACCGAGCCAAAGCTCTGGATCTTGTTGAAGTCGACGATCGCGCAGAGGTTGGCGAGCCCGTGATGTGGCGCAAAGAGAATGCCTTCCCAAGTCGAGCCCTCGTCGCATTCGCCGTCGCTGAGCAGGCAGAACACGCGACTGCCGCGCCCTTCCGCTCGCGCGGCGATCGCCATGCCGATCGCGATCGGCAGGCCATGGCCGAGCGAGCCGGTCGAGACTTCGACACCGGGCACCGCATGGCTGACGTGACCGGTGAGGATCGAGCCGTCCTTGCAGTAGGTCTTCAACTCATCGACCGGGAAGAAGCCGCATTCGGCCAACGCTGCGTAGAGGATCGCGGTCGCATGCCCCTTGCTGAGCACGAAGCGGTCGCGCCCGGGCGCGCGCGCGTTATTGGGATCGACACGCAGGATCCGCGTGTAGAGCACGGCCAGGATATCCGCCATCGACAGGCAGCCGCCGATATGGGACGCGTTGGCGGCGTGCACCATCTGCAAGGCATGGGCACGAATCCGGCGCGCGAATTCCTTCGGCTCAGGAAGATTGGTGTCAGGACGATTTGTGTTGCTCATGCCAGTCAATGGTTTCGCGCAGTCCTTGGTCGAACGGCACTGTTGGCTTCCAGCCCAATGCGCGCATGCGCGAAACGTCCGCGGCGAGGACCATAACCTGATCGGGCCGGTACGCCAACTCGCCGAAGCCAAGCGTTGCACCGGGTGCGACCAGATCGCGTACGCGCGTCACGGTGTCCCGCAGAGGAGGGGCGTCGGGGCTGCCGACGTTGAAGACGCCGCGCGCAGCTTCACAGTCGACGGCAAGCGCGAACGCTGCCGCAGCGTCGCGCGCGTGCAAAAATCCCCAGCGCTGCTCGCAGGCCGTCAGCGGCATCGGCTGCCCGGATCGCAGGCTGCGGATCAGGCTCGGGATCAGCCAGTGATCAGCATCCTTCGGCCCATAGGTCGAGAAGATCCTGAGCCATGCTGCCCGAAGTCCGCGTTCTTTGCAAAGACGCAGCGTCTCCGATCCCGCCTCGCACTTGGCCTTGCCGTAGAGCGTCGTCGGTCGCGTAGCGTCGTCCTCGCCGATGGCGCGGTCGTAGGGGCCATACTCGGCCTGCGATCCCGCGCCGACGAAGATCCTAGCGCCGATATCGGCGGCAAGCTCCGCGAGCCGGACGGCGTCTGACACGTTGGTGGACTGAGCGGTGTCGTTGCGATCGGCGCCGGCGACGCCGCGCCAGGCCATGTGCACGACCGCCTGCGGTGCGAAGGCCTTCAACTCGTCGCGCAGCAGTTCCACTCCTTCGAGTGAGCCCCGGATGACATGCAGTCGGTGAAGGACCTCGTCGAGCCGCCAGCGCGGCCCGCCCGGCCGCAACAGGGCGGCGACCTCGTGGCCCTGTGCCAGCAGGTCAGCAACCAGGTAGGAGCCCAGAAAGCCGCTCGCGCCCGTGACAAGAACATGCATGGACTTCGCCTAGATCAGTGACGCCGACGCGTCAATGCGCGCGCCATCCCCCGCGGAACTTGATTATCCGCCCCATGCGGCTAAACGGGATGGCTGAGATCGACGAGACAGAGGTCGGAGATGAGTGACTTCAGGCTGGCGATGATTTCGGCGGGCTTTGAGCACGGCGGCAACGTGACCCACCGTCATCTCGACGGCCACCCGGATCTGCTCGTCTATCCCTTTGAATCGCAGCTCGGCAACCGCACCTTCAACGACTTCCTCGCCTCCGTCGAGCGCGTCCAGTACCGCTACCCCGAATTCCCGGAAGGACTGACGGCGCTCGAGCTCTACGAGCAGATCATCGACGAGGAACTGAAGACTTTTTTGCGCAAGCGTAACGGCTCCAAATTCAGGGATGCCGATTGTGCGCTCGACGAGAAGGTGCGCATCGCCGAGTTCGTCCGCCTCGTCGGCGAGCCGCCGATCTTCCGCCGGCAGGCGATCGAGGCCCTGTTCAGGTCGACCTTTGCGGCCTGGTCGAACTACTACACCAGGCCGCGGCCCGGGATGGTCCATGTCGGCTACTCGCCCACGATCGGCATCGATGCCGACAGGATGGTTCGCGATTTTCCGAACGTGCGCATCCTGCACGTGGTGCGCAATCCGTTCTCGGCCTATCGCGACACCAAGCGCCGTCCGTTCCCGCTGCCGCTCTCGCGATATCTCATCACCTGGAACATCTATCACTCGACGGTGGAGATGTTTGCAAAGATGCATCCGGCCAATGTGCGGATCGTGCGCTACGAGGACCTCGTCGAGGACAAGCGCAAGTTCATGACCGAGGCCGCCGGGTTCATCGGCATTCCCTTCTTGGACACGTTGCTCTATCCGAGCTGGAACGGCGTCGAGATCAAGGAGTCCATCGCGCCCTGGGGGACCGTTCTCAGGAGCACGAAAGACTACAACCAGGCCGTCATCTCGGAATTGTCCGACGACGAGCGCAGGCAGATCGCGCAGGGGACCGCGGCGCTCGCCCGTCATTTCGGCTATGACCGCATCGACTATCTGAGCAAGCTCTACCGTGCTGAGTAAGATCGCGTTCTTCGAGAGCGGGACCCGTGGTTTCGACCTCCCGGCCGAACGCGAGCGGGTGTTGGCGGCGCTGCGCCGGCATCTCAATTCCGATCACGGCGAGGCGGTGGTAAAGCCGGCGCAAGGCGGAACGCTCGGCGTTTGCTTCGATGCCGTGATCGCCGGCGAGCGGCGGTTTCTCAAGACTCATCTTCCCGATACCGCCGCGCGCGAGCGCCTGGCCGGGGAGGCGGCCATCCTTCATCGTCTCCACGGCGATGCGGTCGTGCAGGATCGTTTTGAGCTGTCGCTTGCGGATGGCACCGGGCGGCTTTGTCTGGTGATGCCGGCCTTCACACCGTTGTCCGCGCCGCTTCGTCCCGAGGTCGCGGCTGCGATGGTGGAGGGATGGAGCGCGCCGCTCCGCGCGGACGGGCCGGATCGTCCACTGCACGATCTCACGCCGCATCTGGCGTGCGCGCGACGTGCGCTGACGACGCTCGCCGGGCGCGGTCTGCTCACGAGCGAGACCGCTGCAGATGTCGGCGCGCTCATCGCGTTGCTTGAAGATCGTCTCGCAAGCCTGCCACGCGCGCTCTGTCACGGCGATTTCGGGCCGAACAACGTGATGCTCAATGGTGTCACGCCGATCGCGATCGATTGGGAAGACGCGTTCTCGGGCGTTGCCGGCTACGACTATCTCTACTGGCTGACCTTCATGGAGAACCGGCCGTTCCTGCATGATGCGGCATTCGGGCGGACCGGGCTCGTCGTGGAGGTAGAACGCGCGATTCTCGTGCTCGCCGTGCTCCTGAAATCGTATCTCGCGGTACTTTCGGGCGCTTATCTGACCCACAAGGTGACGGCCGAGGCGCGGATTGCCGGGATTCTCGGCCTGCCGGGCTAAAAGCGCAATGAAATCAGCCTTGGTCCGAAGAATGGGGGATCGTCCGACGGACGGTTGAAAACAACCCCATGCACAGTAGAAAACGACAACTGCTGATTTACCGAAATTCCGCTTGACCCGTCGGGCAAATCAGGGGTATTATGCTATCATTGTGAAATTCATCTTTGCCGCGCCGTCGATCTGGTCGAGCGACAATTGCCTGACATCGCGGCCCTGCTGAAGGGCCTTGTACCAGTCGACCGTCAGCCGCAGTCCCTGGTCGAGATCGAGCCGCGGCGTCCAGCCGAGCTGCGCGCGTGCCTTCTCGCAATCGAGCCTGAGAGTGGCGGCCTCGGGCGGGCGCGGGCCGTCGTCGCTGGTCCAGCGCGCCCCATCGTCCCATAGCGCGATCAGCCGCTCGACGACGGCGCGGACCGGCACCTCGCTTGCGCGGTCGGGGCCGAAATTCCAGCCGCCGGCGAAGGCCGGATCGTCCACCAGCCGCTCGATCAGCATGAGATAGCCGCCCAAGGGATCCAGCACGTGCTGCCACGGCCGCACGGAGGCGGGATTGCGGATGCGCAGCACCTCGCCGGCGAGAAAGGCCTGCACCGCGTCGGGCACCAGGCGGTCGCGCGCCCAGTCGCCGCCGCCAAAGACGTTGCCGGCGCGTGCGGTCGCGATACGGGCTGCGCCTGGCGTGTTGAAGAAGCTGTGGTGATAGGCATGCGTCACGAGCTCCGCGCAGGCCTTGCTGTTGCTGTAGGGATCGTCGCCGCCGAGACGGTCGTCCTCGCCGAAGGCGGTTTGGCGGCCGTTGTTGGCGTAAGCCTTGTCGCTGGTGACGATCAGGATCGCCTTGAGGCCGGGAAGGTGCCGCGCGGCCTCCAGCACATGCACCGTGCCCATCACATTGGTCGCAAACGTCCCAACCGGCTCGGCATAGGAGGGGCGTACCAACGCCTGCGCCGCCATGTGGATGATGATGTCGGGTGCGGCTTCGCTCAGCGCCGTGCGCAAGGTCGCGAGATCGCGAATGTCGGCGAAGCGATGCTGGATGTCGTCGGCAATGCGCGCCGCCGAGAACAGCGCAGACGGATGCGTCGGCGGCAGCGCGTAGCCGAAGACCTCAGCGCCGAGGCGATGCAGCAGCAGCGACGTCCACGCGCCCTTGAAGCCGGTATGTCCGGTCAGAAAGACTTTCTTGCCGCGCCAGAAAGTCTTGTCGGTCACCAGACCCTCCACCGGGCGCGGTTGTTGGCCCACTCACCCTCGAGGTAGTTGCGGTCGCGCAAGGAATCCATCGGGTGCCAGAAGCCATGATGGACATAGGCGCGCAGATCGTCGCCGCGGGAGAGCTGCTCCATCGGCTCGCGTTCCCACACAGTCTGGTCGTCCGTGAGGAGGTCGCCGATCGACGGCGACAGCAGGAAGAAGCCGCCATTGATCCAGCCGCCGTCGTCATGCGGCTTCTCCTCGAAGCTGACGACCCGGTCGCCGTCGATCGCAACGGCGCCGAAACGCCGCGACGGCCGCACCACCGAGACCGTGGCCCGGCGGCCATGCGTCTTGTGGAAGGCGATTTCGGCCGTGAGGTCGATATCGGCAACGCCATCGCCATAGGTGAGCGCGAAGAACGGCTCGTCGGCGACATAGGGCAGCACGCGCTTCAAGCGGCCGCCGGTCTGCGTAGCCTCACCGGTGTCGACCAGCGTCACCCGCCACGGCTCGGCGGTCTCGCGATGTACCTCCATCCGGTTTTCGGCAAGGTGGAACGTCACGTCGGACATGTGGAGGAAGTAGTTCGCAAAATACTCCTTGATCATAAAACCCTTGTAGCCAAGGCAGATCACGAAATCATGGAAGCCGTGATGGCTGTAGATTTTCATGATGTGCCACAGGATCGGCCGGCCGCCGATCTCGACCATCGGTTTGGGCCGCGTGCTGGTCTCTTCGGCAATCCTTGTGCCGAGGCCGCCTGCGAGGATCACGACTTTCATTGACCTGCTCCGACGGAAGGCGCCTCGCTTCGGGTTACACCACCTTGGCCTGCTTGAGCGCTGCGATCTCGTTCGCGGCAAAGCCGAACTCGGCGAGCACTTCTTCGGTCTGCTCGCCGAACTCCGGCGGCCGCGCCACCATCCTGCTCGGCGTGCGCGACAGCGACACGGGCTGGCCGACCAGGCGGATGTGACGGTTCTCCGCGTTCGGCACGTCCTGCGCAATGCCAAGATGCTTGACCTGCGCGTCCTCGAACATCTGGTCGATGGCGTAGATGGGGCCGCAGGGAACGCCGGCGTCGTTGAGCTCCCTGACCCACGTCTCGGTCGACTTCGTCACCGTGCGCGCTTCGATCGCGGCATTGAGCGCGTCGCGGTTCTCCGAGCGGGCTGGGGCGGTGGCGTAATCGGGATTGGTGACGAGCTCCGGCGCGCCGATCGCCTGCGCGCAGCGCTCCCAGATCCGTCCGCCCGTGGTGGCGATGTTGATATAACCGTCCGAGGTCTTGAACACGCCGGTCGGGATCGAGGTCGGATGGTTGTTGCCGGCCTGCTTGGCGACGTCCTTCTCCATCAGCCAGCGGGCGGCCTGGAAATCGAGCATGAAGATCTGGGCCTGCAACAGCGAGGTCTGCACCCACTGGCCCTTGCCGGAGACATCGCGCTCGAGCAGCGCGGTGAGGATGCCGATGGCGCAGAACAGGCCGGCGGTGAGGTCGGCGACGGGAATGCCGACCCGCATCGGGCCCTGGCCCGGCGCGCCCGTGATCGACATCAGCCCGCCCATGCCCTGCGCGATCTGATCAAAACCCGGCCGCTTGTGATAGGGGCCGTCCTGGCCGAATCCGGAGATGCTGCCATAGACGAGCCGCGGATTGATCTTTGCGAGGCTCTCATAGTCGATGCCGAGCTTGATCTTCACGTCGGGGCGGAAATTCTCGACCACGACGTCGGCCTTGGCGGCGAGGCGCTTGAAGACCTCGAGCCCTCGCGGGTCCTTCAGATTGAGCGTCATGGCCCGCTTGTTGCGGTGCAGGTTCTGGAAGTCCGAGCCCTGGCGGGGGCCGCCGGGCTGCTCGCCGCCGGCATCCTCCAGAAGCGCGTCGATCTTGATGACGGTGGCGCCCCAGTCGGCGAGCTGCCGCACGCAGGTCGGACCGGAGCGGACGCGCGTCAGATCGAGCACGGTGAAGCGCGAGAGGGCTTCCGAGGCATGCGGAAAGGGCATTTTAGGACGGCTCCTGGCAGGCTTTTGCCCCTACCATAGTGCGCAAAAAAGATGCGGCAACCGCGTTGGCGCAGGTGGCACCTTGCAAATTGAGGGCTTGAGTTGACGAGCAGGCCGGTTCAGCGCGACAGCCGCTTCAGCTCGGCGCGGGCCTTCTCGGCCAGCGGATCGTCGCCGTGGCGGGCGATGAACAGCTCGAATGCCTCGGCTGTGCCCTTGCGACGGGCCAGCTCGTACTCCTCGGCGACCGCGATGGCGGGATCGCGTGCCGGGGGCACGGTGCGCGCCGGAGCCATTTTGGCGGTCTCGTCCGCTTGGGCTTTCCGTGACATGATGCACAGTTCCTCGGGAAGCAGGTGATCCACGCTCGCGAACGCGACCAGGGCGCCCGAGACGACGGCGGCAAGGCGAAGCAGTATCATGGTTCCTTCCGATCGCCCCAAGCCAGTTCCGCGTCCGTGTAAACACGGTGTTTTCGCTTAACAAGTCGTTATCGGAGGTGCGGATCGCAAGCTGCCCAAATTAAACCAAACGTATCCTTCTAACGCTAGAATCGTTGTCGCAATCGAATCGGATCATGGGCGACACGTTCCTGGAGACGTTCCTTGGCCACCGCCGTCTATGCCAGCGCCACGAATAATGCGGAGATCGACGGGCTGCTCGGCGGCACCAAATGGTCCGGCACGATCACCTACAGCTTTCCGGATTCGCCGAGCGACTATCCGTCACCCTATTACGGCAATGGCGAGCCGACGGGCGCCGGCTTCACGCAGGCGCCGTACCAGATGCAGGTGGCGATCGTCTACGCCGTCGGCCTGATCAACAGCTACACCAACGCCAACATCCAGTACGCCGGTACCAACGGTGCCGACATCATGGTGGCGCAGTCGCCGGCGGCCAATCCGACGTCCTATGCCTACTACCCGTGGGGCGTTGCATCGGGCGGCGATATCTGGTTCGGCACCGGCTACAATTATTCGCTGGCCTCGCTCGGGAACTATTATTTCGTGACCGCGCTGCATGAGCTCGGCCATGCCGTCGGCCTGAAGCACAGCCAGGAGACCGGCGGCGTCGCAAACGTCGCGGTGCCCAGCGCGCACGACGACAGCGAATACACCGTCATGAGCTATCGCAGCTATGTCGGCGCGCCGCTGACCGGCTACACCGCTGAGGCCTATGGGTTCTCGCAAACCTATATGGCGAACGACATCCTCGCGATGCAGACGCTGTACGGCGCGAATTACAGCACGCAGAGCGGCAACACCGTCTACACCTGGAACACGACGACCGGGCAGATGTCCATCAACGGCGTCGGACAGGCGGCACCGGGCGGCGGCGCCGGCGGCTCGGCCAACCGCATCTTCGAGACGATCTGGGACGGCAACGGCGTCGACACCTACGACCTCTCGAACTACACGACCAACCTGTCGCTCAACCTCAATCCGGGTGCGGCATCGACGTTCTCGTCGACGCAGATCGCCTATCTCGGCAACGGCTATTACGCCTCGGGCAACGTCTACAACGCCTATCTCTACAACAACGACGCGCGCTCCTACATCGACAACGCCATCGGCGGCTCCGGCAACGACAGCATCATCGGCAACGCGATTGCGAACGTGTTGAACGGCGGCAGCGGCAACGACACGCTGAGAGGCAACGGCGGCAACGACACCATCATCGGCGGCTCCGGCACCGACACCGTCGCGTATTCCGGCAGCAAGGCGAATTACGGGATCAGCTACAACTCGACCACGCAGGTATTTACGCTGGTCGACCTCCGTTCCGGCACGCCCGACGGCACCGATACCGTGTCGGGAGTGGAATATTTCCAGTTCGCCGACGGCACGGTTACGAGCACCACGCTGATCAGCCAGCTCGCCCCCGTCGTGATCGAGGCGATCGGCACCACCAGCCTGGTGCAGAGCGGCGGCACCTACTCCCTCAATCCAACGGCCGGCGGCACCGGGCCGGTGTTGAAATATGCCGGCTCCGCCGTGGCTGTGGGTGGGGCTGCGCCCTGGTCCCCGATTGCGGCCGAGCAGACCGGAAGCGGTTACGACGTCGCGTGGAAGAATGCGACCACCGGCGAGTTCTCGATCTGGACCGTCGACAGCAGCGGCAACCACACCTCGTTCCTGACCGGCGCTGTGTCCGGCACGAGCACGACGCTGGAAAATCTGGAGACCACCTTCCACCAGGATCTCAACGGCGACGGCACGATCGGCGTGCCGTCAGCGCCGGCGTCCGTCGCCGTCGAGTCGTTTGGCTCGACGACGCTGGCACTGGTCGGCAGCAACTACGCGCTCTATGCCAACGGCACCAGCAGCGGTCCGACGCTCAAATATAGCGGCAACGCCGTGATCGCCGGTCAGGCCGGCACCTGGTCGCTCGTCGGTGCCGAGCAGACCGGAACCGGCTATGACGTCGCCTGGAAAGACTCGAGCTCGGGCCAGTTCTCGATCTGGACGACCGACAGCAACGGCAATTTCACGTCCTATCTGACCGGTGCGGTCTCCGGCACCAGCGCCGTACTGGAAAATCTGGAGGGCACCTTCCAGCAGGATCTGAATGGCGACGGCAATGTCGGCCTCGTGATCGAGGCGGCCGGATCAACCAGCCTCGTCGTGGCCAACAACAATTATCATCTCAACACCGCCGGCTCCGGTCCCACGCTGAAATATGCCGGCAACGCCGTCGTGGTCGGGCAGGCCGGAACGTGGTCGCCGGTCGCCGTCGAGGCGGTCAGCGGCGGCTATGATGTCGCCTGGAGGGATTCGAGCACGGGCCAGTTCTCGATCTGGAGCACCGACACCAACGGCAATTTCACGTCGTTCCTGACCGGCGCCGTCGCGAGCAACAGCAGCACGCTGAAATCGTACGAGCCGATCTTCCATCAGGACCTGAACGGTGACGGAATAACCGGCGCCGCACCATTGGCCTCGTCGGGCGCGGCTGCCCCGGTGACAGCCGACGGCTTCGTCTTCGCGGAGGCCGGCGTCGGTCCCGTGAACGTCCAGCACGAGGTGCCGGATACGATGCCCGCGCCCGCATCCTGGGCGTCCGAGGTCGTCGCGCATCTGCACGATGCGGGCGGACCTGCGGCGCTCACCGACTTTCTGGCCGGCTTCCTGCACGATCACCAGTTGCTCGCCTGAGAACGGCGCCCGAGACCTGGTCGCCGAGATCAGGTCCAGCGCGACACGCCAATCCCATCCTTGTCACAGGCATGACCGGCACAAAAATGCCGGTCGCTTAAACGCGAACTTGAGCGAAACCTTGAGTTGAAACAGGGTTTGCCTTTACAACCAGCCTTTGCCAGACTGAAGTTTCTCCGAAGCTCGGGGGACGAGGTGCCGACGCCACAAGCGACGGCACTTCCGGAGGGCTTCATCTCAAGGCCGGGGCGCTAGGCGATGAAATTTCGGTACGGGGGCGATCCGCAGGATTCGTCCGGCGGTTTTCTTGATGATGATTTCGCGCAGCTAATTGTAGATGGGACTGCGGTCTGGCCGGGTTCAGCGGCGCCCTTGACGACTGATTTGCCTGCCCTGGCGGAGAAGCCCGCCGCCGTGCCACTTTCTCACGCGAGTGTGGCGGGCCTCACGCAGGACGTGGTTGATCCGACAACCTCTTCAGCCGTCAGCTCGACGGGCGCTACCGCGGCGCAGGTGCTGCAAGCCCTCAATGCCGTAGGCGCCGGTGTCAACGGCTCCGGCATCAAGGTTGGCGTCATCTCCGACAGCTTCAACAACAAGGGCGGCGCTGCGGCCGACGAGGCCAGCGGCGCGCTGCCGTCCGCCGCCAACGTCCAGGTGCTGAAGGATTTCACGTCGGGCGGGAGCGACGAAGGCCGCGCGATGATGCAGATCGTGCACGAGATCGCGCCGAGTGCGAGCCTTGCGTTCTACACCGCCGACTTCAGCGAGCAGGATTTTGCCAACGGCATCCTCGCGCTGGCGGCCGCCGGCTGCAAGGTGATCTGCGACGATGTGAGCTATTTCGACGAGCCGTTCTTCCAGAACGGCGTCATCGCGCAAGCGATCCAGACCGTCGAGGCCCAGGGCGTCACTTACATCACCTCCGCTGGCAACAATGCCAGCAACGCCTATCAGACGACATGGACGCATAGTTCGGGATGGTTCAACGGCGGGTTTTGGGACGATGTCGTCATGTTCAACGGCAGCATCGCCCAGACCATTACGGTCACCGCGAGTTCGACTCACCCGGTGCCGTTGTTGCTGGAATGGGACCTGCCCTACGGGCAGGCGAATTTCAACTCCGGGCATGCGCCCGACATCGACATGTTCGTCTTCCAGAATGGGACGTTGATCGCCCAGGCGACTAATGCGTCCGTCGGCGAAGCGAACAATCCTTTCACGGGCTACATGTTCACCGCTTCCGGCACCTACCAGATCGTCATCACCAACCTTTTTGGTCCGGACCCGGGGCTGATCAAGGAAGTCCTTTTCACCAATGGCCTGCCGGGAAGCATCAGTGGCGCGAACGCCGGCGCCCTGGTCGGTCACGCGATGACGCCGGGGGTGATCACGGCAGGCGCCGTCAGCGTCGCATCGACGCCGGCTTTCGGCGTCAGCCCGGCTGTCAGCGAGACCTTCTCGTCCTCCGGCGCGGGAGCCCAGCTGCTGTTTGCCAACGACGGGACGCGGCTCGCATCCCCGCAACTGCTGACTCCCGTTGTCGTCTCCAGCGTCGACGGAATTGCGACCACGCTCACGGGAGGGTTGAGCAATTTCTACGGGACGTCGGCGGCATCGGCCAGCCTTGCCGGCGTCGCGGCACTCCTGCTGTCGGCCAACCCCAACCTGACCCCGGCGCAGGTCGAACAGATCATGGAGCAAACGGCGCTGCCGATGGCGAACTCTGCCGTCAGCGGCGCCGGCCTCGTCCAGGTCAATCCAGCGGTGACCGCGGCGGTACAACTGCTCCCGGCAGTCGTGGTCGAGGCGATCGGATCGACCGAGCTGACGCATCACGGCGTCTTCTATTTTCTCGAGCCCGTCGCCGGCGGGATCGGGCCGGAACTGAGATATGGCGGTGCGGCGGTCGTCGTCGGCGGTGCCGGAACCTGGACCCCCTTCGCCGCCGAACAGACGTCCGGGGGCTACGACATCGCCTGGCACGATTCGAGCTCAGGCCAGTATTCGATCTGGACCGCTGATAGCGGCGGTAACTTCACGAGTTATCTGACCGGCGCGGTGTCCGGCTCGAGCACGACGCTGGAGAATCTCGAAAACACCTTCCATCAGGACCTCAACGGCGACGGCACGATCGGCGTGCCGTCGGCGCCGAGCCCGGTCGTCATCGAGTCGTTCGGCTCGACCACGCTCGCGCGGGTCGGCAGCAATTTCGCGCTCTATGCGAACGGCACCAGCAACGGTCCGACGCTCAAGTACGGCGGCAACGCCGTTGTGGCAGGGCAGGCGGGCACCTGGTCGCTGGTTGGCGGCGAGCAGACCGGAAGCGGCTACGACGTCGCCTGGAAAAATTCGAGTACGGGTCAGTTCTCGATCTGGACCACCGACAGCAACGGCAATTTCACGTCCTATCTGACCGGCGCGGTATCCGGCACCAGCACGACGCTGGAGAATCTCGAAAACACCTTCCATCAGGACCTGAATGGCGACGGCACCATCGGGATTCCGCCGAGCGTGATCGAATCCGCCGGCTCCACCAGCCTGGTCGTGAGCGGCAACAACTATTTCTTCTATACCGGCGGATCCGGTCCTTCGCTGAAGATGAACGGCTCACCCGTCGTGGTCGGTCAGGCCGGGACATGGTCGCCGGTCGCTGCCGAGGTCGTTAGCGGCGGCTATGACGTCGCCTGGAAGGATTCGAGCACGGGCCAGTTCTCGATCTGGAGCACCGACACCAACGGCAATTTCACGTCGTTCCTGACCGGCGCCGTCGCAGGCAACAGCAGCATGCTGAAATCGTATGAGCCGATCTTCCACCAGGATCTGAACGGTGACGGAACGACTGGCGCCGCACCACTTGCCCCATCGGGCGCGGTCGCAGCGGTAGCGCAACATGGCGGTTTCGTCTTCGCGGAGTCCGGCGCGAGCCCTGGCGCTTACCAGCCCGAGCCGCTGGACACGATGCCTGCGCCGGCGTCATGGGTTTCCGAGGTCGTCGAGCATTTTCACGACGTAGGTGGACCTGCGGCGCTGACCGATTATCTGGCTGCCTTCCTGCACGATCACCAGTTGCTCGCCTGAGGACGGCGCGAGGCACTTGATCGCGCAGATCAGGTCCAGCGCGCCGCGCCAAAACCGTCCTTGCCATAGGCGTTGCCGTTGTAGAGCAGGAAGTTGCCCTGCGGCGTTTCCAGCCGGCTGCCGTAGCAGACCATCTCGGAATCCCAGCCCGAGGGCGCAACCTCGATCATCGGCGCCGTGTCGCGCTGCCACGACAGCCCGTCGGCGGAGGTCGCGCTGTAGATGCGATAGGTCTCGCCGAGCCTGCGTGCCGAATAGATCATGCGGTAGCCGCTGCCGGTCTTCATCACCACGGGTCGCGCAATCGCGTGCTCGTTCTCCAGATAGGGCAGGCAGAGCTTATCGTTGACCTCCCAGGCGATGCCGTCGTCGCTGACCGCGTGCTTGATCGAGTAATAATGCGTCGGCGGCTCGTTTTCGGTCGCACCCGGCACCCATTCGGTGCCCGAGATGTACCACATGCGGAGGCGCCCGCCTTCCGCGATCACCCAGGGCGCGCCGGTCAGGAACGGGTCGTAATGATTGCGGCCGAGAACGGGCGCCTCCGAGACCTTCTGGAAGGTCTTGCCGCCGTCCTGCGACTCCGCCGCGCCGATGAAGAAGGTGAAGGGCACCGCGCGCGCCAGCGTCCAGCCCGTGTAGTACATCAGGAGCCGTCCCCGATGCGTCACGATGCTGCCCGGCATCGCACCGCAATCGTCGAAGGCGCCGAGCCGGCCCAGCGTGAGCGAGGGCGCTGGCGCGGCCTCCTTCACCACCAGACCGGAGCCGGTCACCTCGACATCGGCCCATGCGCCCTGCGAGCGGTTCTTTTCGTCACGCGCGGCAAAGTGCACGCGGTAGCGGCTGGGCGAAAGCTGTTGCACGAACGGGTTCTGGCAGTGCGAGCGATGCCAGCTCGCGCCGGTCGCGCCATAGACCAATCCCAGTCGTTCGTAGTGCTCGGCCATAACAGATGAGTCCTAGTGATGATTCTTGAGCAGCTTGATGAAGCGCATGCTGTCGATGCCCATGGCGGGCGTCGCCTCGACGACGTGAACCGCGCGCTCATCCGTGTCCTTCGTGATCAGCGCGTTGGCGCCGATGAAGGACTGCCGGCCGACATGGACGCTGTTGGAGATGTTGCAGTTGCTGCCGAGATAGGCGTAGTCGCCGATCGTGACGTCGCCATTGAGCACGACATGGGAGGCGAGGAAGGCGTGATTGCCGATGCGGCTGCGGTCGCCGATCTGGCAGCCGCTCCAGATCACGACGTTGTCGCCAATCACGGCGTCGAAATTCACCGACTGGTTCTCCAGGATGAAGCAGTTCTCGCCGATCTCGCAGTGGCCGACCAGCTTGTTCGATCCGTGTACGTAGGAGATGAAGCGATAGCCGAGCGACTTCAAGAGCTCGTATTTCCCGGCGCGCAGCAGGTTCATGCGTCCCGATCCGAGCGGGACGAAGGCGAGGAAGCCGCTCGGTGGGAAGCGGCCGACGGCTTCGTCGACGGCCACCACCGGACGTCCCTTGAACTCGTTTGCGGTGAGGAATTCACGATCGACGACATAGCCGGCGATTTCGTGCGGCGTGTCCCATTCGAAATAGCGGCGGGCGGTGTCGGCGCCCTGGCCGGTTCCGAAGATCACGATGCGGCGCGGCCGTTCCTCGCCGGAATACAAAGCCATGGTCAGATGTCCAGATCAGATGTCCGAAACGTCAGCCGGCTTTGCGGCAGGCCACGGTCCAGACGTGTTCCTCGATACCCCAGAAATCGTTGCGGCACGAGCCAATTTCGAAGCCGCCGAACGCCGGTGAGAGCGCCGACGCGATCTCGGCCTCGTTGTCGAACTTTTTGAGCACGTAGCCGTTGCGCAGGCCGTAGGGGTCGGCGGCAATCTCCATGTGACCGTCACCGTGATCCCTGGCACCACGCAGCACGTAGGTGGTGCCGATCGGCGCCGAGAACACGAAGGATCCGCCAGGGCGCATCACGCGGGCGATCTCGCGCACATTGTCGGAAAAGCGCGTGCCGGGATCGACATAGTAGCAGGCATGACAGGCGAGCACGATGTCGAAGAAGCCGTCCGTATAGGGCAGGGCGTGGTTGCGTCCGACGGCAAGCTTCGCGTCGATGCCGAGATTTTTCATCCGCGCCACGGTGAGGTCGCAGATCTCCTGCGAGATCTCGGTGCCGTGGACCTCCATGCCGAGATTGCTGAGCAGCGGCATGTTGCGGCCGTCGCCGCAGCCGAGGTCGAGCACGCGCTTGCCGCGGTAGCTCGCAGCATCCGTCTTGTGCCGGGGATAGTTGCCGAGAAAGGCTCTGACCACGAATTCGACCGGATAGACGTGAGCCGGATTGCGCTTCTGGTAGAAGGCGCCGTAGGTGCCGTCGATCCCGGCCGGGGATTTCTTGTCGTCAGTCATGGCGCGTCAGAACCGGTTGCCGGGGCGGATGTGAAGGGCGATGTCGTCGGGCCGCAGGATCGGAAACATATCGTAGTCCTCGATCAGCAGCAGGCCGTCGACGCAGGAGACGACGAACGACATGTTCTCGAACACCTTGCAGATGGTGCCCGAGCCCTGCGCGCGGTAGTCGTCGAGCTCGATGAAGGAGGCCTTGTTGATGGTGACGCATTTGTTCAACAGGAATGCGTAGGCCGGGAAATAGGGTCTTGCGTGCACGCGGATCTGGTTGCGGATCTCCGAGCGCGGCTGATGCCAGTCGATCCGGTATTGCGGCGCGATCCTGTTGTAATAGGAGCCGCCGGCCGGCTGCTTGCGGGCCGGCAGCTCCTTGCGCAACAGCTTGTCGAAATTCTCGATCAGGATGTCCGCGCAGAGCTTCATCGACCGCTTGTATAGCTCGTGCCCGGTCTCGTCCGGCCCGATCGGATGCAGTTGTTGCACCAGGATGTCGCCGGTGTCGATGCCTTCATCCATGTAGTGCAGCGTGACGCCGATCTCTTTCTCGTTGTTGAGGATGCACCACGGCGTCGGGAAGGTGCCGCGGTAATGCGGAAGCAGGCCGGGATGCACGTTGACGCAGCCGAGCGGCGGAACGGCAAGCAGACGGCGCGGGAAGATGCGGGGATAATAGGCGCAGATGATCAGGTCCGGCGCCATCGCCTCGACTTCGGTCAGGAACGCGTTGTCGATCCGCTTCGGCGTCAGCGTCCGCACGCCCTTTTCCAGGCAGAGATCGAGGGTTGCCCGATAGCCGTAGATCTCGTCGCGCTGGGTGCGCTGGGTCACCACCGTGAGGTCGATGTCGTTACGCGCATGCAGCCAGGAGAAGACATCGTTGCCGATGTCCTGCGAGGTGAACAGGAGAACCTTGGTCTTCATCGCCCGCCTATTCCTTGATGAAATAGCCGCCGGGCCGGATCGAGTACGACAGCTTGCGGACGCGGGGCAAAGGCTGTCCGATTTCCTTGAAGTAGTGCTCGAAGGCCGTGGTCTCGCCGAGCCAGGGCGGCGAGCCGTAACCGTTCATAGCGATGACGCCGCCGGGCACCAGCAGCGGATAGAGCGCGCGGAAGGCGGTCAGCGTCGGCTTGTACAAATTGACGTCGAAAAAGATCATCGACAGCCGCGTGCCCTGGTTGCCGGCGGCGAAGGCCGGCACGGTCTGCAGGATGTCGCCGGAGATCACGCGGCAGCGCTCGACGCCGGGCAACAGGTTGTCCTGGTTGGTCAGCTTCACCATGCGCTCGAGGTAGCGGTCGGGCACCTCCTTGCGTCCGACCACGCTCTCGATCCAGGGCCGGGGATCGCCATCTTCAGGCGCAAAGTCCTGGTAGCCGCCGCCGCTCTCAAAACCGAACACCTTGCGCGAACGGTCGCCGGGGACGAACGTCTCGAGCAGCTTCGACCAGGTGAAGAGACCCGCGCCGAGGAAGACGCCGAGCTCGACGATGGAGCCGGGAAGATCGATCACCATGCGGAACAGGTCGTAATCTGCGAGCAGCCGCGTCATCTCCCGCCGCCGGACGAAGGCGGGATAGTTGATCAGCGTCTCCTGCAGCGAGATCTGGCCGTCGTCCAGGATGCTCTTGAGCTCGCCCCAGTGCTGCTCTTCCCTGGATTGGTAGGCCGCGCGGGCGGGATCGATCTTCTCGGTCATGGCTGAGCTCTCTGGTGAACCCTTCGCACGATCACGTAGGGTCGATTCTTGGTCTCGACGAAGATGCGCGACACGTAGATGCCGATCACACCGAGGCAGAACACGATGACGCCGCCCATGAACCAGATCGAGACGATCAGGGAGGCCCAGCCCGCGGCGGTGTTGCGGATCAGCTTCTCCAGGATCACGACGATGCCCATCGCGAAGGAGATCATCGCGATGACCATGCCGAACATGACCATCAGGTTCAAGGGCACGGTGCTGAACGAGGTGATGCCGTTGACGAGGGTGCCGAGCCGCAGTCGCGGCGAATAGGTGGTGTCGCTGCGATGCCCCTTGGTGATCGCCGCGCCGAGCTGGCGAAACCCGGTGATCACCCAGAGGCCGCCGATCACGGTGTTGCTCTCGCGGTGAAGCAACAGCGCGTCGACATATTCGCGGCGCATCAGCCGCACGGTGCACTGGTTCAGGGGAATGTCGATCGAATAGAGCTTGTTGATCCAGTACCAGGCGAAGCGGCCGCCGGCGCTCTCGAAGGCGCCGCCCTTGCGCTGTTCCTGGAAGCCGTAGACGACGTCGCAGTCGGTCGCCTGCATCCGCTCGAGGAAGCTGCCGAGCAGCGCCGGATCTTCCTCGAGATCGCTGTCGATCAGGAAGCACAGCTCGCCGCGCGCGTGGTCGAGGCCGGCCATCAGCGCCTTGTGGTGGCCGAAATTGCGCGACAGCTCGACGACGCGCAAATGCGGATCGGTCTCGGCGAGCGCGCAGGCGACTTGAAGCGAGTTGTCCGGCGAGCCGTCGTCGACCATCACGATCTCATAATCGTCGGTGACGCCGCGCGCGGCCTCGCTCGCGCGCCGGTGGAACTCCGCGATATGGGCGGCGGACCTGTAGAGCGTGGTGACGATCGAGAGTTTCATCGCTTAGGCCATCTGCTCCAGGAACGCGCGTGCGGCCTTGCGGTCGACCTTGCCATTGGCGTTGCGCGGCAGCTCTTCGAGCTGCACGATCCTGGCCGGGCACATATAGGCCGGCAACGTCTCGCGGCAGCGCACGGTGATTTCCTTCGAGGGGATGACGCGATCGGCGACGTAGGCGACCGCGATCTCGCTGCCGTCGGCGCCGTCGAGCACGACCGCGAGCGCGCGGCGGACGCCGGTGAGGCTCTGGACCGCGAGATCGATCTCCTCGAGCTCGATCCGGTGGCCGCGAATCTTCACCTGGTTGTCGACCCGGCCGTGGAACCAGAGCCGTCCGTGTTCGTCCTCGCGGACACGGTCGCCGGAGCGGTAGAAGATCGCGCGGTAATGATCCTGCCGCGGGTCCTGGCGAAACCGCGCCGCGCTCTCCTGCGCATTGGCGTAGTAGCCGAGGCCGACACAGGGGCCGCCGATCCACAACTCGCCGGGCTCGCCCTGCGCGACCTGCTTCTGCTCGTCGTCGAGGATCGCATGCGTGAAATCCGGATGCATGGCGCCGAGCGGCGGAAACTCACTGTCCGGAGCCGTGAGAATGTCGGGCGTGATCTCGATGCTGGAACAGATGCAGCTCGTCTCGGTCGGCCCATAGACATTGATCAGGCGCGCGCGTCCGGCGAAACGGGCGTGAAACTCGCGCAGCTTGCCGATCGGATAGCCTTCGCCGCCGAACTGGAAGGTGCGCAGATCGGGCAGGCTTTGTGGCGTCAGCAGGCCGAGCTGGTCGAGGATCAAGAACAGCGTCGGCACCGCGAACATCACGCTCGCTTGCGCGGCGCGGATCATCTTGACCCAGCTTGCGGGATTGCTGACCTCGGATGTCTCGACCGGTACCAGCGCGGCGCCGTTGAACAGGCCGCAATAGACGTCGAACACCGAATTGTCGAAATGCAGCGGGTTGATGCTGGTGAAGCGCTCGCGCGGCGAGGCGTGCAGCATATCCCTGGCCCATTCGATCAGGCTGAGCACACCCTGATGCGGAATGACGGCGCCCTTCGGCTCTCCGGTCGAGCCTGATGTGAACATCACATAGGCCGGATCAGTCCCCGCGATCGGCGAAATCGTCGCCGCATGCGCAGCCGACGCATCGCCGAGCCAGCCTTCTTCGTCGCCATCCGACAGTTTCAGCGTCGCACCGAAGGGATTGGCGGTGTCGGACAAGCTGAACAGCAGTTTCGGATGAAGCTGCGCGAGAATGCGCTGGCTTCGCTCGGCCGGATTCTTCGGATCGATGAACACATAGGGTGCGCCGAGTCGAAGGCAGCCGAGCAGCAGCGCATAGGTGATGCGGCGCTTGGGAAGCTGGAGCGCCACGACGTCGCCCTTGGCGATCCCGCGCGCCGCGAGCGAGGCGGCGCAGCGTTCGGCCAGCGACTTCAACTCGCCGAAGCTATGGATGGCCTCGCGCAGGACCAGCGCCGGTGCAGCCGGGTGGGCGTCGGCGATCTCTGCGAAGGCGGTCCAAAGATCGGTCATCAGAGACGCAAGCCTCCGTCGAGCTTCACGACCGTGCCGTTGGCAAAACCGTTGGCCGCGAGGAACTCGATGGCGCTGACGATGTCGTCGAGCTGCCCGAGGCGGCCGACCGGTGTCTTCTGTGCATAACCCTGGAGGCGCTCGTCGGCGACCGCCTCGCGCGTGGTCGCGACATCGATGAAACCGAGCGCCAGCGCGTTGACGCGCACGCCGAGCGGGCCGAGCTCGATCGCCATGGTCTTCGTCAATCCCTCGATGCCGGCCTTGGCGGCGCTGTAGGCGGCCTGGCCCGCGTTTCCGTCACTGGCGATCGAGGAGAAGTTCACGATGCTGCCGCCGCCGCGCCGCGCCATCCGCGCGGCGACCTGGGCTGCGACAACGAACGGCGCGGTCAGATTGGCCTCGATCACGTTGCGCCAGGACTGAAGGCCGTGGGTCACGAGCTTCGCACCCTTGAAGCTGAGCGTGGGCTCGTTCCAGATCAGGCCGACCGCGTTGACCAGGAGCGCGATCGAGGCAGTGGCGGGAATGCATTCCGTCAGAGCCTTGCGGAGCTCGGCCTCATCCGTCAGGTCGAGCGAGCGGATCACGGTTTGCGGGTGCTGCGTCGTCCCGCTGTCGATCGCGCGATCCAGCGCCAGAACCGGATGGCCTTTGCCCGCGAAATGCGAGACGAGACCGCGCCCCAGAGCACCCCCGGCGCCCGAGACGATGACCCAGCGATCCTCGGTCGGCGCCATGGCTCAAACGGCCTTCAATAGCCGCTCGACGTCGCTGACCGACTGGAGCCGCTCGATATCGTCCTCGGAAAGTTCCCTGCCGACGATTTCCTCGAGCCTCAGCACGAGCCGCACGCCCTTGAGCGAATCCCAGCCCTCGAGTTCCGCAAGGGGGGTGTCGCCGGTGGGAATTGGAACATTGCTTCGGAGCACTTCCGCGATCAACTCATTCGCCTGCATCATGGTCTCTTGTGGAACCGCCGGCGATCGGTAAACGCCGTGGACTTGCAATATCTTAGGCGGCTGTCACGGGACTGCCGCCGGGTCGCGCCCTTCATACGGCAAGTGAGCGGGTGGCGCAAACGCGCCAAGGCCGCGAATCAACTTCTGGGAAACCGCCGACAAAAGTGCACCGGCTTTGAACCAGTGTCGTATTCCCGGGACATATTAACCGGGTGCGGTCCCGTCTTTCCGACAGAAATTTGCTAGCTCGGCTTGATCTACTTCTGAAATTTTGTTGTTTGCGTAACCGGTCGCTTTGGCAAGCACCGACGGATTGCGATCTCAGGAGGCGATCGCGAACCGGTCTCGTTCTCGAGAGTGCGGGCTGACTGACGCCGGGGGGCAGTTCCGGGATGGACGAATACTGCATTCATTTCAGAAGGCTGGGAAGAAATCCCGGCCAAAAGGAGGGTTCATTATGCGCCGTTTAGCCTTATTCACAATTGCGCTCGGCCTATTCGTGCCGTTCCTTGCGTCGGCCCCGGCTCAAGCCCAGGCGACGCGTACCTGGGTGTCGGGCGTGGGCGACGACGCCAACCCGTGCAGCCGCACGGCGCCATGCAAGACTTTCGCAGGTGCGATCTCCAAGACGGCCGCGGCCGGCGAGATCAACTGCCTCGATCCCGGTGGCTTCGGCGGCGTGACCATCACCAAGTCGATCACGATCGATTGCAGCGAGATTGCTGCCTCGGTGCTGGTATCCGGAACCAACGGCATCAACATCAATGCCGGGGCGGCCGACAGGATCATTCTCCGCAATATCCGCGTTCAGGGCGTCAACGCCGGTCTGGTCGGCATCAAGATCTTCGCCGCGGCGGTGGTTTCGATCGAGAACTGCGTGGTTTCGCAATTCTCGCAGCAGGGCATCAGCGACGCGCGCACGGCCGGCAACACCAAGCTGTTCGTTCGCAATACCGTTGTCAGCCACAATGCGTCCACGGGCATCGGCCTCGGCGGGGCCAATCCCAACCGGGTAGTTGTCGAGAATAGCCACCTCGTGAACAATCTGTTCGGAATCGCGGCCGCAACCGGTAACAACGCCATGGTCACGCGCTCCGTAATGTCAGGCAACACCACCGGTGCCGAAGCCGATCCGGGCGGTTCGATCAACATCGACAGCAGTGCGATCACCGGAAACGGCACGGGTGTGCAGACGACCAGCACCATCCGCCTGTCGAACTCCGACCTGTCGTTCAACACCACCGGCATCTCGGGGACCGTCATCAGCTTCGGCAACAACCGGATGCTCGGAAATACCTCGCTCGGCGGTACGGTCACGGGGGCCGGCGGCGCGGTCAGCAATCTCGGCGAGCAGTAAGCGCTTGTCGTTCCCGCGATCTGTCGCGTGAGTCACAGATCGCGCAGGCACAAAAATCAAAATCCCGGGACATCGCCCCGGGATTTTTTTTCGTTTCGGGCGCGGACTTGTCGGCGATTTCAGCCTTGAGCTGTCCGGTGTATCAGGCGCGCCGCCTCGGGGCCGGTATTGAACAGCAGGTCCAGCACGCTGACCGCATGCTCGAAGTCGCCATGAAGCTGTGGATAGTCGGGGTAGCCCTGGTAGCTCATCCACTCTGCTTCGATGCCGGCGGCCGCGAACAAGGCGTCGTCGAAATAGGCGCGTGCGGAGGGACCACTGAGATAGTGATCGGCGCCGGCGGCCTGCGCGATCGCTAACAGCCGCGCGGTCTTGACGCCATCAGCGGGATAGGCCGTGTCCCTGACGATTCGCGTCTTCAGCCCGAGCAGGCCCGCGATCTCGCGCGTGAACAGCTCGTTGACGTCAGTGAGTCGCTTCTCCTTGTCCGCGCGCTGGTACCAGGCGCGGAACGTCGGCGCGAAATTCTCGAAGAACGGAGCGCGGCGATAGGCGAGTTCCAGCGTTCGCCAGTGCTTTTCGGCCCAGGGCTTTTCGATCTCGACCTCGTCGATCGGCTGATCGAACCGTCCCTTGGTCACGACGGGAATGGTCAGCCATTCGACGCCATTGGCGGTCTTGATCCGGTTACGGTTGTGCCAGTGCCGCTTCACATATTGCATGCGATCGAAGATCACGTATTCGTCGCACTGCCCGATCAGGTCGAAAAAACCCTTCCAGGGGATGTAGCAGGACTGGATGATCGAGATTCGCACGGGTGTGACTTCAGGGGCGGGAGATGACGCGCCGTGGGTGGGGCTTGACGCGCGTGGATGATCCGAACAGTTTGCCGGCGAGGCCCTTGTCCGGTCTGCCGTCAGGGCCGTGTTTACAGGGACTTCGCGATGAATTCACGCCTTATCATCGATCATGCCGGCCCCACGGCCAGTACAGGTTCGGCATGACCGGTCCGATCCCAGCGCGCTGCTGCCCCGCCTGCGACGCCGAACAGGACATCGGCGACCGCGAACCGATCTGGCCGGTCGGCTGGCGCTGCCCGACCTGCGCGCAGCCCGTCGCGGCACGCGACGGCATTCCGATGTTCGCGCCCGAGCTTGCCGATACGATCAGCGGCATGGATCCGCGCGGTTTCGAGGCGCTTGCGAAGGTCGAGGCCGAGCATTTCTGGTTCGTCGCGCGCAACGACCTGCTGGTCGGCCTTGCCAATCGCTTCTTTCCCGAGGCGCGCCGCTTCCTGGAGGTCGGCTGCGGCAACGGCGTCGTGCTGCGCGCCTTCGCGCAATCGCGCCAATGGCAGCGGCTGGTGGGATCGGAATTGCATCCATCCGGGCTCGCCTTTGCCCGCACGCGCCTCCCGGACGTCGAATTCGTGCAGATGGACGCGCGCCACATTCCGGCGCGCAATGCGTTCGACCTGACCGGCGCATTCGACGTGATCGAGCATATCGCCGACGACGAGGGCGTGCTGCGCGGGATGCGCGCCGCGACCGTGGATGGCGGCGGCATCATCGTTGCGGTTCCCCAGCATCCCTGGCTGTGGAGCCGCGCCGACGAGATCGCCTATCACGAGCGGCGCTATCGCCGCGGCGAGCTCGAGGAGAAGATGCGCCGCAACGGCTTCGAGGTGCTGTTCTCGAGCTCCTATACGTCATTGCTACTGCCGTTGATGGTCGCAAGTCGTCTGAAAGGCCGCGGCAAGACCAGCGATGAGGAGGTCGAGCGCGAATTCACGCTCGATCCGCGCGTCAATGGTCTGTTCACTGCGGTGCTGCGTGCAGAAGTGCGCATGACGCTCGCTGGCCTGCGCTGGCCCGCCGGCGGCAGCCGGGTCGTCGTCGGACGGGCGATCTAGCGCGGCTTGCTGCGCCGCCGCCTGAGGTTGTTGCGCCATGTTATATAATATTGCGGCGAGTTGACGCGGAACGAGAACCGAACTCGTTCTGGTTGCGACTAATTCCCAAGGCACTTCGACGAGGCACTTAACTGTCCTCACGGCCCGCTCGTGGCCGCGGGGTCGCCTGCGGTCTGTCCGGTCAGTTCTTGCCGGTCGAGGCCTGCGCTGACCCGTTCGAACCTCACGCGTTCGCAAAACCCCTTTTCAACCTCACGGGAATTGAGCATGTCCATCACCACCAAATTGGCAGTCGTCGTGGGAACGGCGCTCGCATTTTTCGCGGTCTCGATGCCTGCGCACGCACAGGCCACGCGAACCTTCGTCTCCGGTGTCGGCAATGACGCCGATCCCTGCAGCCGCACCGCGCCGTGCAGGACCTTTGCCGGCGCGATCTCGAAGACCTTCATCAACGGCGAGATCGATTGCCTCGATCCGGGCGGCTACGGCGCCGTGACCATCACCAAATCCATCACCATCGACTGCCTCGGTACGCTAGGCTCCGTCCTTGCCAGCGGCACCAATGGCATCATCATCAACATCGCCGTGAACGCCAACGACCCGTTCCGCGTGGTGCGGCTGCGCGGCCTCAGCATCAACGGCACCGGTGCTTCCGGAGCGGTCGGCACGCGCACGGGTCTGCGTGGAATCAGCATCCTGCAGGCCGCCGTCGTGATGGTGGAGGACACAGTCATCAGCGACTTCTCGCTGCAGGGCATCTCGGATACACGAAGCACCGGCGGCAAGCTGTTCATCCGCAACTCCGTGATCCGGAACAACAGCGGCGCCGGCATCGGCGTCGCCGGAGCGGCCACCAACAACGCCTCGATCGAGAACACCCACTCGATCAACAACGGTTTTGGCGTGGCGGTCGGAACCGGCAACCGCGTCAGCATCAGCCGCTCGGTCATGTCCGGCAACACATCCGCCGGCATCGAGTCGGATTCCGGCGGTCAGATCGGGGTTGACGACACGACGGTGTCACAGAATGCGACCGGCCTGCAGAACAGCGGCACGATGACGATCTCGAACACCAACATCTCCTTCAACAATACCGGGATCACCGGCGCGACTACCTCGTTCGGCAACAACCGCATCTTCGGCAACACTGCGGCCGGTACGGCCCCGACGGTCGGTGCGGCTTCGACCGATCACGGCCAGCAGTGACCTGACAGCGCTCCCGTCGCCGCAAGCGGTAGCGCGACGAAACGAGCAAGGAACGAAAGCCCCGGGGGCGCAATCACCCCGGGGCTTTGCCTTTGCCGCGCTATGGATTTTCCCGCGCGCCGCGACTACCGTGCGGGCCATCGGGAATGAACAGGGATCGGCACGGATAGCGGCCGATCGCGCGGAGCGGGGTCTTGTTGGCGTCCAGGGCGTTTTCAAGCGAGGTGGGTATCGGTTCGCGTCAAGAAGGCGCGTCCAAGCAAGAATCGTGTAGCCACTCGAGGGGCTATGTCGTTGCGGCACTCGTCGCGCTCTTCCTGCTCTCGGGCGGGCAGGCCTTCGCGCAATCCCTCAGTCAGGGTGTCGCCGCCTTCAAGCGCCAGGATTATGTGACGGCCTCGCGCGTTTTCATCCCGCTGGCCGAGCGGGGCAATGCGACCGCGCAGTCGCATTTGGGCTTCATGTTCGAGACCGGTCGCGGCGTGCCGCAGAATTATACCGAAGCCGCGATGTGGTACCGGCGCGCGGCGGAGCAGGGCGACAGCCTCGCGCAATATTCGCTGGGGCTGCTCTATGATCGCGGGCAGGGCGTGCCGCGCGACATCATCGAAGCCTCCAAATGGCTCAATCTGGCGACCGCGGGGGCGCCGCCGCGGGCGCGCGAGGCGCGGGCCAGGATCCGCGATGCCGTCACCACCAAGATGACGCGCGCCGAACTCGCCGAAGCGCGCCTGCGGGCCCTGCAATGGGCGCCGAGCCGCGAGCATTAATGGAACCAGAGTGAAAGCCAGTCGACGACCCAGCCTGCGGCCATGTTCTCGCCCAGCCAGCCGAGCCAGATCGCCGGCGCCAGGAACAGGCCGAAGGGTAAAAAGGCGGTCGCGCTGAGTGGCTTTCTTTGCAGTGCAGCATTGAGAACATAGGCTGATATCGCCGCCAGCGCCGCCAGTTCGATCACGACCGCCACGGTCACGAGATCGAGCCAGGCGCCGGCGACCGCCGCGAGCTTGATATCGCCGAGCCCGAGCCCGTCACGGCCGCGCCAGCGCCGGTAGAGCATCATCAGGGCGAGCAACGGCAGGGCCACGGCAAGAGCCCGTAACGCCGTCCAGAGCACGGCCTCCGCACCCGGTTCCGGGCCGATCGCCAAGGCCCGGAGCAAGGCGAGGGCAAAGGCCGCGGCAGTGAGCTCGTTCGGGATGCGATAGCTGCGCGCATCGGTCGTGGCGATGGCCAGCATCAGGGCCGCCAGAAACGCGCCCAGAAGGCCCTCTACGCCGGGGGCGGCGAACAGGCTGGCGGCAACACCGGCACACAGGACGAGGCTGAGGACAGGCGCGAGGCCTTGCGCCAGGCGTTGCGCCAAGGCGGCCTGCTCGTCGGTCACGTCCGTCAGCGCGTCGCCTTGGGCACGACGACCACGGGATTGCTGGTGCCGACCAGGCGGCCGTTCATCTTGCTGCGCATCTCCTCGGCGATGACATGCGCATCGACGCCGTCGCGCATGACGGTCGGACGGATGAAGAGGATCAGCTCGGTACGGCTGCGCCCCGTGCCCTGGTGCGAGAAGGCGTCGCCGACGCCCGGAATGGAATCGAGGATCGGCAGGCCCTGGCGCTGCTTGTTCTCGGTCTCGCTGATCAGGCCGGCGAGCAGCACGGTCTGGCCGCTGGTCACCGCGATCGAGCTCTTGACCCGGCGCTGCGAGATCGTCGGCGTCAGCGAGCCGGCGCTGCCCGCTGCCACGCTCGAGATCTCCTGCTCGATGTCGAGCACGACGTTCCCGTTGGCATTGGCGCGCGGCAGCACGCGCAGGATGATGCCGGTGTTCTTGTAGTCGATGGTGTTGACGACGGTGTTGTTGGCGGTCAGCACCGTCGCGGTGCCCGTCGAGAACGGCACCTGGTCGCCGACCTGCAACGTCGCCGGCTGGTTATCCAAGACGACCAGCGACGGGTTCGACAGCACCTTGACGTTGGTGACGTTATGCAGCGCATCGAGCACGACCCGTGGCGAATTTTCCGCCCCGATCAGGAAATTGAAGCCGGGCAGCACGCGTCCAAGCAGCGCGCCGGCGGCGGCGTTGACGGCGTTGTCCTGCCCGTCGACGTTGCTGCCGATCGTCGACGAATTGCTGACGCCGGAAATGGTGTTGGAGATCGAGCCCTTCTTGCTGGCGAGGAAGAATTGCACGCCGTAGTTCAACTGGTCGTTCAGCGTCACCTCGGCGATGGTCGCCTCGATCGCGATCTGGCGCTGCGGGCGGTCGATCTGCCGGATCGTCTGCTCGATGATGCGTTGCGATTCCATGTTGGCATAGACCAGCACCGCGTTGTTGGTGACGTCGGCTGTGATCCGCACGTTCTGCAGGATGCCGTTGCCGCCGGATCTGGTGCCGCCGCCCTGCGCGCCGCCGAGCGTGGTGTCCTGGCCCTGGGGCGTGGCCGCCGCGGGCGCCGCGCGGGTATTCAATTGCGAGCCGGGCGGGCCGGTCACCGGCGTCGACGCGCCCGCGCCCGCCGTCGGCAAGGCACTCAGCGCAGCCACGGGATTGGTGCCCGAGCTGGTGGTCGAGATGCCCGAGCCCGGCGCAAGCTGGCTCTGTGCGCTGTCGAGCGTGGACGAGCTCGTGCTGCTCTGGCTCAGCAGCATGTCGTTGAGCAACGACACGACGACTTTCGAGTTGCCGTAGCGCAGCGGATAGGACTTCAGGTTCACACCTTCGGTGTCGGAGCGGTCGAGCCGCGCGATCCAGGTCTGCGCGCGCTTGAGATATTCGGGCTTCTGGCTGACCACGAGGATGGAGTTGAGCCGGGCAATCGTCTGGAACTTGACCACGCTCTGGCTCATGCCGCCTTCACCGGAGTCCATGATCTTTTCCATCTCGGAAATGAGCGGCTCGGGTGAGGAATTGCGCACCGGGAAGATGCCGACCGACTGGCCGCGCATCCAGTCGGCGTCGAAGGACAGGATGGTGTCGATGGCGGCGGCGCGATCGGTGCCGCTGCCGGTGACGATCAGCGTGTTGCGGGCATTGTCGGGGCGCATGGTGCCGGCCTTGACGCCGAATGCGTCGAGCAGCTTGAAGATGTTTTGCGCCGAGACGTAGCGCAGCGGCACCACGCTGATGCCCTGGCCTGCTTCGGCGGTGGCGGAGCGGTCGATGCCGCCGGGGCCGGCCTCCGGCGCCGGGATCAGGCGGTAGCTGTTGCCGCGGTCGCGGATCAGCGCCACGCCGGACATGCGCAGCGCGTTCTCCAGCACATAGAGCGCATCGGCTTTCGGAACCGGCCGCACCGAGGCCAGCGTCACGGTACCCTGGACGCGGGGATCGATCGTGTAACCGAGGTTCAATACGTCACCGAGGATGACCTTTGCCACCGTCGCGACGGGCGCGTTCTCGAAATTGAGGTCGTAGCCGCTGCCACCGTCTTCGCGGTCCGCAAGTGCAGCGCCCTGCGGCGTTGTGCCGTCGGCGAGATAGATCGCCGGCCGCGACGATTTGGGCTGGGCAATGCCACCCGATCCTGCATCCAAGGGTTGCCGGGGCTGGAGGTCGAGCGACTGGATCTTGTCGGTGAGGTCCCGCGCGCGCGGGTCCCGGGCGTCGGCTTCGATGTTGCGGTCGGCCGTGACAATGCACGCCGTCAACAGGAAAGCACTGGACAATAGCAGGAACGTTCCAGGCAACGCTGTGCGCAGGCGCGAAAGCGGCTGGACCACTTTGAACAAAATACGCCTACCAACAGCAAGAGTGACTGGAATTTGCATCCGATCCCTCATGGTCCGGACGCGCAATAATTTGCGCCACGATTATGTTTTTGCTAGTAAATAAGTCAAGGGTAAAGGCCTTCCGTCACGCGCGGGAGCTGTTGCTTTCTAGTAACAAGGTAAGCGCTGTGAATGCGATGCGAGACCTTTCCGCAGATAGCTTCCGGCAGCATCTTCTGGAGAAATATTCACTGCCGCCGCGGGCTCGCGCCCGGGTCGAGGCGTCGGCCAATCCGGCGCTGACGCGGCCCTTGCGCGAGTTCTGGGAGGCGACGGACCTGTCGGCTGCCGATTTTGCCGACGAAGTCGCCGATTATTTTGGCCTGGCGCGCCTCGGCCTTCCACAGCTTCTTGCAACCACGCCGTGCCTGGACGGCTTTTCGCGCCGCTTCCTGCGTGAATCCACCATCTTCCCGTTCCGGGCGCCGAATGGCGGCTACCGGCTGGCGATCGCCGATCCCTCCGATACGGCGGCGGTGCGGGCTGCCGAGATCGTATTCGGCACGGCGGTCGAGGTCGTCGTGGCCTCGTTCGAGGACATCACCACGGTGCTGGATCAGCGCGCTGCTGACGACAGCGGCGCGGACGACGGCGCCAAGGGATCGGCGAAAGGGTCGGCGCAGCAATCCGACGACGACATCGAGAGCCTGCGCGATCTCGCCAGCGGCGCGCCCGTGGTGCGCGCGCTCAACGATTTGCTGGAGCGTGCCGTCGAGCTGCGCGCCAGCGACATTCACGTCGAGCCGTTCCGCACCGGGCTCGTGGTGCGCATGCGGGTGGATGGCCTGTTGCGCGCGTTGCCGTCGCCGCAGGGCATTCCGCCGCAGGCGCTGATCTCGCGCATCAAGATTCTCGCAGGGCTGAACATCGCCGAACGAAGACTGCCGCAGGACGGCGCCGCCCGCGTGCGCGTCGGACGCTCCGAGCTCGACGTCCGCGTCGCGACCATGCCGACGCAATATGGCGAGAGCGCCGTCATCCGCCTGCTGCCGCGCGACCGCGGGCTGCTGGAGATGAGCAAGCTCGGGCTCGGTGCGCGCGACGAATCCATCATGACGCGGCTGCTCGCAATGCCGCATGGCATGATCGTGGTGACGGGGCCGACCGGCAGCGGCAAGACCACGACGCTTGCGACCATGCTGTCGATCCTCAACGAGCCGACGCGAAAGATCCTCACCATCGAGGATCCCGTCGAATACGAAATTCCCGGCATCAACCAGTCGCAGGTCAAGCCGTCGATCGGGCTGACGTTTGCGTCGGCGATGCGCGCCTTCGTGCGCCAGGATCCCGACGTCATCATGGTCGGCGAGATCCGCGACGCCGAGACCGCCCATATCGCGATCCACGCCGCGCTGACCGGCCATCTCGTGCTGACGACGCTGCATACCGAGACCGCGGCGGCGGCCGTGCCGCGGCTGATCGACCTCGGCATCGAAGGCTTCCTGCTCAAGTCCACGCTGCGCGCAGTCGTCGCGCAGCGGCTGGTGCGCATGCTCTGCGACCGCTGCAAGGTGGCGCATACGCTCACCGCGACCGACATCGCCAAGGATCCGCGCTTCGAGGTGATCGGCTTCAGGGCGGGCGAGGTCGTGCACGAGGCGGGCGGCTGCGAGCGCTGCGGCGGCACCGGCTATCGCGGCCGCAACGGCGTGTTCGAGATCCTCGAAATGTCCGACCAGGTGCGCCACCTGATCGGGCCGCAGACGGATTCCCACTCGATCGACGCCGCCGCGATGCAGGCCGGCATGACCACGATGCTGGAGGATGCGGTCGCAAAGTGTCGCGCGGGGCTCACGACCCTGCCCGAAGTCTTCCGCGTCACGACGGTCCGCTGATCCGATGCCGAACTTTCGTTACCGCGCGCTCAACGCCAACGGCGAACTGGTCTCCGGCGCCATCGCCGCGCCGGCCGCGAGCGATGTGGCGCAGCGGATCGAGCGGCTCGGCCTGGTGCTGGTCGACAACGTCACGCTCGAGGAGGGCGGTGGCGGGCGCAGCGTGCTCAGCCTGTTCAACAAGCCGAAGCCCGAAGACGTCACCATCTTCACACGCGATCTCGCGCTGCTGCTGCGGGCCGGCGCCCGCATTAATGACGGGCTGGAGCTGCTCGCCGCCGATCGCGATTTCGGGCGCCTGCGGCCTGTTGTCGCCGATATCCGCTCGCGCGTCGTCTCCGGCGAGAGTTTTGCCGAGGCGCTGGCGCGGCACGAGGGCCTGTTCCCGCCGATGTATGTCGCGCTGGTGCGGGTCGGCGAAGCCTCGGGCTCGCTGGATCAGGTGCTGGAGGTGCTGGCATCCGAGCGGGCGCGAACCGAAGCGCTCAAACGCAGGCTTGGCGATGCGATCCGCTATCCGATCTTCGTGCTGGGCGCGGCAGCTTGCGTGCTGCTGTTCTTCCTCACATTCGTGCTGCCGCAATTTGCAAGCGTGCTGCAGGACTTTGGTGCCAAGGTCGACCCGACCGTGCTGATGTTCCTGAACCTTTCGACCTTTCTGCGCAACAACTCCGATGCGGTGCTCGCGGTCCTCGCCGCCAGCATCGCGCTCGGCTGGCTGTTGCTGCGGCAGGAGCGCGTCCGCCGCGGCATTGCCAACGCGATCACGCGGCTGCCCGCGATCAGGAACATGATGACGTCCTATCGAACAGCCTTGTTCTGCCGGAATCTCGGCGTGTTGCTCGGCAGCGGCGTCAATCTGACAACGACGCTCCGTATCCTGGTCGACATGATGGCGACGGCCGGTCCGTCGGCGGTCTGGAGCGATGCGGCCGACCGCGTCCGCCACGGCACAAAATTGTCGGATGCGCTCGCCGAGACCGAGGCGCTGCCGGCGATGGCCGTGCGCATGCTCCGCCTCGGCGACGAGACCGGGCAATTGCCGATGCTCTCGGGGCGCGTCGCCGATTTCTACGAAGCCAAATTGCAGCGCACGCTCGATCGTGCGGTCGGGATCGCGGGGCCCGCCGCGATCATCGTCATTTCCATTGTCGTCGGCGGCTTGATCGTCTCCGTCATGACGGCGCTGATGTCGGTCAGCCAGATTGTCGGTTAGGCCGGGTACGGAGGTTTTTGAATTGACCAGGAAGATTGTCGCAGTCACCCGAAGCCGCCGGCGTCGCCGCAACGGCGAGTCCGGATTCACCCTGGTCGAGATCCTCGTCGTCATTACCATCATCGGCCTGATCATGGCGCTGGTCGGCCCGCGCGTGCTCAACTATCTCGGCGAGTCCAAGGCGAAGGCCGCAAAGATCCAGATCGAGAGTTTTTCGAGCGCCCTCGACCTCTATTATCTCGACATCGGACGCTATCCGACCACCAATGAGGGCCTGGCCGCGCTGACCCGCGGCAACAATCTGCCCGGCTGGAACGGTCCTTATCTACGTGGCGGCATGGTGCCCAACGATCCCTGGGGCCATGGCTATGTCTACCGCTCGCCGGGCGAGCGGTCTCCTTACGACATCATCTCGCTGGGATCCGACGGTCAGGAAGGCGGCAGTGGCACGGCAGCCGACATTGCCAGCGGTACGCGCTAGCGCGGGTCACGATAGCAGCGGCTTTGCGCTGATCGAGATCCTGTGCGTGCTCGCGATCATCGGCCTTCTTGCGGCGATCATCCTGCCGGCGATCCCGCGCTCGACGACGCGTGCCAAGCTCGAGAGCTATGCGGTGGAGACCGCGGCGCTGCTCAAGGCCGATCGCAACACGGCGCTGCGCCGGCAGGTCACGGTCACGACAGAGGTCGATGCCGATGCGCGCGCGATCCGCTCCGGTGTGACAGGACGGATCATTCGTTTGCCGGGCGACGTCACCGTGCAGGCGATGCTGGCCTCGCGCTGCGGCAATCGTCCGGCTGGACGCTCGATCGATTTCTTCCCGTCGGGCATGTCGTGCGGCGGCGTGATTGCGCTGGCGCGGCCCGGCATGGGCTATGAGGTGCGCGTGAACTGGCTGACCGGAGTGGTCGAGATTGTCCCGCAGAAGTTACTCTAGAGGCACGGCAGGCTTTACCTTGATCGAGGCGCTGGTCGCGCTCGCGATCATTGCCGCCGTGCTCGGCACGATCGGCTCGGTGATCGCTGCGACCGTGAGGGGCACACGCGCGATCGACCAGCATCTGGCGTTGGCCGGTACGGCCGAGACGCTGCTCGCCGAATTGCCGGCGCGCGGTCTGTTGAAGGTCGGCCGGCAGAGCGGCGAGCTTGCCGGCAGCCGCTGGCGCATCGAGGTCGCGCCGATGAAAGTGCCGGGCGGCGATCCCGCCACCGATCGCTTCGTGCCGATGGCGGTCAATCTGCGCCTGCAGCGCCCCGACGGCGCATCGCTGCAGGTCACGACGGTGAAGCTCGTGCCGAGGCTGGTGCAATGAGCAGGCTGCGCCGCGCACTCGCCGACGAATCCGGCTTCACGCTGCTGGAGGTGCTGCTGGCGACGCTGCTGATGACGGTCATCCTCGCCGCGCTCGCGACCGTCACCGCGCAATGGCTGCCGAACTGGAATCGCGGCATCGCGCGGGTGCAGCGGGCCGAGCGCCTTGCGACTGGCCTCGACCGCATCGTCGCCGATCTCGCGGTGGCCGAGCAGGTCAGGATGAATGGCGACGCCAGAAACCCGCTGTTCGAGGGGTCTGAACTGGCGGTGACCTTCGTGCGCACCGCGCTCGGTCCGAGCACGCGGCCGGGGCTCGAAATCGTCCGCCTGATCGAGAAGGCGGATGCGCAGGGGCTCGCCCTGGTGCGCGAGCGCGCATCGTTCCAGCCGATGCCGACGGACGGACAGATTCGCTTCGTCGACCAGGTCGTACTGATCCGCGCGCCGTTCCGTGTCAGTTTTTCGTATGCGGGAGCGGATCAGGCCTGGCAGCCGACCTGGCGCGGTCAGGCGCAATTGCCGGAGCGCATCAGGGTCACGGTGCGCGATGGTGCCACCGGACAGGTGCTCGCCGTCTCCGCGGCCGCGACGCTGCACATCACGGCGCCGGCCGATTGCGCACGCGCCAAGAATCCTAGCGGATGCGTGGCTGCGCGCACGAAGCCGCAGCAGGAGAAGAAGGAGGAGCAGCTTTGACGGGCGCGCGCACAACAGGCGCGGCCAAGGATGCGCGCGGTTTCATCGTCATCGCGGTGCTCTGGATGCTGGCCGCACTTGCGGCGCTCGTGCTGATCTACCTCGCTTACGTCACCAACACCGCCGTCACCGTCGCCGGGAATACCGATCGCGTCCAGACCGACGCGCTGGTCAATGCCGCCATCGAGTTGACGGCCTACCGGCTCACGGGGAAGGGAGACGCCGCGCGCCCGACCAGCGGAACGTTCGACGCGCGGATCGGCATGGGCCGGGTCGCAGTGACGTTCCGCTCGGAGGCGGCACGGATCGATCTCAATGCCGCGCCAAAAGGTTTGCTGTCCGGTCTGATGATGGCGCTCGGCGTCGGAGCGAATGAGGCGCCCGGATATGCCGATCGCATCCTGGCGTGGCGCGCCTCGACCGAGGCCGGGCAGGACGACCCCGAGGATTCGTATTACCGCACCATCGGCACGGCCTATCTGCCGCGGCATGCACCGTTTCCCCATGTCGAGGAACTGTGGCTCGTCCGCGGCATTCCGCCTGCGGTGGTCGAGCGCATGCTGCCCTTTGTCACCGTGTTCAGCAACATGCGGACGGTGAACGTGATGGACGCCGCCCCGCAGGTGGTGGCGGCGATGCCGGGCATGACGCCGGGAACGCTACAGCAGCTCCTGAAGGAGCGGGCCGATCCGCGGATCAGTCCGCAATCGCTGGTCAGCCTGGCCGGCAGCAACAATGCGACGCTGGAGGCTGCGAAGTCCTATCGGCTGAGCATCGCCGTGGAATCCCCGACCCGCCGGCAGAGCTCGGCCGAGGTCGTGATCCTGCTTCTCGACGGCACCGATGAGCCCTATCGTGTATTGTCGTGGCACAACGCCTTTGACGGCTCGGCCGGAAAGCCCCTGTGAGATGAGTTCGCTGCAACCCCTTCGTGCGATTCTCGACGCCTGGACCGGCACGGTGGCCGGCACCATCGTTGCCGGGCTGGAGCGGATGGTGTCGCCGCGGGCGGTCCGCCTCATCGAGGACGAGAAGGGTGGATTCGCGCTGGAGGGCGGCAAGCCGGAGAATGGCGTAACCGACCTCGCGTTTCGCGACGGGCAGTTCTCTGCAACCAATCTGGCACAGGTGGTGCGGGGCAGCCGTGTCGAGATCGTGTTGCAGCCGCAGCGCTTCCTGTTTCGTCCGCTGGAGCTGCCGTCGCGCGCGGCCGACTTCCTCGACGGCATCGTGCGTGCTCAGATCGATCGCCTGACGCCGTGGAGTGCGGGTGAGGCCGTGTTCGGCTGCAGCGCCCCGGCGGCGAGCGGCAGCGACGGCATCACAACGCTGATTGCGGCCGCCCCCCGCAAGCTCGCGATGGGATATGTCGAGGCCATTTCCGGCCTGCATCCTTCCGCGGTCGCGATCTGCACCGACGCGCCCGGCAACGGCCGGATCAAGGTGTTCGAGCAGCGCTCGCGCGGCGCGGTCGATCCCGCCCGGTTGAGCCGCAGGCTGCAACTGGTGCTCGGTATTGCAGCCGTAGCTGCGGTCGTGGCGTCCGTGTTCGCGACCTATCTGGCCGACAGCCTGAGCACGCAGGAGAGCGAGCTCGAACGCCAGATCGCCCAGCGGCGCGCGGCGCTGCGTGCCGGCAGCGACGGCGGCGAGCGTTCGCCGCTGGCGTTGCTCGAGCGGCGCAAATACGAGACGCCGGCGAGCGTGATCGTGCTGGAATCCTTAAGCCGCGTGCTGCCCGACCACACTTACGTCACCGAGCTGCATCTGGCCTCGAACAAGCTCCAGATCGCCGGCATCACCCGGGATGCGCCATCGCTGATCCCGCTGATCGAGCAGTCCCAGCACTTCACGCGCGCGACCTTCTATGCGCCGACCACGCGATCGTCGTCGGATCCCGGCGAGCGCTTCCATATCGAGGCGCAGATCGAGCCGAGGAACGTGCCATGAGCGTGCAGGACACCATCACGCGCACGCTGTCGCATTCGCCGCTGATCGCGGTGACGCTCTATGCTGCTGTTGTTGGTGGCCTGTTGCTGATGACGGGGCTTTCGGTCGCCGACGTCATCTCCCACCGCCAGGCCCTGGCGCAAACCTCCGATCTGCTCGACCAGTTGCGCGGCCGCAAGGCCGGCGCAGGCGGCGCGGGACTGTCGTCGGCGGAACATCCGGGCACGCCGTTCCTGGAAGGGCCGACGGTGACGGTTGCGGGCGCCAATTTGTTGCAGCGTGTCGCGGCCGCGGTCGGCAATGTCGGCGGCTCGGTGCAGTCGTCGCAGGTCGACGTATCGGGCGCGCAGAGCAAGAACGGTTTTGTCGGCCTCGTCGTCAGTTGCGAGCTCGAGCAGCCCGCGCTCCAGAAACTGCTCTACGATCTCGAAGCCGGCATGCCGTTTTTGTTCGTCGATCAGCTCGACGTCCAGGTGCCGCAGACCACGGCCCAGAACGAGACGACCACGGGCCGCGTCAGGGTGATCCTCGGCGTGTCCGGTCAGTGGCAAGCGGGGAAGTAGGCCGACGGGGCCCGCTCACCAGCTATATTTGAACACGCCCTTGCCGGAATAGGTCGTGACGTTGCCGGAGAATTCGCCGTCGAAGGTCGCGGCGACCGAGAAGCCGCTCAACCACTTCACTTCGGCACTGCCGCTGACGAGTGCGGAATCGGCATCGGGTCTGGCGCCGTTGACGACGAAGGCGGCGGCGCCCGGCAGGGCCGTGAACAGGCCGGTCACGGCGCGGCTTGGATTGTAGTCGTGCGCCCAGGCGGCGCGGCCGCGCAGCGTCAGCACGCCGTTCTGCACCGCGTAGGATTTGTCGGTGCGGAAGCCGAGCTCGGAGCGGGTATCGGTCGTGGTCTGGGATGCATAGTTCAGCGCAAACAGACCGCCGCCGGCGAGGCTGGTCTCGGTGTAGTTCGGCAGGTTGAAGCTCGTGACTTGCGCGGCCGCATAGGGCGTGATGCCGACCAGCGGCGTTGCGAAGCGATAGCCGCCCTCGAAGCGAGCCGAGAACGTGTCGGCCTTGAAGCGGCCCTGGAGCTGGTCGACGCCGGCGAGCGCCACGGTACGATTGGTGGTGACGTCGTGCCAGCCATAGGCCAGCGCGGCCGCGATATAGGCGGGACCGAAACTGTGCCGGCCGTAGACGCCGGCCTGGAACAGGTCGGCGGAGCCTGCGCCCATCGCGTTGGCGAGCGAGTAGTTCAGGCCGCCGCCGCCGAGCGCGAAGCCGAGCAGGGTGTCGGGCGAGACCTTGTAGTCGGCGCCGGCCGCGACGCCCCACAACCGCGCGCTGAGATCCTGCGAGCCGACCACGGCATTGCCGCCGACCTGCTCGGAGCCGCCATAGCCGGCCGCCCAGACGCTCCAGCGATTGGCCGGGGTTGCGGACAGCAACGGCGCCTTGGTCGCCATCGCATAGGCTTCCCGTTCGCGCGCGGTCGCCGGCCGCATCGAGGCGTAGGCGGCGGCTTCATCGTCGCTGGCGGCGAACTGCGAGACACTGCCAGGCTTGGTGAAGCCGCCGGTGCGTCCGGCGACGGTGGGATCCAGCATCAGGTTGAGGAACTGGCCGTCGGCGTTGATCGCGGACTGGATGATGCCGGTGCCGAGCTCGCCCGAGGCGATCGTCAGCCCCGCCGGTGTCAGGCCGGCAAAGGCCGCCGGAATGCTGCCGGTCGAATTGAAGAAGTTCGTCAGCGTGGTGCCGACGTTCTGCTGATTGACGGTAAGGCCGCCGCTGGCCGGCGTGAAATTGACGTTGATATTGAGGAAGACGTTGTTGGTGTCCTGGCTGAGCGTCGCCGACACCGCCGACATGTTCGACACGACTGTCGGGTTGAACGTGCTGCCGGCAAAACCGCCGGTCGCGTTGAGGATGGTGTACTGCTTCTGCAGCGTGCCCGAGAAGTTCGCGCTCACCGTCGCATTGCCGAGCGCGGCGGCGCCGATCACGTTGGTGCGTGACGCATTCGCGCCGGACACCTGGACGAGGTAGGTCGAGGCCGCGGTGAAGCTCAAGGGACCGTTCACCGTCAGCAGCCCGGTGGGATTCGCCGCATTGCCCGGCGCAAGCGTGCCGCCGGCGATCGCGGTGGTGCCGACCAAGCCGGTACCACCCAGCGTGCCCCCGGCATTTACAGTGGTTGCGCTCACGATCGAGCCGTCCACCACCAGCTTGCCGCCGTTCACCGTGGTGGCGCCGATATAGGTGTTGGCGCCGGAGAGAATTTGCGTGCCGCCCGATACCGCGAAACCGCCGCCGGCGCCGCCATCGCCGATGACGCCGGCAAAGGTGCCGTTGCCGTTGGTGATCGTCAGCGTGTTGGCGCCGAGATTGATCGTGCCGGAGGCAGCACCTGAAAGCGCCTTGATCGACGTCCCGCCGTTGGTCAGATTCGAAATATCGAAGATGCCGTTGGCAATGACATTGCTCGAAGTGGCAATGCTGCCGTGGCTTGCGCCGACCGAACCGAGATCCAGCTCGCCACCCGCCTCGATCGTCGTCGTACCGGTATAGGTGTTGGTGCCCACAAGCGCTTGAAGGGCACCGTTGGCAATGTCCAGACGGCCACCGGTACCGCCGGCGATGCCCCCATCCTGGATCACGCCGCCGAAGCTGCTGCCGGACGTGATCGTGAGCGTCTTGGATCCGAGCGCGACGATGCCATCTCCCGCGGGCGATCCCAGGCCGCGGATCGATGTGCCGGAGGTCGTCTGCGAGATGTCCAGCGTGCCATTGCTGCCAAGGAACGTCGCAGCGGCCGAGCTCGCAATCGAGCCGTTGCCCTTCAACGCCAGCGTGGCGCCCGCGTCGATTTGCGTGATGTTGCTGTAGGTGTTCACACCACTCAGCGTCTGCGTGCCGCCGAAGACCTCGAACCCGCCGGTGCCCTGGATCACACCCGCGAACTCGGTCGAGCCGTTGGTGACCACGAGGCCGTTGGCGCCCAAGTTGACGATGCCGCTGGCACCGCCGGCGAGCGTCGTGATGGCATTGAACGCCACGGCGGAGCCTGAAATGTCGAGCGTCGCGTTCACCGTGACGAGGCTGGAGCTTGCGATGCTGCCGAAGCCGTTGATCGCCAGCGTTCCGGCCGAGATGGTCGTCGCGCCCGTATAGGTGTTGGTGCCGGTCAACACGAGCGTGCCGGTGCCGACTTTCGTCAGCCCGCCGCCGATGCCGGAGATCGCGCCGTCGACGACGGTGCTGGTGTTGTTGCTGCCGGTCGTCAGCGTCTTGGCGCCGAGCACGTAGCTGCCCGCGCCCGCGATCGAGCCGACCGACAAGCCGGCGCTGGTCAGGCCCGAAATGTCGAACGTGCCGCCGGTGAGCGTGACGAAGGTCGCGGTGCCGCCGGAACTCGTCCCCGTGAAGCTCGTCGTGCCGCCATTGTTGGTGGTGATCGTTGCGCTGCCGGCGGTCGATGAGCCGGCGAAGGTGAGCGTGCCGTCGTTCGAAATCACCGATGTGGCAGCCGTCGCCGAGTTGTTGAAGAAAAGCGTGCCGGTCGCGGCGTTCGAGATGACCGCGGAGCTTGCCGAGCTCGTGTCGTTGAAATTCATCACCACGTTGTTGGTGATCGTGGCGGTTCCCGCGTTGCTCGAATTGTTGAACTCGACATCGCCGCCGTTGATGATGCTCGAGGCGCCAACGGTGCTGGTGTCGCTGAAGACCATCGCTCCGCTGTTGACGTTGTAGATCACGCCCCCGGTGCCGCTGTTGGCGCTGCTCGCGTTCGAGAACACCATGGTCGAGAAGACGTTGACCGTCTGCAGGTTCGTCGAATTGTTGGCGACGCCCGTGCCGTTCACCACGAAGATGTCGTTGATGTTGATGGTGTAGGCCTGCGCATTGGGCGCGGCCGTGAAGACGATGCTGCCGATGCCGACCAGGCCGTTGCTGTCGACCGTCGTGGACCCCGTATTGGTGAACGTCGCGGTCCCGTCCGGGACCGTCGGGGTCGACGTCCAGTTGGTGCCGTCGGTCCATTCCGTGCTGGTCGCCCCGGTCCAGGTGCCGTCGACGGCGAAGGCGGGCTGGGCGAAGACGGCGCCAAGGGCGGACGTCGCGAGCAAGGTCGCCAGCGAGCGCCGGATAACGGACGGCGATCCGTGTCCGAGTGTCTTCGAAGTTACCTTGGAGGTGCGTGCCCGACCGGCCATCAGGGTTCTCAAATCAGCAAAGCAAAGATCGGGACGTACAATGGCGACGTTCGACCCGACTGAACGCGTCATATTCCCATGCGACCGCGGCCCGCGGCAATGAACGGCCGTCCCATTGCGGGGTGATTCTGCCTGTTTCGTTTGCAATTTCAGTCATGGTGGCCGACATGCAACATGTTCCCGACGGTCGACGCGGAACAGCATGCGGAAAGGCCCCTGGCCCGCCTGGAACCGGCTGTGGGCGGGCTCGCGGGTTGATGGCCGGGGCGGCAAGAACTAGGCTATGGGTCTTATCGCGACGGTGTGCCGGCGTGGCGGCGGGCCAGCGGGGAAATTTGATGGCCGGACGGCTGGGATTGATCGGATTGGCCATGCTCTGGGTGCTCCCCGGAGCGATGGCCGCGACCTCATCCCGGATCGATATCCTGCCGGACGATGCCGCGCGCAGCCCGAGCGAGACGATCGACGTCGGCGCCGTGAGGCCCATTGCCAGACCCGCCGCCCAGCCGGCGAGCAGGCCGGTCCCGCGCGGTAATCCGCTCTGGTCGGTGCCGTTGTCTGCCCTGACCGCGACCGAGGAGCGTCCGATCTTCTCGGCCTCGCGCCGCCCGCCGCCTCGCGCGGTGGCAACCATGCCCGTCGAGGAGAGCAGTGTGCCGACGCCGCCCAAGCAGACGGACGCGCCGCCGCCGCTGGTCCTGGTCGGGGCCGTGGTGGGCGAGGGCGACGCCATCGCGATCCTGCTCGACCGAACCGATCAGAAGGTCATCCGGCTGCGCCAGGGCGAATCGCGGGCCGGCTGGTCGCTGAGTGCGGTCCAGCCACGGGAGGTGACCCTCAGGCAGGGGGATCGCAGCGAGGTGCTCGCGCTCCAGCGTCTCGACGCGCCGGAGGCCCCGCCACCATCGCCGCCGGGCGTGCCGGGCGTCGCCGGCGCGCCGCCCCTCGAGAGCGGAAAACTGGTGGCACCAGCGGCGGGTGATCAGTCGTTTGCGCCCTTCGTGCCGCGGTCCACACCCAAAAACGGCGAGTCCGACGGGCTTTAGTTTTACCGCCCGAGGATCGTCCCGAGCGTGTCGCAAATGCGCTCCTGCTCGCTCTCGCGCAACCCCATCCACATCGGCAGCCGGATGAGACGTTCCGAGAGCGAGGTGGTGAGCTTGAGATCGCCATGCGTGCGCCCGAAGCGCAGCCCGGCGGGTGAGGAATGCAGCGGCACGTAGTGGAAGACCGCCTGGATGTTCTCGTCCCGGAGCTTGCGCAGCACCATGGCGCGGTCGATCACCGCGGGCAGCAGCACGTAGTAGATATGGCCGTTGTGACGGCAGTGGGCGGGCACGGTCGGACGGCGCAGCAGGCCGCGCTGCTCCATCGGCGCCAGCAGGTCGTGATACCTGCTCCAGATCGCGAGCCGTTCGCGCGTGATGCGCTCGGCCTCTTCCAACTGTGCCCACAGGAAGGCGGCGGTGAGATCGCTCGGCAGATAGGACGAGCCGATATCCTGCCAGGTGTATTTGTCGACTTCGCCGCGGAAGAACCGGCTGCGATCGGTGCCCTTCTCGCGCATGATCTCGGCGCGCTGCGCGAGCGCGGGGTCGTTCACCAGCAGGCAGCCGCCTTCGCCCGACATGATGTTCTTGGTCTCGTGAAAGCTGAAGCTGCCGAGGTCACCGATGGCGCCGAGCGGCGAGCCCTTGTAGCTTGCCATGATCGCCTGCGCGGCGTCCTCGACGATCCGCAGATTGTGACGCTTCGCAATCGCGACGATCGCGTCCATCTCGCAGCCGACGCCGGCATAGTGCACTGGCGCGATCGCGCGCGTGCGCGAAGTGATCGCAGCCTCGATCTGCCGTTCGTCGAGGTTGAGCGTGTCCTCGCGAACGTCGACGAAGACGGGCACCACCCCGCGCAGCACGAAGGCATTCGCGCTCGACACGAAGGTGAAGGAGGGCAGGATGACCTCGTCGCCGGCCCTGAGGTCGAGCAGCATGGCGGCCATGTCGAGGGCGGAGGTGCAGGAGTGCGTCAGCAGCGCCTTTGCGCATCCGGTGCGCCGCTCGATCCACTCATGGCAAAGCTTGGTGAAGCGGCCGTCGCCGGACACGTGCAGGCTGTCCAGCGCATCCTGGATGTAGCCGTGCTCCTTGCCGGTCGGGTAGGGCCGGTTGAACGGGATGAACTCTGATGCCATTGCCTAAGCCGTTGAACCGCCTTAAGACGCGCGTTGACGCCCTGTTTCGAATCCAGGGTGGCGTTTTGGCGTTTTCCGCTGCGGGAATCAACTGGCGATCGGGCACAGTCCGGCGGAACTGTCGCGTCGCTCCCGCAGGCGATCGGGACGGTTCGCGGTGCGCGCGTTGGCCAGGAAGGATGCTGCTTGACCGATACGCAAGTTGACGCGCCAGGCAGGACGGAGGGCCCGATGCGCGCAGGGGGCAGCGGCCGGCTTCATCGGCTCGTTCACGGCTGGTCGGCAAACCTCGTGCAGATGCTGCTGGCGCTGACGCAGCAGCTTCTCCTCATCCCTGCGTTCCTGCATTTCTGGAGCAGCGACCGTCTCGCGGCCTGGCTCGTGCTCTATGCCGCCGGCAGCCTCGTCATCGTGGCCGATGCCGGCCTCCAGCTTCGCTCCATCAACCGCTTTCTCGCCTTCAAGTCCTGCGTCGATTGCGACGGCCGGACGGCGAGCTTTTATGCACGCATGATGCGGATCTATCTGGGCATCGTCGTGGTGCTCGGCGTGCTGCTCGTCGCCAGCATCGAGCTGTTTCCGCCCGCTTCGATCCTCGGATTTCACACGATGCCGACCTTCGACGCCGCGATGCTCGTGATCACCGTCGGCACGCTGCTCATCCTGCCGGCCAATCTCGTCTCTGGCCTCTACCGCGCGCGCGGAAAATATGGCCGGGCCGCGTGGTCGCAAAATGTCGCGCTCCTGCTTGGGCAGGCCGGGCAACTGATCGCGATCGCGTGGTTCGGCAGCCTGTTCGCGGTCGCGATTGCCTACGTCTCGACGCAGATCCTCTGTGCGCTGTTCCTGATCGCCTATGACGCACCACGCCAATTGCCGTTCCTGAAGCGCGGCCGCAGCCGTTCCACTCGGTCCCCGTCCTGGCGCTGGAGCGCCGGACAGTTGGGCCTGGCCTTTCCCTTCTCCATTGCCAACCTCACCGAGCTCGCGCTCGCCAACGCGCCGATGCTGCTGGTCAGCGCGATGGTCGCCGATCGCGTCGCTGTGGCGCAATGGGGCCTGATCCGCGTGATCGCGAGCTTCGTGAGAGGCCTCTGCATCCAGATCACGCTGCCGATCGGTGCGGAGCTCGGCCATGACCATGCGATCGGCGACAAGGCGCGGCTGCGCGGGCTCTATGCTCATGGCTCGGTGTTCGTCACCGCCATGGCCAGCTTCATCGTCGCCGGCCTGTTGCCGTTCTGGTCGGACTTCTTTGCGCTGTGGACGCATGGCAGCATTCCCAACGATCCCGCACTCACCGTGACGCTGCTGCTCGGCTCGGCCGTCGTCGCGCCATCGCTGATGGCCTTTGTCTTCGCCAATCACAGCAATCGCGGCGATCTCCTGGTCCGGACCAAGGGGCTGCAGCTGATCGCGTTCCTGATCCTGTCGGCCCTGCTGATCCCCCGGCTCGGCCCCCTCGGGGCCGCCATCGCGATCGTGGCGAGCGACCTGTTGACCCAGGTCGGAATCATGACGCTGGTGATCATGCGTCAGACGCTCGGCCATCCGCTTCGTCACATGCTGGTGCTGATCGCGGTGATGGTCGCGATCATCCTCGGCGGGTGGGGGCTTGGACTGGCGATCCGCGCGGTGGTGCCGGGAACGGGAGTGCCACGCTTCCTGGCGGAGTGCGCGATCTGGCTCGTCGTCGTGGCCGTGCTGGCGAGCCCCCTTCTGATGGAGCGGGTACGCGGGCGGGTGCTGGCGGCGGTGCCGAATTAGCCGCGAACGACAAAAGGTCGAAAACAACCCCATGCACAGTAGCCCGAGATGGTAGCTACGTCGCCCAGGATGCATCGATAGCTTCCAGCGGGTTTGCAACTCGTTTACAATGTCGAGGCCAACGGCGTAATTGGTGTCAAGGTTCAATTTGTGATGAAGATCGGCAAGTCGTCCAAATCCGCTATCGCAAGGGCGGTTCGAAATAACCCGGTTGCCCGCAACGGGCTGCATGCTGGAGAGATCGCGCTATTCGGATCGACGTTTCGCGAACGGATCGCGAAGTCTACCTTGTCGCTCTACTATAAGAGCGTGTTCCGGCGTCACTGGGCCTGGCAGGTCTATGGCGAGCCGCATTTCAGCATTCATGCGGGCGCCTTGTTCGAGCTGTTTGACGGGAGCCTTGGAGCCGGCGTGTATTCGCTGACGCGCGCCTTCCTGTCCGCCGAGATCATCGGCGACGGGGCCACGGTGCTTGACATAGGGTGCGGGGATGGAGCTCTGACGAAGCGCTTTTACGCGCCGAGGGCAGCTCATGTCGACGCCATCGACATCGAAGAGAGCGCAATTGGCTATGCTCTCAGCCACAATCCTGCGCCGAACATCGTCTATCGTCGCCTCGATGCCGTGATTGATGCGTTCCCGCGGCCAAGCTACGACATCATCATCTTCGATGGCGCAATCGGTCACTTTACCCGCGACGGTTCCATGGAGGTCTTGCGGAAGATCTCCTCGGCGCTGGCAACCGGCGGCGTTTTCTGCGGTTCGGAAAGCCTGGGGCCGGAAGGGCAGGATCATCTCCAGGTCTTTGACACGCTCGACGATCTGCGAGCCCTTCTTGGGCAACAGTTCAAGCACGTTCGTGTCAAACAGCAGAGATATCCCCTGGCCTCGCTGGCCAACGGGCGCGTCGAGGCCTATTGGCGCTGCTCCAATACCGACGGGCGTCTGGAAGAGCTGGATTGGCAGTAGGCGGCGTGCCCGACGGCGTCCGCAGGCTATGATCGGCCGATGTTCTGGCGGCGCTTTCAGGTTGCGACCCTCTTTCCCTTGGGCTAATCACCAAACTCGATCGTTTGGACTGAGGCCGCGGTGACACCGTCTTGATACGATTTGTACGCAGATTCCGGGGTTTGACGGCGCGTGCGCGCGAGCTGCTTGCGCTACCGGGGCACATCCAGGATGCCAAGCTGCTTGCCGCCAAGACTCTGAACCTGCAGCTCGCTTCGCTGGGGACTGTTGACGACATCAGGCGAGCCGAGTTCAAGGTCTTCTCCCAGTTTGGTGAGGATGGCATCATCCAATATCTGATCAGGCAAGCCCGCATCCCGGCGCAATGCCGAAGCTTCATCGAATTTGGCGTCGAGTCCTACGACGAAGCGAACACGCGGTTTCTGGTGCTGAACGATAATTGGCGCGGGCTCATCATCGATGGAGATCTGTCCAACGTGCGCCGCGTGCGGAACAGCTCGATCTATTGGCGCCACAATCTCGTCGCCGTCGATGCGTTTGTCGATGCCGAGAATATCAACCGCATTTTCGTGGATAATGGGTTCTCCGGCGAGATCGGTTTGCTCAGTGTCGATATCGATGGCAACGACTACTGGGTCTGGGACAAGATCGAAGTGGTCAATCCCATGATCGTGGTGGCGGAATACAACAGCGTGTTTGGGCCGCGCCACGCGGTAACCGTACCGTATGAGAAGACGTTTGTCCGGTCGCGTGCCCACAGCTCCAATTTATATTGGGGCGCCTCGCTCGGCGCGTTAGTGCATCTTGGCGAACGCAAGGGGTACGCGTTCGTGGGATCCAACAGCGCGGGCAACAACGCGTTCTTTGTGCGCCGCGATTGTCTCAACGGCCAGCGGGTGTTAACGGCGGCGGAAGGGTACGTCGAGTCTCAATTCCGGGAATCCAGAGACGAGGCCGGCAGGCTCACGTTCCTGTCGGGAGCCGCGCGATTAAAGGAAATAAGCGACATGGAGGTCTATGATGTCGATCGCGATGCCCTGGTTCGGCTCGGAGATCTGAATTGATCGCTGCATGCGGAGTTGAGAAATGAAATTCGAAGTAGTCGAGCACGAAGGCAAGCGCTACGCCGAAATCATCCGCGCCGGCACAACGGTAGACAAGAGCGTATTCTTTTCGCCGGCCGGTTCATCGTTCCAGTTCGGGCTGCTCGCCCATGGGCACGATTTCGTCGAACCCGCACATTATCACCCCACGATCGAACGCAAGATCGACGACCTGCAACAGATGTTCGTTGTCCAGAAGGGCGTTGTCGCGGTCGATTTCTTTTCTGACGGCGGGGTTCGCTTTCACGAGGTCGTGCTGCGGGTGGGCGACGCAATCCTCTTGGTCCATGGCGCGCATTCGGTGCGCGTGTTGGAGGATATGCAATGTGTTAGTGTCAAACAGGGCCCCTTCCTGGGTGCGGACCGGGACAAGGTCGAGATTGGTGTGCAACGATGATCCCCGTCTTTGAACCTCTCATCGGCGACCAGGAAATCGCCTATGTTACGGACGCGCTTCGGCGCGGAGAGATTTCCGGCAACTTTGGTAGCTATCTCGATCGGTTCGAGAAGGGCTTTGCCGAGTATTGCGGCTGTAAGCACGGCATTGCCGTCACCAGCGGAACGACCGCCCTGCATCTCGCGGTCGATGCGGCAGGCGTCGGGCAGGGGGACGAGGTGCTCGTCAGCGCGAGCACCAACATCGCCACCGCGCTCGGCGTGTATCACAATGGCGGCATGCCCGTGCCGGTCGATTCCGAGAATCTCACCTGGAATTTGGATCTCGAGCTGATCGAGGCGCTGATCACGCCCAGGACGAAGGCGATCATTCCGGTTCACCTCTTCGGACATCCTGTCGACATGGACAGGCTGATGGAGATCGCCAAGAGGCACAATCTCGTGGTGATCGAGGATTGCGCCGAGTCGCACGGAGCCACCGTCAGAGGACGTATGACCGGGAGCTTCGGCGATATGGCGTGCTACAGCTTCTATGCCAACAAGGTCATCACCACCGGCGAAGGGGGCATGGTGACGACCAATGACGACGCGCTCGCCGAACGCCTCCGCCTTCTTCGAAATCTCGGCTTTACAAAGCCTCGATTCCGTCACGAAGTGGCGGGCTACAATTTCCGCATGACGAGCTATCAGGCTGCGATGGGACTGGCCCAGCTCGAGAAGATCGAGCAGATCATTGCCGACAAGCGCCGGGTGGCCGCCACGTATAACGCCCTGCTCGGGAAGGTGCCCGGCCTGCGCCTGCCGGTCGAGCTGAACTGGGCGCGAAACGTCTATTGGATGTATGCGCTGACCGTCGAGCCCGAGTTCGGGCTGACGCGCGACGAGCTGGCCGGCAGGTTGGCCAAGGCCGGCATCGAGACGCGGACGTTCTTCTGTCCGATGAATCAACAGCCCATCCTTAAGGAAATGCCCGGGTTCCAGTCCGACAAATGTCCCGTTGCCGACGGGCTTTGGGAGAGAGGCCTTTACTTGCCGTCCGCGCCGAGCTTGTCCGACGAAAAACTTCAATACGTAGCCGACGCCGTCGTCAAAGCCAGAAGTTGAGGCAGTTGAATGCACGTCGGCGTCGTCCTGGGCGACATTGATAAGCAGCTTGGCGGCGGGTTTACGTTCGTACACGACGTGGTGGCAGCGTTCCTGGAGCAGGCAGCGACGAGCTCGCATCGCTTCACGTTGTTCGCGCCAGGAGACTACGTGCAGGCAATGCGCGGAGAGCAATTGGCGCCGAACGTTGCGCTGGTCGCGAGCTGCAAGCCCGGGATCCTGGACCGGCGTATTTCCCTGCTTCGTCACTATCTGCCCGTATTTGGATATTTTTGGAGAAGGCCGAGCCGGTTCGAGCAGCAGATGCACGCTCTCGGGATAGAGTTCGTCTGGCTCGCCGGAGGGAACCACGATACCTACGAAATCCCCTACGTGACGACGCTGTGGGATCTTCAGTACTTGACGCATCCATGGTTGCCGGAAATGAACCGAAACTGGCAGTGGGAGCATCGGGAGCTCTTTTTTTCGAGACATCTACGGCGGGCGACGTCGATCATCGTGGGGACAAAGGTCGGCAAGGATCAGGTTGCCCGGTACTGCGGCGTTCCGGAAGATCATGTCGACATCCTGCCGCACCCAACGCCCAGCTTTGCACTGCGAGCAGCCGAGCAGGCAAGCGAGCCACCGGCCAACCTTCCGAAGGAGTTCCTCTTCTATCCGGCTCAGTTCTGGCCTCACAAGAACCATGTGAACCTGCTTCGGGCGCTCAAGATTCTCGTCGAATCCGATCCCGATACGCCGCCTCTCGTTCTCGTCGGATCCGACAGGGGCAATCGGGCGTTTGTTGAAAGCTGCGCTGCCGACCTCGGGGTCTCGCACAAGGTTATCATTCTCGGTTTCGTGCCGACCGAGGACGTCATTGGGCTGTACAAGCACGCCCGCGCGCTGGTCTATCCATCCTTTTCGGGTCCGGAGAACCTGCCGCCGCTTGAGGCGTTCGCGTTGGGATGCCCCGCCGTCGTTTCAAACTATCTCGGGGCCGAGGAGCAGCTCGGAGACGCGGCGCTCCTGTTCGATCCAACGGACCCGGCGTCCCTGGCGCATGCGGTCCGCAAGGTTCTGTCCGATGCGGAGTTGCGAGGCAAGCTCGTCGAGCGCGGCAAGGCTCGCGCGAGGAAGTGGACTGGCCGCGAGTTCGTTGCCGGCGTATTCAAGATATTCGACAGATTCGAACCGCAGCGTCGTTGTTGGAAATGATCCAACGGACCTGCGGCGCCCGTTCAGGGGGCCGCCGTGGGCGCGCTTCGCTTGGAGAACAAATAGGTTTCGGTTGTCGAATGGTGCCCGGTGATCTCGCGCAGATCATACGGAATACACGACCACTCACGTACCAATGTGAGCCCTGCGTTTTCGCAAAGTTCAATCAGTTCCCTCTTCTCGAAGATGATTTCGACGACCGGCGCGCCATATGCGTACTTGGTCAGAAAAGTTGTGCGATGTTGGTGAACGGGCACCGTATGCAGGATGCAGAAGCGCGAGGCGACGCGCGCTGCCTCGCGAATGGCGTCTTGATAGGCGAGGATATGCAATAGGGACACGCCATTGAAGACGATGTCGAAGCTGTCGTTTGGATATGGCAGCTGAGTTGCGTCCGCGACTTCGAAGGCGACCGACTGGTATCGCGCACGTGCGCGCGCGATCATCGCCTCGGAATAGTCCACTCCGGAATAGCGGAGTTTGCCGGGCAGCAAACGGGCAAAGATCTCCGAATAGTAGCCACTGCCGCAGCCAACCTCGAGCACAGTCGGTGTTGCAAGCTTGGTCTCCTCGACGGCGGCCGCGGCGACCGCGAAATCGAGGCGGGGAGCGCCTCGCTTCATGGCTTCGATCAGATTCAGATAGGCGCGTTCCTGGCGCTGCACCGTGCGTGCGGCGAACCATCCGTTCGATGTAGTCGAGGTTCTGCGGGCCTCGTCGGGGCCGCTGAGCACACGGTAGTCGGTCGAGGTCAGGAATTGACGCCGCACAATCGGGATCGACCGGATGATGCGAGCAGCGAGCCGTCTGGCGAGCGAACCTGGCTTCATCGGCGTGCGGGCAGTTCTGCGGCGAGCCGAAGAAGGGTCTGCACGCGTTGACGATAGGTGTGCTGCGCCATGGTTCGGGCCTGACCGGCCCGGGCGATGGCTTGTCGCCGGTCTTCATCGTCGAGGGCGGCCTTGATCTCTGACAAGCAGTCTTCGACCGATGTCCACACGGCGACTTCGCGCCCCGGCTCGAACAGGCTGGGCAAGTTGTCCTTGGCATCGGTCAGCAGAAACGAGCCGACCCCCGTTGCCTCGAACAGCCGCATGTTGCCGGCTTCGCGACCGGCCATGTCGATGTGCGAGTTCAACGTCACGCGCGATGCCCTGAGAACCTGATACATCTCGACGCCCCACACCTCGCCTTGGTAGCAGCGGTGCAGCGGCGAGGAGGCGGGAAGGGTCTGGAGTCCGCTGCCGTAGAGTTTCAGATCGTAAGTCCGTGCCACCGCTTCGAGCTGTGCGACCCGCTGCTGGTGATCGGCCGACACGGCGCCGACGAAGGAGATGTCGATGCTGCGCTCGGGCGCCGGCGGAAGCACGTCGAGGATGTCGGGCTCGAAGGCCAGATGAAGCACTTCGGACCTGACGCCCGCGTTGCGGAACGTCCGAACGACCTGGAAGAGCTGCGAGATCATCAGATCATAGGCCGACCAGTCCTCGCCACGCGAGGGAACGATACCGACCTGGCCGATCAGAATCGGGTGGCCGATGCCCTTGATCCGTCGCGCAAGGCGCGTATCGACGTGAAAGACGTCCTGGTTGAGCACCAGGTCCGGCCGGAATTCCTCGATCTGCGCCAGCAGGATCTTTTCCGCCTCGGCATCGAGCCGCGGGCTCAAGCCGACCTTGCGTGCGAGCGGCCTGAGGACGGGCTTGAACGGTGCGATTCCGCGCTGCAGCCAGTTGGGAATCGCTTGCCGCGGGGCGTCGGAGCCGGGCGCCGGCGGCTGCTCCACGGCGAAACCGTGCTCGCGCGCCCATGCCGCCTGCATCCAGGGATTGTTCACGTGAATGTCGGTAGCGACATGTCCGGCTGCTGCGAAGTTGCGCGAGTAGAAATCGGCGACGCCGAACAGGCTGGCATTTCGTGCGGCCATTTGCGCAGCGTAGGGCGCGCCGGCAAGCTCGGGATTGCGCTGATACAGCCACGCCACAAAGCGCGGATAGTCGGCGTTGAGGATGAGGACACGCACTGGCTTAGTTTAATCCCTTTCGCATGGACAAGGTCTATGTCATGAGCCCGGGTCTGATCAACAATGGTTCGCAACCGGGTGGAAGTGGTGACATCGATCTGTCCGATCACAAGGAAGGCTCAAGTGAGAAGCTCCGCGCGTCTGTTGACGGCAGACGTCGTTCATCTGCCAGGCGCCGCGGGCGTCGTCGATTGACCGGATTCGGCGGGGGCGGGTGGTCTTACAATCCAATATGCCCTACCGTTCGTGTTGGGGTCGGAATTGTCGCTAGCCGAGAATAGGATGGTGCTGCCGTTCAGTTTCAGATGCGCGAACCGGCCGCCTCCGAGTGCGGCAATTTCAGCCGTGCTACTATGAGCCGGACCCAACCGCTTTCCGTCTTCGTAGAGCTCGATTGGAGAGCGATAGGGATGGTCTCCGGAATCGCCCAAATCATCAAACATCGAGTAGCGTTCGGTCCCGAACGCAAAGCTGGGTAGGGAGCCTTGTCTCGAAAACGGCTTCCACAGCAGAACCTTTTCGCCGGGAACCGGGGGGCCTACGGTGAACCTTGGGTCAGCGCTGTACGAGATCGTCAGCCAGTAAGCCGTCGCGAAATATCCGAGAGCAGCGGTAATGACGGCTATGAGTCTCGATCGGGTGTTCCATGTCTTCATTGCGAGCAGTCAAGCATTACCCTTCATCATCGACCTAACCTATCCGTACAGGCGCCATTCGCCGTGGCTCCACGCATCGATGTGGCGCATTGCTCGCAACAGGTCAATTGTTGGAACTATATCACAGATCCATGCAGGCCTGTTCGGACGCTGTTGCATTGTATTTCGGGAAGTGTATTCTATCTCTAGTTTTGGTTGTGCAGTACGCCATTCTATCGGGAAGCCGAGGTGCCTGACGAATTTGATCCGCGCATCGAGCCGGAAGCTCGGCGCATTGCGGACGAGATGGGAAATCCGAAAATCGCCGCAGCCGACTGGGACGTCTTCTTCGGTCGTCGCACCGGTGCTTTGTCGCTCGCTGTATCGAGCAAGATGATATACGCATACACGGCAGCTCGACTGGTTGCGCGGGAAGAGTTCTGATGCGCGCTTCTGCCTTCCTGATCGTGATCTTGATGATCTATCTTCCTGTTGCTTTTTTTCTGAATCAGCGGCCGGGAACTGACGCGAACATCCTGTCTGGACCGTTTATTCAGTATGAACATACGCATGGTTTCATAGTCCATCCTGCAATTCCCGGCGCCAAGCCGGATGACAAAGACAACCTCGATCAATCGACCTTGCAATTATATGAGGATGGAAAGCCGCTGGGGCCAGCGCACAGCGTGCATCGCGATGTGATGGTCATTGGGCAGGGGCGCTATTCGCACTGGCGATACAGCGGGACAATGTTGCTTTTCTCGACCAGCGACAACACCGATCCAAACACCAACGGGCGCACGTATAGCGTGTTTGACCCACGCGCGCCCGATCCGTACCGGGCGCAACGACGCGCCCACCAAGCGGGGGCAGCTCAAGCGTTTTCCGATGAGCGCGTTAAGTGATTACGCAACTGATGTCTTGAGATCAGCTTGATCAACGTGGCCGGGGTGAAACATTTCACGAGGCGTCAGGTATAGCAGCAGGAACAAAAGACCTCCGCCGTATGAAAGCATGACTGTTGTAAGCGGAACGTTCATCAATGTCTGGGCAATGATAGCGCTCGAAATCAGGATGAACCGATCAGGCAATCCCGCCGAAAGGCGATTGCCGACAGCAATGACAAGGCCGCAGGCCAACGCTGAAAATGGTGCGAACAGCGTGCCGACGGAGGCCACTCCTTCCGTCGCAAACAGCGACGCGTTGAAATAGCCGCCAATACCGAAGAACTTGTAGATCACCACGCTTAGCGGCTCCGTGTAGGGACAGGACACGAGAGCCTTCACGAATTGCACCTGACAAAAGTAGGTAGATTCGTGGGTCGAGAAAAAATAGTTGTAATAGTCCATGGCGACCGAGGGAATCGCGATCAACCTGAAGTTGATCAGTCCAAAATAGGTGATCGTGCTGTAAGGCAACATGCCTTGGCGGACGAGAAAAAAAATCAAGAGCCCGAGGACGATCGGAGCGAAAACCGACAACACAACGGTGGACCTGGCGTCGATGAACCTCGAAACGACGGTCAGGCCAACGAGCCAGATCGGAGCAAACAGAGATGCCTTTGCGAGCGTGATGGGATAAATGAGCAAGATGAGGAATATGACCAGGCCCGCGCGCCAGAGATTATTTCGCAGCGCGAAGCAGGCAAATGCGAACGGAAGCAGCGAGTTCGATGTAATGCCCAGGAGGTAGCTCACCGGCGTCGGGAACGCCAGTGCTTCGCGAAAGTCGTAAATTCGGTCGATGCCGACCATCCTGAAATTGTACCAAGCGCCAACCAGAATGACCGCAATTGATACGATGAGGATCAACGTCAGACCCCGGCTCGCGGTGCGCTCCGATAAGCGGACCACTCGAGGGAGGGGTTCGTTGATGAGCAAGGCGGGTAGCAGAAATGACAGGGCGGAGGCCGCCGCAGAGAGGCCAGTCACCGCATGATTGTAGGGAAGGTCTGAGAAAGAGTTCAGCCACAGGTAGCCCAAGATCATGACGTAGAGGTAGAAGCCGATGGCATATCCAAGACTGAATCGGGCAAGGCCGAACAGGTAGGACGTGCAGGCAAAGACCGCTGTGACCGCCGTGGCGAGCCACAATGCACCGGAAAAATACCTGATGTGAAATTCGGGATAGAGGAGTGAGACGCAAGCGAGGGACAAGCAGCAGGTCGCACTGCAAGCGTACGCTAGGATGGCGATCTGCTTCGTATCGAGCTTGTAGTAGAGCGACATTTTTCCGTCAGTCAGTCCCCAAACACTCTGGCTAACGCAATTTGTGCGTGCTTTCAATCTGTTTCGAGGGGACGCCGCGTCGTGCGTTTTTCGCAAACACCCGCATTTTACACGCGTCCTGTTTGATGTAGTAGTATCCGGCGTTTTGATCGGTCAGGAAATCGGATGCCGGGAGCTACTTCTATCAGATTTGGCCTGTTGGGGTGCGGGCGCATCGCCAAGCGTCATTCCGACCTGCTGGGCGGCAACCATATCGAGGGCGCGCGCCTTGTCGCGGTCTGCGATTCCGAGCGCGCGCGGGCGGATGCGATCGCCTCAAAGTTCAAGGTCGCCGCGCATTATGATCTCGACGACATGCTTGCGCGCGACGACATCGACGCGGTCGCCGTGTTGACGCCGAGCGGGATGCATCCGCAGCATGCGATTGCCTGTGCGCGGGCGGGCAAGCATGTCGTGGTCGAAAAGCCGATGGCGCTGCGGCTGCAGGACGCCGACGACATGATCCGCGCCTGCGACGAGGCCGGCGTAAAGCTCTTCGTCGTCAAGCAGAACCGCTTCAACGTGCCGATCGTCAAGGCGCGCGAGGCGCTCGATGCCGGCCGGTTCGGCAAGCTCGTGCTGGGAACCGTGCGCGTGCGCTGGTGCCGGGATCAGGCCTATTACGACCAGGACGCCTGGCGCGGCACCTGGGCCCAGGACGGCGGGGTGCTGACGAACCAGGCAAGCCATCACATCGACATGCTGGAATGGTTCTTCGGCGACGTCGTGAGCGTCCATGCGCGCAGCGCTACCGCGCTGGTGAAGATCGAGACCGAAGACACGGCGGTCGCGACGCTAAAGTTTCGCAACGGGGCGCTGGGGATCGTCGAGGCCACCACGGCGGTGCGGCCGGTCGATCTCGAAGGCTCGCTCTCGATCCTCGGCGAGAAGGGAACGGTCGAAGTCGGCGGCTTCGCCATGAACCAGATTCGGCACTGGCGGTTCGTCAACGAGCTGCCGTCGGACAAGGAAGTCATTGAGAAGTTCTCGGTCAACCCGCCGAACGTCTATGGTTTCGGCCATCAGGCCTATTACCAGCACGTCGTCGAGTGCCTCGCCGACCGCGGCGCTGCGCTGGTGGACGGATTGCAGGGCCGCAAGAGCCTGGAGCTGATCTCGGCGCTCTACGAGTCCATCGAGACCGGGCAGGAGGTGCCGCTCCACTTCGTGCCCCGCCGCAGCCGCCTGGGCATTGCCTCGTGAGCGGCCCCGAGCGCCTCCAGATCGGGATTCGCGACGTCAGTTTCGGTGCCGGCGTCAAGGTCGTCGAGCCCTGCAATCTCTATGGCTGCACGATCGGCGATGACTGTTTCATCGGGCCGTTCACCGAGATCCAGAAGGATGTCGTCATCGGCGCGCGCACGCGCGTGCAATCGCACAGCTTCGTCTGCGAGCTCGTCAGCATCGGCGAGGACTGCTTCATCGGCCATGGCGTGATGTTCATCAACGACACCTTTGCGAGCGGCGGACCGGCCAGGGGGCGCAAGGAATTGTGGCGCGAGACCAGGGTCGGCAACCGGGTGTCGATGGGCTCCAATGCGACGATCATGCCGGTCACGATCGTCGACGACGTCGTGATCGGCGCGGGTTCGGTGGTGACGAAGGACATCACCGTGGCCGGCACCTATGCCGGCAATCCGGCGCGGCTCCTGACCTTGCGGAAGTGATTGATGGCGGTACCCTTCGCTGATCTCCAGCTCCAGTATCAAAACATCAAGGGCGAGATCGACGCGGCGATTGCCGCCGTCATCCGCGACAACGCCTTCATCCGCGGTCCCTATGTCGATGCGTTCGAGCGCGATTTTGCCAAGGCTGCGTCCGTCACGCATTGCGTTTCCTGCGCCAACGGCACCGACGCGCTCTACCTCGCGATGGCCGCGCTGAAGGTGAAGCCGGGCGATGAGGTGATCACGACGGCGCATTCCTGGATATCGACCTCGGCGATGATCACCCATGCCGGCGCGACGGTGAAATTCTGCGACACCGACGGGGCGACCTTCACCATCGATCCCGCGGCGATCGAAGCTGCGATCGGCCCTCGCACGGTCGGCATCATCCCGGTGCATCTTTACGGCCAGCCCGCCGACATGGACGCGATCATGGCGATCGCGAACAAGCACGGTCTGTGGGTGATCGAGGATTGCGCGCAGGCGCATCTGGCGCGCTACAAGGGCCGGATGGTCGGAACGTTCGGCGCGGCTGCGACCTATTCGTTCTATCCGGGCAAGAATCTCGGTGCGATGGGCGATGCCGGCGCCGTTGTCACCAATGACGCGGCCCTTGCCGAGCACATGACGAAGCTCGCGCGCCATGGCGGCCTCGTGAAGCACCGTCACGAGATCGAGGGCGTCAACAGCCGGCTCGACGGCATGCAGGCCGCGATTCTCTCGGCAAAGCTTCCGCATCTGGCCGCCTGGACCGAGGCCCGGCAGCGCGCGGCTGCGATCTATGATGCAGGCCTCAACCAGATCGAGGGTGTGACAGTGCCGCAGGTCGCGCCCGGCCGCGATCACGTCTATCACCTCTACACCATCAGGCATCCGCGCCGCGACGCGCTGGCGGCGCATCTCAACGCCAATGGGGTGCAGACCGCGATCAACTATCCGACCGCCCTGCCGCTGCTTCAGGCCTATGCGCGATTCGGTCACACCGCGGCGCAATTTCCGCATGCATACCGGGATCAGAACACCATCCTGTCGCTGCCGATTTTTGCCGAAATCACGCCGGCGCAGCAGGACAGTGTGATCCGTCTCCTCCGCGAATTTGCATAGCGCCGGGCAGGGCTCCCCGCTCGCGCGAGATTTGTTGATCCTTCTCAAAGACTTGTGCGCCCCCGCGCGGTTGTCTTTCGTGGGCGCGGTTCCCGGCCCATTGATGGGACCGCAGCGCATTCAAAACTGGCCTCCAGCGGCCGGAGTGTTTAGAAGCGGCCGTATCAGGTCGGCAGGCGGGTCCGGTGGCCCGGCCAGAGGGGAACCAAACTTTTGCCAAAGGTACTTGTGACGGGGGCGGGCGGTTTCATCGGGTCGCACCTTGCGGAAGAGCTGGTCCGGCGCAACGTCGCGGTGCGCGCCTTCGTGCACTACAACAGCATGGGCGCGCATGGCTGGCTGGATTCCTCGCCGCCTGACATCAGGAAGGAGTTCGACGTCTTCGCCGGCAATGTGTGCGACCCCAACGGCGTGCGCACCGCCATGAAGGGCTGCGACGCGGTGCTGCATCTCGCCGCGCTGATCGCGATTCCGTACTCCTATCATTCGCCCGACACCTATGTCGAAGCCAACATCCGCGGCACGCTCAACGTGTTGCAGGCGGCGCGGGATCTCGGCGTCGAGAAGGTGATCCATACCTCGACCAGCGAAGTCTACGGCACGGCGCAATTCGTCCCGATCACCGAGGAGCATCCGCTGCAGGGCCAGTCGCCTTACTCGGCGACCAAGATCGGCGCCGATCAGCTCGCGCTGTCGTTCGAGCGCTCGTTCGGCACGCCGGTGACGGTGGTGCGCCCCTTCAACACCTACGGGCCGCGGCAATCGGCGCGCGCGGTGATCCCGACCATCATCACGCAGATTGCGGCGGGCGCGCGCAAGATCAAGCTCGGCAGCATCCATCCGACGCGCGACTTCAACTATGTCGCCGACACCGTCGGCGGCTTCCTTGCGGCGCTCGATTCCAAGGCCGGCATCGGTGAAGTCATCAATATCGGCAGCGCCTTCGAGATCTCGATCGGCGACACCGCGCGGCTGATTGCCGAGCTGATGGACTCCGAGATCGAGATCGAGCATGACGATGTGCGCGTGCGCCCCGAGCGCAGCGAGGTCGAGCGTCTCTGGGCCTCCAACGCCAAGGCGCAGGAGCTCTTGGGCTGGTCGCCGCGCTTCGGCGGCGTCGACGGCCTGCGCAAGGGGCTCGAACAGACCATCGCCTGGTTCACCAAGCAGGAGAACCTGGCCCGCTATCGCGTCAATGCCTACACGCTGTGAGCCAGATGAGCATGTCCCCCGCGCAAGCGAGCCAGAACCGTCCCGCCATGCTTGACCTCAAGCCGGTGCTCGACGCCGTCGATGTCGCGCTCGGCGCGGCTCAGCGCCCCGTCGAGCTGCATGAGCCGCGTTTCGGGGATCGCGAGCGCGAGCTGGTGCTCGACTGCATCGATACCAACTGGGTATCGTCGGCCGGCAAATACGTCACCCGCTTCGAGGAGATGGTGGCGGAGGCGACCGGCTCGCGCCACGCGGTCGCGATCGTCAACGGCACGGCCGCGCTGCATGCGGCCCTGGTGCTGGAAGGCGTGGAGGCGAATGACGAGGTACTGCTGCCCTCGATCACCTTCGTTGCGACCGCCAATGCCGTCAGCCATGCCGGCGCCGTGCCGCACTTCGTCGATTCGACCTGGGACACGCTGGGGCTCGATCCGCGCGCGCTCGAGGCGCATCTGGACGCAGTTGCGGTGCGGCAGAACGGCGCCTGGATGAACAAGCACACCGGCCGCCGGCTGCGCGCCGTCGTTCCCGTGCATATCTTTGGACACCCGGTCGACATGGCCGCGCTCGGCGCGGTCGCTGCGCGCTATGATCTGGTGATCGTGGAGGACGCGACCGAGTCGCTCGGCTCGACCCTGAACGGCAAGGGCTGCGGCACCTTCGGGCACTCGGCGGTGCTGAGTTTTAACGGCAACAAGATCGTCACGACCGGTGGCGGCGGCATGATCGTGACCGACGACGAGGCGCATGCCCGCCACGCCCGCCACTTCACCTCAACGGCGAAGAAGGCGCATGCCTGGGCGTTCGAGCACGACGAGGTCGCCTATAATTACCGCCTGCCCAACATCAACGCCGCGCTCGGCTGCGCGCAGATGGAGCGGCTGGCCGGCATGGTCGCGGCCAAGCGCGTGCTCGCCGCGCGCTATCTCGATGCCTTCAGCGATTTTCCCTGGGCGCGCATCTATCGCGAGCCCAAGGGGTCCGAGAGCAATTACTGGCTCAACACGCTGGTGCTCGACCGCGAATATGCCAGCGAGCGTGACCGCCTGCTTGAGGCGCTGCACGGCCACGGCATTCGGGCCAGGCCGCTGTGGACGCCGATGCACCTGCTGCCGATGTACCGCGACTGCCCGCGCGCCGAACTTCCCGTCGCCGAAGACATGAACACGCGCTGCATCAACCTGCCGAGCAGTCCCTTTCTTGCGGCAGCGGCGTCAGAGGGCGCGAAGCATAGCTGATGCCCCGTATCGTCTTCTTTACCCTTCACAGCACGACGGCCTGGTGGAAGTACCTCGCCTCGCGCATGGAGTTTGCCGACGCGGTCGTGCTCAGCGACCTGCGAGACGACGGCGACTATTCGCTTGTCGACGACTTCTATCGCTTTGTCGACCGGGGCAATGCGGCGGCCGCAGCGCTCGACCGGTTCGGTGCGGACGGTTGCGCCGACATTATCCTGCGTTGCCGTGTGCTCAGGAGCCTCGATCGCGATCTTGCGCTCAAAATGATCGGCGGCATGATGCAGGCGATCGAGCAGGCCTTTGACAGGCTTCGGCCAGATCTGGTCATGACCTTTACCATCGACCGCTACGTCATGGACGTGATGGAGCGCGTCGCACGGCGGCGCGGTATCGACTTCCTGGAGATCACCATCTCGATCATCCCCGATCAGGTCATGCTGATGCGTCGCGGCAAGCCGGTCTGGCTGCGCGAGCCGTCCAACGAGGACATTGATACGGCGGTCGGTCAGCTCTGCAGGGAAGATTTTGCGCCGGTTTATGTCCGCGACGCTAGACGCTTCTCGCTCGCCAGATTTTGGCGGATATTCGCCTACTACGCGCTGCGCGGCGCTTTCTTCAACGTCTGGCGCTTCCTCAAGCGCGATCGCTACAACTGCCACTACCTCGACGCGCTGAAGCGACTAAAGCACAAGGTGCGCATGCGCGACGTGGCCGTGCTCGGCCTGCTCGACCATGGCTGGGAGAAGCGGCTCGCCGAGGTGCCGCGCGAGAAGCGCGTGTTCCTCGGGCTTCAGCTCTTCCCCGAAGCCTCGATGGATTACTGGCTCGAGCCGCAGGGCATGCTGTCGCATGACGACGTCGTAGTGCGCTATTGCGAGGTGCTCGGCCGCGCCGGCTACCGCATCTTCGTCAAGGACCATCCGCTGCAGTTCGGCTTCCGCCAGCGCGAGCTGTTCGAGCGGCTAGCAAGGCTGCCCTTCGTGGTGTTGGTGCCCTACGACGTGCCGGCCAATCTGCTGATCGGAAAGTGCGCGGTGTCGGTGACCTTCACCGGCACGATCGGCTTCCAGGCGGCGCTCGCCGGGCTGTGCTCGGTCGTGACCGAGCCGTACTACGCAACCGAGCAGCACTTTTTGCACGTCCGCAGCACGGGCGAAGTCGACGATGTCGCCGAGCGGCTGGCGCGGTGGCAATCCCCCGACGATCTCGACACCACCCGTCGTGCGATCATGCGTCATCTGGCGTCGATCAGCGTCGAGGGAGACTATTTCGGCTGGCGCAAGTTCGATCCGGAGAACGCGGCGCAGCGCGCCTCGGTCGAGCCGCTGGCGCGCTCGCTGAACGCGCACCTGCCGAAATTCCTTAAGTCCTGCAGAACCGCCGCCTGACGTTACAGTGGGAAACGCGCCAACCGATATCGACGGCCGGCGGTGATGGAACAGCGCGATGCGATCTCGTCTGCTTGACCTCGTGACGCGCCCGGCGGTTGCCGGCACGGTCGCGGCCTTGGTCCTGCGCGCGCTAACGCTGGCGAGCCGCTTCCTGCTCTCGCTGCTGCTGGCGCGCATGCTGTCGCCCGCCGAAATGGGACAATATGGCCTTTTGACCGCGGCGCTGGCTTTCGCGCTGCTCGCGGTCGGTCTGGAGTTCTATTCCTACACCTTGCGCGAACTGGTGCCGGCGACGCCCGAGCGGCGCGCGCGCATCATTGCCGACCAGATGGTGCTTGGCACAGTGGCGCTCGTGGCGGTCGGCATCGTGGTCGCCGGTGCGATCGCCGCGGGCTCCTTTCCGGCGCATCTCGCGCCGTGGTTCATCCTGATCCTCGTCACCGAACACGTCTCGCTGGAGGCGACGCGGATACTGATTATCACCTGGCGGCCGGTGAGGGCCTATATCGGCGTGTTCCTGCGCGGCGGAATCTGGGTGTATGCAATCGCCGTTTTGATGTTCGTGGCGCCCTCGACGCGGACGCTGGAAACCGTGATGGTCTGGTGGGCGCTCGGTGGCGTGGCGGCGATTGCCTTTTCTGCGTTCTCGCTCTCCGAATTGCCGTGGCGCGAGCTCGGGGAATACCGGCCGGACCTCAAGAATATCCGCGAGGGCCTCTGGATTGCGCGTCCTTTCATGCTGACGGCCGCGGGAGCGCTGGTCATTTCCTATGTCGATCGCTTCGTCATCGACGCCTTCGTCGGCCGCGATGCGCTCGGCATCTACACGTTCTACTCGACGATCCTGATCGGCCTGCTGTCACTGGGCAGCTCGGTGTCGCATCAGTTCCTGCCGAAGGTCATTGCGGGCCATGCGGCGGGCAGGGATGCCTATCGCACGGCGCTGCGCTCGTTCTTCTGGTCGATGCTGGCGCTGGTCTGCGCCACGATGATCCTGTCGGCCTTTGTCATGGGGCCCATGCTCGCGCTGCTCGGGCTGTCGACCTACGCGGCGAGCATCGGCGTGTTCTATGCCATGCTGCCGGGGATATTCCTGCGCATGCTGGCGGATGTTCCCTCCTATGCGCTCTATGCGGCGCGGTCGGACAGATATCTCCTGATCTGCAATCTCAGTTCCGCCGCGGTATCGACCGTTCTGAACGTGGCGCTGATCCCCGTGCTCGGCATCTACGGTGCCGCGCTTGCCGGCGGGGTCGCCAGCGCCGCGCTGTTCGCGTCCCTGGCGGGTTTCGCCATCCACAGGATGCGCGAGAGCTTCAGGGAACCCGCCGCAACCGAGACGGTCGGCCTTCCCACCGATCCAGACATGCTCTACCCCTGAGGGCGGTTCATGCGTACACGTCAGGGCAATCTCACGTTGTAACC
>NZ_PPPT01000089.1 GCF_006483445.1 Bradyrhizobium guangdongense | reverse complement strand
CCGCCGACCTTGAAGCCGGCGGAAGCCGAGCGCGTCACCGGCTTCAAGGTCGGCGGCATCAGCCCGTTCGGGCAGCGCCGTCCCGTCAAGACGGTGATCGAGCAGAGCGCGCTCGCGCAGGACCAGGTTTATCTCAACGGCGGCCAGCGCGGCCTCCAGGTGCGGCTCAAGCCGACCGATGTACGAGATGTGCTGAAGGCTGTCGCGGCCGACGTGCTCGCCTGACGGCAAGACTCATCCGGCAAACACCCGCTCGATCAGCCAATAGGTGCCCATCACGGCCGCCGCGATCGAGGCGACACGGGGCGTCAGCGTGGCGCCCCGGCCGCGCGACAGCAGCGCGAGGGCGGGCAGCGCGACGACGACGAAGATGAGCTGCCCGATCTCGACGCCGGCATTGAAGCCGACCAGTGCGCGGACCAATGCTGCACCGCTCAGATTGATCTCGCCGAGCGCGGCGGCGAATCCGAGCCCGTGCACCAGGCCAAAGCCAAAGCTCCACATCCAGCGCCGGCGGTCGGGCGCGGCCGACAGCAAATTCTCCAGCGCCACCCATATAATGGTCGCTGCGATCAGCGGCTCGATGATGCGGCCGGGAATGGTGACGAGCCCCAGCGCCGCCAGCGTCAGCGTCACGCTGTGGGCGAGCGTGAACGCGGTGACGATCTTGACCACGCTGAGAAAGCCGCGCGCCCCCGCCAGTAGCGCGAGCAGGAACAGCAGATGATCGTAGCCGGTCAAGATGTGCTCGATGCCGAGCTTGATGAAATCGAGCCAGCCGGTCTCGACCGGGCGGCTGATGTCGACGCTTTCGCCGCGCGAGGCCTCGTCGAACACGACCTGCCGCTCGCCGCCTGGGGTGCGGATGTTGGCGAGCGCCTGATAGTGCTCGCCGAGGAAGGTGCCCCAATCGTCGCTGACGGTGAGACGGCCGTGTTGGCCGCCGCAGGTGAAGTCGATCTCGACTTTTCCTCGCGCGTCATTCGCGTCACCGCCGGCGATACGCACGCCGCTGGCCTTGCAGGGCGTGCCGCCGAGGTCGATCCTGACGCTGCGCCGGGCCTGCTCCGCCACCGTCGCGGCCGCACCCTGATCGCCATTGGCGGCTGCGGTCAGCAACAGCGCCGAGCTGTTGGGAATCTCGGGCAGCGCAACCGCCAGTGCGTAGGAAACCCGGTCGCCGGCAAGGTCGATGCGGATCAGCCCCGTCGTGGTCGCATGCGCGAACAATTTCGTGCAGAACAAGACCGCGATGACGACGACCGCCCACCGCGCATTGCGCGACGGCGCCTTTCGGCGTGCTGAAAATGCCGGGGCGGAGGAGTGGCGCACTGACGAGCAATCCCGCATGACGGAATGTCCTGCCGGAGACTGTAGCATGATCCTCGCGCACGACAGCCTGCCGCGCAGTGATTGATCTCCCCGCGCGGCTGTATAGAAAGCGCAAACGACAAGAAGATGCACAGGGGAGATCCGGCATGTCTGACGCAATCGGGTTTATCGGTCTCGGAGTCATGGGTGAGCCGATCTGCCGCAACCTCATTCGCAAGAGTGGGCGCAAGGTTTTGGCCTTCGATCTCGCCGCCGGGCCGTTGGCGCGCATCGCGGCGGAAGGCGCGACGCCTGCGGGCTCCCTGACCGAGTTGGTGCAGGGCAGCGAAACGATCTTCCTGTGCCTGCCGAGCGTAAAGCACGTGCTGTCCGTCTTTGAAGGTCTCTTGCCGGCGGCCCGGAGCGGCCAGACCGTGATCGATCTCGGAACGTCAGATGTCGCGATGACCCGCGACTTCGCCGGACGCCTTGCCGAGAAAGGCGCGCTCTGGATCGACGCGCCGATCGCGCGGACCCGCCAGGCGGCGCAGGACGGCACGCTCAGCGTGATGGTCGGCGCCACACCTGAACAATTCGCCGCCATCGCGCCGCTGATCCGGCATTTTGCTACCGATGTCACGCTGTGCGGCGGCACGGGGGCGGGGCAGGTGACAAAGATCCTCAACAACATGGTGCTGTTCGAGACCGTCAATGCGCTCGCGGAGGCGGTCGCTATCGCGAGACACAGCGGCGTTGAGCCAAAACTTCTGCTGGAGACGCTGTCGAAGGGGTCGGCCGACAGCTTTGCGCTGCGCAATCACGGCCTGAAGGCGATTCTGCCGGACGAGTTTCCGTTGCGCGCGTTCTCGACCGAATATGCGCTGAAGGACCTTACCTACGCGCTTTCGCTTGGCGCACAGGCCGGCCTGAACTTGCGCGGCGCTTCACTGATCCGCGAGATCTTCGAAGAGGCGATCGGGAAGGGCATGGGCGATGCCTATTTCCCTGTCATCGCAAGACTGATCGATCCGCCGCGTTCGGCCGGTTGACCGCTACTGCTTCTGCAACAGCTTGAGCCGGCAGCGCAGTGCCTCGCGGATGTGCTCGCGCGCGAGCCGTTCCGCCTTGTCGCCGTCGCGCGCCGCGATGGCGTCGATGATGGCCTGATGCTCCCGGTGGCTGGTCGAGGGACGGCCGGTCACGGTGAAGGTGGTGGGGCCGAGCAGCGCGATCCAGTCCTGCAGTTCCCGCGAGGCGTTGTCGAGGTAACGATTGCGTGCGGCGCGGCAGATTGCTTCGTGGAATGCGCGGTTGAGTCGTGCCATCTCCGCGGCGTCGCCAGAGGCTTGCATGAACGCCTGCTCGATATCCGAGAGCGCGTCGACCTCGGGCTTTGAAGCATGCTCCGCGGCAAGCCGGGCGGCGGCACCCTCCATGATCTCGCGCATGGCGTAGAGCTCGAGCACCTCGGAAATGTCGAGATTGCGAACAACGACGCCGCGCCCGCCGGCCGGCTCGACAAAGCCGCGCGCGGCCAGCCGTCCCAGCGCTTCGCGAACCGGCGTTCGGCTCACCTTCAGCCGCTGCGCGACCTCTTCCTCGCGCAGCCGGTCGCCGGCGCGATAGGTGCCGCCCTGCAACGCCTCGCACAGCGAGCGGAACACGGCCTCGCCCAGCACCACGCCGGAGCCGCGCGCGATCGAACCGCCCGCCGTTCCACCCGTTGTACTGCCTCCCTTGGCCGGTCGTCGTGCCATTGTCGTCTCTCGCGGCAAAGCGCATCCTGCCCATGCAAAGACCACGCTTGCGCCGCAATGTATATCTTTGTATACAAATGTACGCAATTGCTTTCGGCGAGCGGAAACCTGGAATGGTTCGAATCGACAGTCGCATCGGGCAGGCGTCATGAGCGGCAAATACGACGTGCTGGTGATCGGCGGCGGCAATGCGGCGCTGTGTGCGGCGATCAGTGCGCGGCGCGGCGGTGCCTCGGTCCTCGTGCTCGAAGGCGCGCCAAAGTTCTACCGCGGCGGCAATACGCGCCACACCCGCAATATGCGCTGCGCCCATGACGCGGCGACCGAAATCCTGACCGGGCCGTATACCGAGGAAGAGTTCTGGAAGGATCTGCTGCTGGTCACCGGCGGGCAGACCGATGAAGAGCTCGCCCGCCACATGATCCGGGAGTCCAAGGACATCCTGAACTGGGTCGTGGAGCAGGGCGTGCGCTGGCAGCCCTCGCTCGGCGGCACGCTGAGCCTCGGGCGCACCAACTCCTTCTTCCTCGGCGGCGGCCGCGCGATGCTGAACGCGCTGTACCTCACGGCTGAGACGCTCGGCGTCGACATCGAATACGATGCGGAAGTCACCGACCTCGTCATCGAGGACGGCATGTTCCTCGCCGCGCGCGTCAAGCGGCCGATCGGGGGTGCGACCGAGATCCGCGCGAGTTCGCTGGTCGCCGCCGCCGGCGGTTTCGAGGCCAACATCGAATGGCTGAAGCAATATTGGGGCGAGGCCGCCGACAATTTCCTGATCCGCGGCACGCCCTATAACCGGGGCGCGATCCTGAAGATGCTGCTCGACAAGGGTGTGCAGGAGGTCGGCGATCCCACCCAGTGCCATGCGGTCGCGATCGACGCCCGCGCGCCAAAGTTCGATGGCGGCATCATCACGCGACACGATTCGGTCGTGTTCGGCATCGTCGTCAACAAGCACGCCCAACGCTTCTACGACGAGGGCGAGGACATCTGGCCGAAGCGCTATGCGATCTGGGGTCGGCTGGTCGCCGCACAGCCCGACCAGATCGCCTACATCATCTTCGACTCCACCGTGGTCACGTCCTTCATGCCGACGTTGTTCCCGCCGATCGCGGGCGCCACGGTCGCCGAGCTCGCCGGCAAGCTGACGCTCGACCCGGCCGTGCTGGAAAAGACCATCACCGATTTCAACGCCGCAGTTCGCCCCGGCACCTTCGACCACACCATTCTCGACGATTGCGTGACCGAAGGCATCACGCCGCCGAAAACGCATTGGGCGCGGCGCATCGAGACGCCGCCATACCTCGCCTATCCGGTGCGGCCGGGCATCACCTTCACCTATCTCGGCACACGCGTGAACAAAGAGGCGCGCATGCTGATGAAGGACGGCAAGCTAGCTGCCAATATGTTCGCGGCCGGCGAGATCATGGCGGGCAACGTGCTCGGCAAGGGCTATGCCGCCGGCATGGGCATGACCATCGGCAGTGTGTTTGGGCGCATCGCGGGACGGGAAGCGGCAAAGCATGCACGGAACTAGGATATTAGAGGAAACCGACCGTCTGATGACGGTCTGCAATTCCTGCCGCTACTGCGAAGGCCTCTGCGCGGTGTTTCCCGCCATGGAGATGCGCCGCGCGTTCTCCGATGGCGACCTCAACTACCTCGCAAACCTCTGCCATTCCTGCGGCGCCTGCTATGTCGACTGCCAGTTCTCGCCGCCGCACGAATTCAACGTCAACGTTCCCAAGACGCTCGCCGTCGCGCGCGCGGAATCCTACGCGGCCTATGCCTGGCCGCGGGCGCTCTCAGGCGCGTTCGCGAAGAACGGCCTCGTCATCAGCATTGTTGCCGCGCTCAGCATGGCCGCTTTCATCCTAGGCTTTGCCGCCTTCAACGATCGCGCAGCGCTGTTCGGCATCCACACCGGTCCCGGCGCGTTCTATAAATTGATGCCGCACAATGCGATGGCAGGGCTGTTTTCCGCCGCCTTCCTCTACGCGATCCTCGCGCTGGTCATGAGCGTGCGCGCGTTCTGGCGCGACATCGGCGAGCCCATTGGTGGTCGCGCCGATGGCGGCTCGATCTTCCAGGCGGTCCGCGATGCCGGCGAGCTGCGCTATCTCCATGGCGGCGGGGTCGGTTGCTACAACGAGGACGACAAGCCGACCGACCGGCGCAAGCTCTATCACCACCTGACCTTCTACGGTTTCCTGCTGTGCTTCGCCGCAACCTCGGTCGCGACCCTCTATCACTATCTGCTAGCGCGTGAGGCGCCCTATCCCTGGTGGGACCTGCCGGTCGTGCTCGGCACGCTCGGCGGCATCGGCCTCTTCATTGGCCCCATCGGCCTTTTTATGGCCAAGACGCAGCGCGCGCCTGAACTGCTCGACGACAACAGTTACGGCATGGACGTCGGCTTCATCGCCATGCTGTTCCTGACCGGCGTCACCGGGTTGGCGCTGCTGCTCCTGCGCGAGACATCAGCCATGGGTCCGCTGCTGGCGCTGCATCTCGGCGCCGTGTTCGCGCTGTTCATCACCATGCCCTATGGCAAGTTCGTCCATGGCATCTACCGTTTTGCAGCGCTCGTGCGCTATGCGCAGGAGCGGCGAAGCGAAAGCTAGGCTACACCCATAAGGATCTTGGCGAGCTCCTCGGGCCGGTTGTTCGCAACCATGTGATTGGTCGCGACCTCGTGATAGCGCCAGGCCGATGACTCCTTCGCACGTTTCGCCGCCCGCCAGAAGGCGTTGTTGCCGATATCATTCTCCGGCGCGGCCGTCGCCTTGATGTAGGTCCTGGTGAACGGAAACTGTTCCAGCGGCTGTGCCAGGAAGACGGGCTCCGTGAAGCAGCCTTGCGGATGCGTCGTCCGCCGGGCGGCCATCCAGGCGGCTTCCTCGGGATTGTCGAATTCGCGCACCGGACCGGTCACCACCCAGTCCTGGCCGAGCTCCATCTTGGGCCGCCCGTCGCGTCCGAGATGCGACCAGACGCTCTCACCGCCATTGGGGACGAAGGCATCGAGATAGACGAGGTGCGACACGCGCTCGGCGATATGCTCCAGCGCGCCGGTGACGACGAAGCCGCCATAGGAGAATCCGACCAGCACGATCTTGTCGAGATCCTCGTACAGGATGTGGTTGACGACGTCGCGGATATGCGTGCCGAGGCCGACCTGCGGGCTGGAGAGATGGATACGCTCGCCGACACCGGTGAGACACGGCGACGATACCTCGTGCCCTCCGGCGCGGAGCAGGCGCCGCACATGCCGGAAACCGTGGGCGCCGCCCCAGGCGCCGTGAACCAAGACATATGTCGACATTGAATGCTCCGATTATCCATGCGCGGGTGATCGAACCGGGCGGCTGCTAGGTCGCATCCGTCGCCTGCGCAACGTCGTTGAGTCTCAGGTCGTTGCAAGCGCACTAGAAGCGCAAATCTCGATTGCCTTACACCAAAACTGCTTGCCGCACCCGGCCGGCATCGCCGAAGACGCGCAGATAGCGCTCGATCTCCGAGGCCATACCGGTGGACTTTTCGGGATTGTCCGACAGCTTCACCGCGGGCTTGCCGTCGACCGACGACACCTTGCAGACCAGCGAGATCGGATCGAGATTGATCGAGGTATCAGGCGGGCAGCCGACGAAATCGTTGGTGAGGTTGGTGCCCCAGCCGAAGGAGAGGCGCACGCGCCCGGCGAAGTGGTGATAGGTGTCCTCGATCGAGCCGACATCCATCGCGTCGGAGAACACCAAGAGCTTGTCCCTGGGGTTGCGGCCCTTCTTCTCCCACCAGGCGATGATCTCTTCGCCGGCCTGGATCGGCGGCGCGCTGTCGGGACGAAAACCGGTCCAGTCGGCAACCCATTCAGGCGCATCGCGCAGGAAGGCCTTTGTGCCGAAGGCGTCGGGCAGCGCGATCAGGAGGTTGCCGCCATAGGTCTGGCGCCACTGGTCGAGGATGCGATAGGGCGCCCAGCGCAACTCCTCGTCGTCCTTGGCGAGAGCGGCCGCCACCATCGGCAGCTCATGCGCATTGGTGCCGATCGCTTCGAGATCGTTGTCCATCGCGAGCAGCACGTTCGATGTGCCGATGAAGGACGGGCCCAGGCCTTCCTTCACCGCTTCCACGCACCAGCGCTGCCAGAGAAAGCCGTGGCGGCGGCGGGTGCCGAAGTCGGAGAGGCGCAGACCATCAAGCGTACGCAGCCGCTCGACCTTGGTCCAGAGCTTGGCCTTGGCGCGGGCATAGAGCACGTCGAGCTCGAACCGGCCGCGGCCCTTCATCGCCGCGCGCGAGCGCAGCTCGTTGAGGATCGCGAGCGCCGGGATCTCCCACATCGTGGTGTGGGTCCAGGGTCCGTGGAAATGCAATTCGTACTGGCCGTCGACCTTGCGGAGCTCGTATTCGGGCAGCCGGAATTCGGCCAGCCAGCGGATGAAGTCGGCCGAGAACATGTGGGTCTTGCCGTAGAAGGTGTTACCGGCAAGCCAGATCAGCTCTTTCTTGGTGAAACGGATGGTGCGGGCATGGTCGAGCTGGGCGCGCAGCTCGCCCTCGTCGATGATCTCGGCAAGCCGTACATGGCGGGAGCGGTTGATGACCGAAAAGGTCACGTCCTGATCCGGGTAGAATTCCCGAATCATCTGTAACATCAAAAGCTTGTAGAAATCTGTATCGAGCAGGCTGCGGACGATCGGGTCCAGGCGCCAGCTATGATTGTAGGTTCGGCTTGCAATATCGGTCACGGTCATGGGCGAAGTTTAGCGTGGCCTTTGCGGCGCAACCAGTGGGTTTGCCGCCGGTCTGGCGGGCGTCGCCGTCAACGCCGCCGCCGACGGGATGGGGTGGTCGGGACCGGCATTTCAGGGGGGCGCGCATCGCCCTCGGGGCGTGCTTCGGTCGTAACCCGCAGGGCCAGCGTCACCGTTCGCTCGGCACTTTCGAAGCGTGCATCGGTCGCGCTCACGGCGCGCAAGAACCAGCCGTCGCGGCTTTCGCCGACCGCAAGCCGCATCGGCTCGCGGGTGGCCTCATCGAGGAAGAGCCCGAGACGCAACGTGCCGCCGGAGATGGTGCCGACCAGTTGCAGCGGCGGGCGCTCCGCGATTTGCGGCCTTGGCGCTTCCGCGGGCGCTGGCGGTGCGGTGGCGATTGCGACCGAAGGCGCGGGCGGCCGCCGCGACGCGGAGAAGATCGGACGCTCACTCGTCTCGGAGAGTGCGCCGAGCGGGATCACCCACAGTGGATTGCCGCGTGGTGCGGCGCGCGCCTCCGCACGCACGCCGAGCGCGATGGCCAATGTCAGGCTGAGGAGTGCGACGCTGTGGGTGTGCATGGGGGGCGTTGAGCAGGCCTGCCCGCAGGTGAGCGGGCAGGCGATCTGGTTACAGCGAGCGCAAGAAGTTCAGGATCGCCTGCTTGTCGGCGACCTGAAGATCGTTGAAGGCCTTGACCACCGCGTTGGCCTCGGAGCCGTCTGAGCGATGCGCGCGGATCGCCTCGAGCAGATCGCCGGTGCGGCCGTCATGCAGGAAGAACAGCCGCTGCCCGACGCCCCAGAGCGGCGTGGAGCGGAATTCGCGCGGACCGGCTTGACCCTGGCTGACGCCGTCGGCTAGCCCTGCGCCCATGTCGTGCAGCATCAGGTCGGAGTAGAGGTTGACCGGCCGGTTCTGCAGCACGGCGCTGTTCATCGCCGGCGCGGTCTGCATCGTCGGCGTGTGGCACAGCGCACACCCGATATCGCTGAACAATTGCTTGCCGCGGAGCACGCTCTGGCTCGGGTTCGGCGCCGGCTGCGGACCATCGGTGAAACGCATCAGCAGGCTGAACTGCATCCAGTCCGCCAGGATGTGCACGGGATTGTAGAACGACTGGTTCTCCTTGTCGTCGGAGTCCATCCGCGTCACGTCGTTCGGCGCCGGCTTGCCGGAGCCGTTGCAGTTCGGGTCTTCCTCCGTCGCGGTCGGGAACAGCTCGTTGGAGATGCCCATCTCGACATTGTAGGCCTCGCCCGCAAACATCGTCAGCGACTTGTTCTGCGCCTTCCAGCCGAAGCGGGTGATGGTCCCGTCATTGCCGCTGCGATTGGGCCGGCCGGCGATGCCGAGCGCTGCGCGCTGGCTCTGGGTTGCGGCATGCCGCGCAAGGATCTCGCGATCCTGGATCGAGTCGATCAGGCCGAGGCCGGTCATCTGCAGGGGAATGCGGAACGCGACGTTGTTCTGCTGCACTTGTTTCTCGAAATTCGGCTGGGCGAGCGAGCAGTTCGGAATGGTCGTGTCGTTGCTCATGCCGCGTACGGTCCAGAGCTGGTGCACACCGCCGTCCGGGATCAGCGCGCCCTTGCTGTCGCGCAGGAAATCGCCATTGGCGTCGACCTTGTAGATGAAGCGCACCTCGCGCATCGGGCCGTATTGCTGCTGGAAGCTCGGCACGATGTTCCTGCGGCCGAAGCGGTGCGGGATCAGGTCGAATTGTGGGTTCTCCGGCGGCCGCGCGCCGGCCGGCCCGAACCGCGCAAGATCCATCGGGTTGGGTACGAGGAATCCGCCGGAGCCGCCGAGCGTCGGCTGGAAGTGACAGCCAAAACACTGGTCGGCATTGTGGCGTGCGCCGAGCCCGTTGGAGTTGGTGGTGAACTGGGGGAAGGTTGGATCGAGCTCGCGCAATCCGTTCCTCGGATTTCTGAAGACCGGCGTACCCTCGGTCACCATCGCGCATTCGTCGCAGGTGGATTCGAGTTGGCCGGCGCGCAAGATGCCTTCCTGGAACGAGCGCTTCTCGTTGTCGCTGATGCCGACATCGCCGTTCGGGCTGATGACCGGCGGTTGCGGAATCCGGATCCCCTGGGCCTGCAGCCCGCCGGCGGTGCTTTGGATGCCGCCGCGCACGCCGGGATCGCGTTGCGCGAAGGCCTCTTGGACGAATTCTTGGGCGAACATGAGCGTGATGGTCGCAGCCAGTAAAGAACGAAAGCAAGACAGGGGCATGGTGATGATCCCTTGAAAGATGTTTGCAAATCGTCGGGCGAAGCGCGGCAATCGCGCCGATCGCACGCAGCCTCCGTTGTTGCGGGTTGGGCGATCCCAGCACGGAGAAAAATCCCCGCCGTCGTGACAAGGGCGGACCGGCGGTCGCCGGTGTGCTGGAGATCACAGCCCCGAACGTGTCGTTCTCGAAAGCCGCATCCTGAAGCGCCGGCGCACGCCTGTATTCATTCGTTTGAATGAGTGAAGTTCATTTTCGGGATTTTTTCGGCGCCGCTTAAGGCCTTCCGAGTGCGCCCTGCGCTACCGTTCGAACAGGGAGCCGGTCATGAACCAGAACGCTGGGTTGCGCGAGTTGACGGGCAGCCACATAGCAGAACCGCGGCTGCAATTCGCCCTCGAGATGCCCGCGCTGGTCGACATCCAGGCGCAACGGGCCGGCATGCTGTCGGCAGCGCTCGATTTGCTCAGCATCGGCGTGATCCTGGTCGACGGCGCATCGCGGATCGTTCACGCCAATGCGGCAGGCAAGGAGCTGCTCCGCGTCAGCAATGCCATCCGCTGCGACCGCGGCACGCTCGCCTGTCGCGATATCAGGGCAACCGCCGAACTCATGCGCGCCGTCGCGGATGCCGCGAAGGGCGATGCCAGACGGCCCGCAACGGTCCTGCCGATCGCGCGGACGGACGGCGGCGACCTCGTGGCCTCAGTCCTGCCGCTGGGCCCGCCCGCCCGCGGTGACCGCGCCGCCTGCGCGCGGGCATCGGTCGCCGTCTTCCTGCAGCCGCTCGGCGAGGCCACGCTGTTTCCACGCGAGCTGTTCGCGAAGCGCTTCGACGTCTCGCCGGCCGAATGCCGCGTGCTGGAGCTGCTCACCGAGGGCATGACGTTGCGGGAAACGGCTGCCGAACTCGGCATTTCCGAGTCGACGGCGCGCACGCATTTGCAAAAATTGCTGCAAAAGACCGGCACCGGCCGCCAGGCGGCGCTGATCCGGCTTGCGGTGACGGCCGTGGCTCCCGTCCAACAATGTCGTCGAAAACAACCCCATGCACAGTAGAAGGCGCCGGCAGGCCCCACGGCCCGGCAACGCGGCGCAACCGTCTGACGCGTCGATCAAATCGAAAGCGGAGGCGCCGCTACGCGCCGCCCCTGCGCGCATGACCAATTGCCTCCGAAAGCACCTCGCGGTCGCCGATATGGTTCGCAAGAAGCAGAATCAGCCGCGCATTCATGCGCAGCGCCTGCTCCTCGTCGAGATCGCGCTGGCTGTCGATCAGCTCGGCATAGAAGCCGTCGGGATCGGCAATGTTCGGCGAGGTGTTCAGCATCATGCCGCAATCTCCCTGTGGCGGGCCGGCGCGTGGTGGCCGCTCGCGCGCAACAGCGCGTCCGCAATCCTGGCCAAGTCGAACTCCGTCCACCGCGCCGCGACGTACTGGTCGGGCCGGAACAAATAGGTGGTGCCGGCCGATGCGCCGTAACGCTCCGCGAGGATGCCTGTGGGATCGTCGATGTCGCGCCCGACCTGGATGATGCGGGCGGTGAGCGGGCCGGAGGTCAACTGCGTCCGGCCGGTGGCGGGGCCGAAGGTCACGACGGTGAAGCCGTCGCCGAGGCAGTTGAGGAACCAGCCGGGCTTGCCTGCGATCTCGATCGGCGCGTCGGCTGCATTGGTGCCCGGGCGCATTGGGCCTGCGACCATGTCGTCGATCGCCGTGCTGAGGGGCGAGGCGACGTAAGGCGTCGGCATCGACAGCCGGCCGCTGTTGACGAGCGTGCGGGCAAAGCCGTGGTCCTGGGCGAGCTCCAGCACGGCGTCGCGGAAATGCCGGCTCACTTTGGTCTTGGGCGTGATGAAGTCGGTGGCGCGGGTCGAGTTCAGGAGGTTGTCGTCGGCGGCAAAGGCCCGCTCGTCGTGATAGCTGTCGATCAGCGTTTCCGGCGCTTCGCCGCGCAGCACCAGCGCGAGCTTCCAGGCCAGATTATCGATGTCCTGGATGCCGGTATTGGCGCCGCGCGCGCCGAACGGCGACACCTGATGGGCCGCGTCGCCGGCGAACAGCACCCGTCCATGGCGGAAGCGGTCGATGCGGCGGCAGGCGAACTGGTAGATCGAGACCCATTCGAGCTCGAACGGGACATCGTCGCCAAGCATCGCCTTGATGCGCGGGATGACGCGCTCGGGCTTCTTCTCCTCGTCGGGATCTGCATCCCAGCCGAGCTGGAAGTCGATGCGCCAGATGTTGTCGGCCTGCCGGTGCAGCAGCACAGACTGGCCGGCATGGAACGGTGGATCGAACCAGAACCAGCGCTCGGTCGGAAACTCCGCCTTCATGGCAACATCGGCAATTAGGAAGCGGTCCTGGAAATACTGGCCCGTGAACTCGGCCCCGACCAGCTTGCGCGTATCGGAATTGGCGCCGTCGCAGGCGATCACCCATTGCGCCTCCATGGTGAAGACGCCGTCGGGCGTTTCCACCGTGAGAACGGCGTGGTCTTCCCTTTGTACAATGCGGATCAGCCGGTGCTTCCAGCGCAGATCGATCAGCGGATTGGCCTCGCACCGTGTGACCAAAATCTCCTCCAGATGATATTGCTGGAGGTTGATCATGGCCGGCATCTTGTGGTCGGGCTCGGGCAGCAGATCGAACTGATAGGAGAGCTGGTCGCGGAAGAACACTTTTCCGATGCGCCAGCTCACGCCGCGTGCGACCATCGGTGCGGCACAATGCAGGCGGTCCCAGATCTCCAGCGGCCGCTTGGCGTAGCAGACCGCGCGCGAGCCGATGCTGACGGTGTCGTTGTCGTCGAGCACCACCACGCTCTGGCCGCGCGCCGCGCAGTCGAGTGCGGCGGTCAGGCCAATCGGGCCGGCACCGATCACCACGATCGGATGCCGGCGCACCAGGCTCTCAGCCTGCTCCTGCGAGCGCCGATAGGCGAATTTTGGATAGACGTAGGTCATGTCGGTATCTCCGCGAGCCCTGCCCGAAATCAGCGTGCGTCCGCAAACTCCTTCTCGTGCATCCAGGCGGTGTGGCGCGGCGGGCGCTTGGTGCGCGACCATTCCTCGACCATGTCGTGGGCAACGGATTTCATGCGTTGGATCTGGTCCGGCGTTGCGGTCCAGGCGGCGATCTCGAGGCGGTGGCCGTTCGGGTCGCGAAAGTAGATCGACTTGAAGATGGTGTGGTCGGTGATACCGACGACGTCGAGGCCGGCAGCCTCCGCGCGCGCCTTGGCCTCTTCGAGCTCGGCGAGGTCCTTGACCTGGAAGGCGATGTGCTGGGTCCAGTCCGGCGTGTTGGGGTCGCGACCCATCGGCGGCGAGTTCGGCAGCTCGAAGAAGGCGAGAATGTTGCCGTTCCCCGCATCGAGGAAGATGTGCATGTAGGGATCGGGCGCCTTGGTCGAGGGCACCTTATCCTCGGCGATGGCGCCGAGCAGGTCCATGTCCAAAACCTTCTTGTAGAAATCGACGGTGGCCTTGGCGTCGACGCAGCGATAGGCGACGTGGTGGATCTTCTCGATCTTCATGGCGTTCCGGGCTCCCTGGGCACGTGGTCATGGCGTGCCGTTGCCAAATTAGTATCAAATGTTACTATCCGCCGGATTTGATCTCGATCAATCGGACGGGAAGAATCTTGCCGGTGGCAGCGTGGGACGGATTGGCATGGCGGGACGTACGAACGAGGCGCGGAGCCTTGCCGCGAAGGGCGGTTCGGAAGGCGAGGGGGCGGTGCTCGACCTGCAGCGCTATTTTCCCTATCGGCTGGCCCGGCTCGCCGAGCAGGTGTCCCTGGCGGTGGCCGAGGTCTATTCCGAGCGCTTCGCGCTGACGCGGCAGGAATGGCGCGTGCTCGCGCTGCTGGGGGGGCGATCGGAGATCGCGACCAAGCAGGTCGGGCCGCTCACGACACTCGACAAGATGCAGGTCAGCCGCGCCATGCAGGGCCTGGAGGCGCGCGGCATCGTGACCCGCAAATCCGATCCCGACGACCGGCGCGGGCTCATCGTCTCGCTGACGCCGACGGGACGCGCGCTGTACCGCAAGATCGTGCCGTTCGCGCTGGCGCGGGAAACGAAGCTGCTGAGCGTGCTGACGGCGGAGGAGGCCGAGGTGCTCGACCGTGCGATGCGCAAATTATCGGCTGAACTGGGCTGAGGTCGCAGGCTCATGGATTAGTCGCGGCCGCTTTGCGGTCTGGAGGAGGATGGCATCGCCATGGTCTGCTCCCGATGAGACTTGATCTGGCTCCGTCTGTTCTTCCCACGAACATCCGTCGAATAGGTGATGGGAGACGACTGCCTCGGCTTGTTTCGGCCAACAACGCCACCGCTGCCTTGCAGAGATCGCGACATTCGGCGTCGGCTGTACATTGACCAAGATCAATTCATGCCAAGCGCAGTCATACAAACTGGAATATCGGCAACGGCGGCGCACACTCGGGCATTTCAATGGCACACAAACAAATCCTGTTCCATTCGGCGGCACGCGAGAAGATCCTGCGTGGTGCTTCCCTCCTCGCAGACGCGGTGCGCGTTACACTTGGCCCGAAGTCGAAATCTGTTCTGATTCAGAAGGGATGGGGAACGCCGATCGTCTGCAACGATGGCGTCACCATCGCGAAGGAGTTCGATCTTAGGGATCCCGAGGAGAATCTTGGCGCCCAGGTCCTTCGTCAGGCCGCCGAGAAGACAGGCGACGTGGTCGGAGACGGCACCAGCACCTCGACGATACTTGCGCATGCCATTCTGTCGGACGGAGTTCGCAACGTCGTTGCCGGCGCGAGCGCAATCGACCTGAAGCGTGGTCTGGATCGAGGCACACAGGCCGCCATCGCGGCGCTGCGCGCCATGGCAAAGCCGGTGAAGACCAGGGCCGAGAAGGCGCAGGTTGCGACGATTTCGGCACACAACGATACGTCCATCGGTGAACTGGTCGCCGACGCCATTGAAAAGGTCGGCGGCGATGGCGTGATCTCGGTCGAAGAATCCAAAACGACGGAGACGTTTCTGGACGTCGTCGAAGGAATGAAGTTCGATCGCGGTTTCCTGTCGCCCTATTTCGTCACAGATGCGGACCGTATGGAAGCTGTGTTACAGGACCCCTACGTTCTCCTCTGCGACCACAAGATCGGCGCGTTGCGCGACCTCGTGCCTCTGCTCGAGCAGGTTGCCAAGAGTGGCCGGTCGCTCCTGATCATCGCGGAAGACATCGAAGGCGAAGCTTTGGCGACGCTTATCGTCAACCAGCTTCGCGGCGTGCTGAAGGCCTGCGCGGTCAAGGCGCCCGGGTTCGGCGATCGGCGCAAGGCCATGCTGGAGGACATCGCAATTTTGACCGGCGCGCAGGTCATCTCCGAAGAGATTGGCTTGAAGCTGGAAAGTGCCACTCTGCAACAGCTTGGCCGTGCCGCGCGGGTGGTTGCCGACAAGGAGAACACCACCCTGATCGGAAGCGGCGGCGACCGTTCGCGCATTGACGCGCGGCTGGCGCAGATTCGGGTCGAAATCGAGAAGACCACCAGTGACTACGACCGGGAAAAGCTCGGGGAACGCCTGGCCAAGCTATCTGGCGGCGTCGCCGTGATCCGGGTCGGAGCGCCGACCGAAGCCGAGATGAAAGCCAAGAAGGAAGCCCTCGACGATGCCATCAGCTCGACCAAAGCGGCCGTTGCGGAGGGCATCGTACCAGGCGGCGGACTCGCGCTGCTTCGAACCGTGGCCGCAGTGACCGGGGAAGAAGGGATTTGCGAGGGTGACGAACGGACCGGTGTGCAAATTCTAAGGCGCGCACTTGAAGCTCCGGCACGTCAGATTGCGGAGAATTCCGCTACCGATGGCGGGGTTGTGGTTGCGCGGATGCTGAGCAGCGAAGGCAGCGTAGGCTTCGATGCTGCCCGCAAGGTCTATGTCGATCTCGTGGAAGCCGGCATTGTCGATCCAGTGAAGGTCGTGCGGATCGCACTTGAGAATGCCGTTTCGGTTGCCAGCGTGCTGCTCCTGACGGAAGCGACGATGACGGAGATTCCGGACTCGAAGCGCGAGCGGGCGCCCGAGCACGACCTGGCGATTTAGCCGCAGCGGCTTTCTGCTTCGGCTCCTTACCGCCAAGGATCGGGGTGAGAGGCACGGGAGTTCGGATGCCTTATCGATCGAACAGCGATCTTCCGCCTGGCGTGCGGCACCACCTGCCGTCTCATGCCCTCGACATCTATCGGGAGGCATTCAACCATTCCTTTGCCTCGCATACGGGGGAGCTTCGACAAGAAGAAATCGCGCATCGAACAGCATGGGCCGCCGTGAAGCGCTCCTATGTGAAACGTGGCGACCAGTGGGTACCGAAGTGGCCGGATGCTTAGAGGCGCGACGCTCGCCCGCCTCGCAGTCGAAATGGCTAGGTGAATTGCAACAACACGAGTGGCGCGTGATGCGCAGAAAGCCGGCCGGATCGAGTTCCAGTGCCATTCGACCGTCTTGGGCGGTAGGCCGACCGCCTTCCTGAACCATTCGCGAGCAAGCCGCGCTGCTTGATCCGGGTCAATCCAAGCGGCCCGCGATCGGGCAGGATACGAAAATCCTGGATACGGAGGCTTGTCATGCATGCACGAGACGTGATGGTGTCGCCAGTGGTCACGGTTGGACCAAACACAACCGTCCGCCAGGTCGCGCAGATCCTGTTGGAACGCCGGATCAGTGCTGTGCCGGTCGTCGATGCGGACAACAAGGTGCTCGGAATCGTGAGCGAAGGCGATCTGCTCCACAGGGCCGAGAGCGGGACCGAACGCTCCCCCTCGTGGTGGTTGCGCCTGCTGACCGGCGATGCCCAGCTTGCGACTGAATACGTCAAGTCGCACTCGATCAAGGTGCAGGACATCATGACGCGGGACGTCGCTACCACCTCACCCGAGACGCCTCTGCACGAGGTCGCCATGCTTCTCGAACAGCGCCAGATCAAACGCCTTCCTATCGTCAACAAGGAAGGCCAGATCGTCGGAATCGTCAGCCGGGCCAACCTGCTCCAAGCCATCGCGAGTGCCAGACCAAGGCTTGAGATTTCGCTTCCGGATTCAGTCATCAGGAAGAGGTTCTTCGAGGAGCTCAGGAAGCAGCCCTGGGCTCATACGTTCAATGTGAACGCGATCGTGCAGAATGGCGTGGTCGACATCTGGGGTTTCGCGCCGTCGGTCGCCGAACGCACGGCCATTCGCGTTGCCGCCGAAGCGATACCCGGCGTGGTGACCGTGAATGACCATCTGCTCGAAACACCGGCCTTCGTCTACTGACCCGAGCGGAGACCGGGCCGGAGGTCCTCAATACCCCGTTCTGGCAGATGCGGAAGCTGGAGCCGTCCGATAACACCAGAGGCGGAGTTCACCCAGAGCTGCGATTCGTTGCAGTGGCGAGAGATCTGCTTTCCAGAGATCGAGTTAAAACAATCGAGTTCAAACAATTCTGCCGGGAGCGACGTTCAGTGCAAAAGAGGCCGGCACACCGAATTCGGCTTCGCCAATGACGCGAAGGCACATCGGCCGTCCTAATTTGGCAATGTCTGTCGGGTACCCGACAGACATTGGAATCCTTGCGTCTTAGGCTCTCGTCCAGGAGACCGGTCATGGAGCGCTACATTCACAATGAAAATATCCGCCGATACCGGCGACTTCTGGAGGAAGAGACGAACGAGGATAAGCGGGCGCTCATCCGACAGCTTTTAGCCGAAGAAGAAGCCAGAGACGTGCCCGCAACTCCGGGTGGGACTCAGGACAATCCAAAGCGACAATAACCCATCGAGGATAGGGCGGAGCCCGTCTCTCGCTGTCCACATGGAATCCCGCCGTGGCCCCTCCGGACGAAGTTTGCCTCTGTGAGGTTGCGTTAGTTGGTAGACGATCTCTTCCTCTTCGTCGCAGCAGCCCCAGGTGCGCGCCATGACCTTCTGGACGTACAGGAACATTCCATATTCGTTGAGGCCAGAAGCCAATAGCTCCGATTGGAGATGGACGGTAGACCTTGGCGAGGGGGCTTACCAAACCGGGGCCTCTTCGTCCAAGCTGGCGGCTCTCGAACGGGCATTCCAAACAATTGATTTGATGCCATGCATGCCCAGTCTGGAAATTCCGCAGCTTCTTGGTTCTCCACGCCCGATTATTTGTGGCCTAGCAACTGGCAGTACTGTTGCTTAATCGTTTCGTAGCACTCGCAGGCGCCTTCGCGCAGACCTTCAACATCAAGTATTTCAATTTTTCCGCGAGCGTACTTGACCATCCCCGCTTCCTGAAGCGTGCGCGCCACGGTTGTCACGCTCGTGCGCTGGACGCCCAGCATTTCAGCAAGAAATTCCTGCGTGAACGGAAGATGATCGCTTTCGGATAAATCACGGGCGCGCAAGAGCCAGCGGCAAAGCCGGGCATCAATTTCATGATTTGCCATGCAAGCGGTTGATTGCTGTGCTTGCGCGAATAAAGTCTGCTCGTGTCGCATCACCGTTGAAATCAGGCTCTCTGATTGCAAGGCAGCGCCCCTGAACGCAGCCGGGTCACAGACCATCGCATCGCCGCCCAATTGTACAACGGCACGGCACATTGCGATTTTCCCGTCTAATGCAGACGCGAGGCCAACAGCGCCATCCCTGCCCACCATTGCGGCTTCAGTCATTTCCCCGCTCGCCAGCGATACAACGAGAGAAACGACGGCACTTACTGGGAAGTAAACGGCTTCGATCTTATCGCCGGTCTCATACAGCACGGTTTTTTGCGGAAGATGAGTGGCCTTAAGATGTGGTCGCAGGGCGGCTGCATCGCTCGCCGATAGCGCTGCGAGTATGGCGTTGGAATGCAACATCATGCGCTCCCGTTCGAGAAGGCGGGAGTGCAGAGAACTCTCAGTTGCCAACGCCCAAGCACCAATCGGCAATGACTTACCTTAACACAGGCATCCCCAAGCTTTTGTCGGATACTCGACTTAGCGGAAGTCGATTTGCTCCTTGCGGGGCTCGGCTTTTGCTGCTGCAGCAACTGGTTTGGGTGCGTGTTTGCTCTAAAGTTGCCTACCGCCAGTTGGCGATCTCACCCTTCGGCAGGAAAGGTCGCGGATGGTCGGGACAAGCCCGGCCATGACGATGCGGAAACGTCTGCGCGCGAACTCTCCAGGGTGATATGCGATTGCCCTGCGTCGGGGGCGCGGGTTATCGGGCCTCGGCGACCTTCGGTCCTGATGACAGAATCTGCGCGTTCGTTGCCGAGGGCCGGTTCGACGGCGAAGCGGTTGCCGGAAGCACGATCACTTTCGCGCCGACTTTCACCCGCTCGTAGAGATCCACGACGTCCTCATTGGTCAGCCGGATGCAGCCGGAGGAGACCCGCTTGCCGATCGTGTCGGGCTTGTTGGTGCCGTGAATTCGATATTCGGTCTCGCCGAGATACATCGCGCGGGCGCCGAGCGGGTTGCCGGGGCCGCCTGCCATGAACCGCGGCAGATAGGGCTGACGCGAGACCATCTCCACAGGCGGATGCCAATCCGGCCATTCGGCCTTGCGGGCCACGGTCTGCTCCCCGGACCATGTAAAGCCTTCGCGGCCGACGCCGATGCCGTAGCGCAGCGCCTGCGTGTCGTTCAGCACGAGATAAAGGAATGTGTTCTTGGTATCGATGATCACGGTGCCCGGCGTCTGGCGGCTTGCATAGTCGACCACCTGCCGGACCAATGCGCCGGGGCCCTCAGCGGCTTTCGGCGGTTCGACCAGAGGCGCTGGCGCCTGGGTGGGAGCCGGAGGTGGCGCTGATGCATGAACCGGAGGCGCCACGTAAACCGGCGTTGACGATGCCTTGGCTTGGACTTGAGCTTGGGGCGCGGACGGCTTCTGCACGCTCGCCGGGCCGGACAGGAGGCCATATCCCAATGCGGCGACGGCCACGGCGCCAATTGCAACCCGCGCGGCCATTGGTATTGCGAGCGCCTCTGCCTTTCGACGTTTGGCGCGCTTAGCCATATCTCTTTCCCCGGATCGCCATGCGAGAGAAGAGGTACAGCAGCAAAATTTAAGAAACTTCGAAGCGATTTTCGCTCGGGGCCGGAACCGTTGGCGTTGGTTAACGCCTATTGTTTCCCCGGTTCGGCGGGGGCTGCGGCGGCGGCCATGTATTTCGCCTGGAATTCAGCAACCCGCGCGCGCCACATGCCGACGAACGCCTCCGATGTCAGCTTGTCGACCGATTTCCACGCACGCTTGACGTCTGGAAGAGTATTTCGCCAGATCGCGCGCTTGCACCACTTCTCGCCTTTTTCCTTGCCTTCGCCGGTGGCGCACATGGATTTCCAGGCGATGCGATCCGGTCGGCTGATGTGCTCGGCGGCACCTTCCCATCCCTGTTGATGGATCAGGTAAAGATCGCTCAAGGTCGGCTTCCGATGCGTCACCCACTCGAACAGAATGCCTTCGGTAATGACCTTGTAGGCCGCCGCAACGGCATTGTCGCGGGGACTGCGAATCTGCCCGGCGCCGAACTTGCCGAACTCGTATTCGCTCAACTGGAACAGGCCGATATACGACCCGGTGCGTTGCTTGGGATCGAAGCCGGACTCGATCTTGGCAACCGCTTTCATGAAATTGGCATCGAGACCGAACGCATCGGATGCGCGCTTGATTTCCTCGACCGGCGTTCCGATCGGAATGTCCTTGAAGGACCTCAGGACAACGTCCGCCGGCTTCTCGGCCGGCGGCAGCTCGGACCAGACGTAGTAGATCAGATACTGGAAATCCTGGGCCGCCGGCGCTGACGTGGAAGGACCGTCCGACTTCGGGGCAACAACGGATGCATCGCCCGCTGGCGCCACGACTTCATGGGGGCTGATCGCCGCCAGCTTCATGGTCGATTCGTCGGCGACCTCAGTTCGGGCGATCGGCGGCTCCGCAGGCGTCGCAGTCGCTGAAGCAGACCCTTGTGCGAGCACTGTTGTAAATCGCGCGGCGAGTTCCGGCGCGATGGCGGCGAATGCATCCGCAGGGGGCGTCCTGGCTTGTATAACCGCTGCCGGCGTTGCGGTCGGCTCGGCCACGGGTGGCGTGTCTTCGCCGAACTGAAGGATCATCACCGCAAATGCGACCGCACCCACGATGCCGACGACCTGGACCGCTTTCATTCCCCAACCCCTCAGTTGGTTCCAACGGTGCACGCATGTGCCCAGCGATCCAGACTGAGTCCGGCATGTTAAGATTTCATTAGGAACGACGACTTGTCGGTTCACTTATCGGCAGCGCTGTTTGCCGATCGGGCGCCGCCGAGCCATCTGCCAAGGGCGGCGGTCGCGACGACAGCCAGCAGCAAGGGCGGCACGGCGAAGATCGCGAGATAGGCCTGGCCAGCATCGCGGGCACCGCTCAAGATTGCGGCGCCCCAGATGCCATGCACCATGGCGACCAGCGCGAACGCCATCGTGGCGACGAGACCGCCGAAGCTGCCGGTCGCATAGGCGGCCCCGAACGACCACGCGAGCATGACGAGATAGAGCCCGATCCCGACCTTGTCCGAGCCATGCGTCACGAGGAGCAGGACAAAGGCTGTTGCCGCGAAGGCGATGCCGCCGGCGTGCACGATTGTCGTCCGCTCCTTACCCAGGCGTCGCGCCTCCGTTCCGATCAGGTGCACGTAGAAGCTGCCGGCGAGCGCCAATAACCCGCCGGTGATGCCGTCGAAACCCAATCCGTAGAGCGCGCCCGACAAGGGACCGTCGACTGACAGGCGAGAGAAGTACACGGCGCCCCATGCGCCGAAGCCGAGGGCGGAAAGGCCTGCCGCGATCAGGTGGGAACGGGTCCACATGAACAGGACGGCGCCTGCCAGCAGCGGAAAGAGCGGCTCGACGACAACGACGTAGAGCAGGTCGAGAAGGGGCAATGACGAGTCCGATCCGCCCTGAGGCTGCGCCTGCGCCTGCGTGCAAGCCAGCGCGAGGAGCAGGAAGGCGAGAGGTGCGAGGCCCCTCACGAAATCGCGTCGCTTCACCGAATTCTCCAAGCTCAAGCCCGTCCCCATGCCCATCGTATCGCGCTTACTCCGCGCCATGAATCTGCTCGCGAAACGCGCTCGGCGACAGCCCTGTCGCCGAGGCATAGACTCGGCTGAAATAGGCGGGATCCTCGAAACCGAGCGCGTAGGCGATCGTCGAGACCGGCAGGTTGGTATAGACGAGGTTGCGCCTGGCCTCGCGGATCAGACGGTTGAGGATGAGGTGCGAGGCGGTGTCGCCGGTTGCCGCGCGCGTGATCCGGTTGAGATGCGTCGGCGTCACCGACAGCGCATCCGCGTAGTCGGCGACGCTCCAGCGTGCCAGATGATTCTCTTCCAGCAACGCCTCGAAGCGGCGGAACAGGTCGGATTCCGCCGTGCCGCCGCCATGGGTCTCCGCGGCGAGCGCGCGCGCCACGAGCCCGATCACCGCGGCCGACAGCGCGCGCAACAGATGCGCGCGGCCGAAATTCCGCGCGGCGTGCTCGGCAAAGATCTGCTTCATGGTGGCGCGGATCTGCGGCGTGCCGCGCAGCACGGCGGATTGCGACAGCACCGCGCGCAGGCCCTCCGAGGCGAGCAGCACCTCGTCGAGAATTTCGGCGGCGATGGTCAGCACCCAGCCCTGCGTGCCCGGGATGAAGCGGAAGCCGTGGACGTGGCCGACCGGCACGTTGACGATCTGCCCCGGCTTCAAGGTGTGAATTTGGCCGTCCAGCGTCGCCTCGCCGCCGCCGCGCTCGACCAGCAGCACCTGGTGCAACCGGGCGTGGCGGTGCACGGCCAGCTTCCAGTCGTGCAGGACCGAGCGGGACGCGATCGTCTCGCAGTGCACCACGTCCGGCAGGTCGCCGGACTCCCCAAAGAGGTTGAAGACCTGGATGGACGATTTCGACTGTGGGGTTCCCATGTTCGAATTGTACAAGACAAAGGCCGATCCCTCCATCGGCTTGCGGGGGCTTTCCTGCGACAAGTTCGCAAACAGCGGGAGGAGATCGCCATGAAAGTTCAGGTTTGCATCATCGGCGGCGGGCCGTCGGGGCTCTTGCTGTCCCAGCTTCTGCACCTCAAGGGCATCGACACCATCGTGCTCGAAAAATACAGCCGCGACCACGTGCTGGCCCGCATCCGCGCCGGCGTGCTCGAGCACGGCTTTGCAAAGCTGATGCGCGAGGCCGAGTGCGGCGAGCGGATGGACCGCGAGGGCGAGATCCATGACGGGTTCGAGATCGCCCATGACGGCGTGCTCGACCGCGTCGACCTCCATAAATATTCCGGCGGCAATTCGGTGCTCGTCTACGGCCAGACCGAGATCACCCGCGACCTGTACGAGGCACGCGACCGGGCCGGCGGCAAGGTCGTGCACAATGCCGAGGACGTCACGCCGTTCGACCTCAAGTCGGACAAGCCTTACGTCACCTATCGGCACAATGGCGAGACCACCCGCGTCGACTGCGACTACATCGTCGGCGCCGACGGCTTTCACGGCGTCAGCCGCAAGTCGATCCCGAAGGACGTGCTGCGCGAATACGAAAAGGTCTATCCGTTCGGCTGGCTCGGCGTGCTGTCGCGCACAAAACCGGTCAATCCGGAGCTGATCTATGTCAAGCACGAGCGCGGCTTTGCGCTGTGCTCGATGCGCTCGCAGGTCTTGAGCCGCTATTACGTCCAGGTGCCGCTCACCGACAAGGTCGAGGACTGGTCGGACGATGCGTTCTGGGCCGAGCTGAAGCGCCGCCTGCCGGAGCAGGTCGCCAGCCGCCTGATCACGGGACCCTCGATCGAGAAGAGCATCGCGCCCTTGCGCTCCTTCGTGGCCGAGCCGATGAGCTATGGCCGGCTGTTCCTCGCCGGCGATGCCGCCCACATCGTGCCGCCGACCGGCGCGCGCGGGCTGAACAGCGCGGCGTCCGACATCTACTACCTCTATCACGCGATGCTCGCGCATTATCACAAGGGCGACGATTCCGGCCTCGCGGGCTATTCCGCCAAGGCGCTGGCGCGGATCTGGAAGGCGCAGCGCTTCTCCTGGTGGATGACCATGATGCTGCACCGCTTCCCCGACCGGCTCGAATATGAGGACCGGCTGCAGCAGACCGAGTTGTCCTATCTGTTCTCCTCCGAGGCAGCGCAGCGCATGCTCGCGGAGAACTATGTCGGGCTGCCGTTCTAAAGCGGTCCCGGTCACCGCGCCGGAAAGAAGAAGAACTGCTCACCTTCCCTGAGGCGCCCGTCGACGGCCGGGCGCTGACGCCCCTGCGTGGTGTTCGCCACGTCCTGGCGAATCCGTTCGAAGAACAGGCGCAGATCGAGGGTTGGGGTCGCCATGTTCGACACGAACGCCCGCGTGAAGGGGCTGTTCAGCTCGTCGCCGTCGAGCGTGATCTGGCCGGGTTGCGTGGAGAACAGCGCAATCGTGTTCAATTGGGCAAGTCGTACGCCGGCGAGACCTCCCCCGATGGCCTTCCTGCGGGCGATCAGCGGATCCAGCGCGGCATCGCCGGCCTTGTCGAACGTTCTCTTGCTGGCGGCCGCCCGGTGCGCCTCCTGCACGAACGGATCGTCGCGACAGGCATCGAGAACGACCAGGCGAAGAGTCTTCGCTCGCTCAACGGCGGAAACCATGCGGTCGATGGAGATCGCGTGCGAGGAAGCCTTTCGCAGAGTTTCCATGCTCGCATCGATAGGTATGGCAAAATTGGCTCCGTCGATCTCGATGCCATGGCCGGCATAGTAGACCAGCGCCCAGTCAGCGCCGGCCGCCTCGTCGGCGAATTGCCGCAACACGCCGTCCATCTGGTTCCTGTCCAGATCGGTCGCCACCGTGACGCGAGCAAAGCCGGCCTCGCTCAAGGCGGCTCCGACGCTCTCGGCGTCGCGGTCGGCGTTCATCAAGGCCGTAACATGCTCGTATGCCGCGTTGCCGACGACGAGGGCGATACGCCGGCCGCGATCCTTGCCGGCGGCCTGGGCCGAACCGGACAGGACGTTGATGTTCGGCGGCAGCGGCGGATCGCCCGCCTTTCGCGATGCCCGTGCGCGCAGCACCTCCAGCCGGAAGACCGAGTAGTCGTAGATGCCCTTTTCGAGCGGATTGCCGCGGGTCATCTCGCCGGCCTTGCGATAGTCATTCGACGCATCGTCGAAGCGGCCGGCGCGCTCGAACGCCAGGCCGCGCTGGATGAGGGCGTCGGCGTGGTATGGCGCGACGGCAAGCGCCCGCGCGTAGGACTGCAGAGCCTTGTCGCGATCCTTCAGGTAGTCGCGCGCCAGATTTCCGGCGCGAACGTGGAACTGCGCGGCCAGCGTGGGCAGCACGGTGAGTTCGGCGGCCCGGGTCCAGTCGGCAAAGCCGCGCGAGGGGTCGCCGCGACTGACCGCAAGCCGCGCGCGGCCGCTGAGCGCGTGCCAGGTCTGGGGGCCGCCGAGGGCCTCGGCCCGGCCGTAATCGGCGAACGCGCGCTCGACGTCGCCGTATCGGGCCCAGAGCATGGCGCGGCTGATCCACGCGTTCTGGTTCCCGGGGTCGAGCTCGACGGCCGCGTCGAGATCGGCACGGGCTTCCGGAAACCGGTCGAGCCGCTCCAGGATCAGCGCGCGCTGGGCGAAGTGATGGGAGATTTTCGGATCGGCGCGGATGGCGTGTGCGAGATCGTCGAGGGCATCGTCGAACTGCTCCAGCACCGTATGGATCGTCGCCCTGAGGCTGAAGGGTTGCGGATGCGGTGCGGGCGCGACCGCGATGCATGCGGCGAGATCGTCAAGCGCAGATTTCAGCTCGCGTTGCGCGGCATCGCCGGCCGATCCGATCGGCTTCATCTCGGCAAGGGAAAGCCGCGTCGCTTCGAGGAAGTGATTGAGGGCCCTGAAATAGAGGCCGTAGGCGCGCCGCTCGGCCGAGGCGGAGGGATCCTGCAACACGCGCGTGCAGGTCGCGATGGTGGCCGCGATCTCCGCCTCGGTCCTGACGCGGTCGTATTGCAGCGCGATGCAGTCGTCGTAATCGGTGGACGCGGCCTCGCCTCGGTGCGGGTGGGAGAGCGACGCCAGCATGGCAAGGCCGATGAGCGCGAACAGTCGAATGCGGCGGGTGACGACAATCATGACAATGAGCGCCTGTCCGGATTCCGGGAGCGTCTACCTGACCAGAGCAGCACCCGATGTCATTGAGGAACATCAACGGCCGGCGGCGAACCCGCATATGTTGCCGGCATTCAGTCGGGGACTTGTGCGGCCGCCAGCGCGCGGAGCGTTCTTTCGGACGGGGTCGACGGCGGTTGGCTTGCCGCATTGGCATCCCTGCGGCGCCGGGCCTCGGCCTCGATGAGATCGACGAGCTCCGGCCGTCTCGCCGCCAATTCGCGCAAATCGGCAACGTCGAGCACGAGCAGGACGCTGGGCTTGGTAGCGACGACGGTCGCTGAACGGGGAGCGCCGAACAAGAGCGCCATTTCGCCGAAGAAGCTTCCGGGGTTGAGGACAATGGGCGCCGGGTCGAGCTGCACCGCGGCTTCCCCCGAAACGACGAAATACATCGTGTCGCCCGGCTCGCCCTTGCGGACGATGATGGCGCCCTTGCCGACGTCGCGCATCTCCAGCCGCCGCACGATGTCTGCGATGGTGGCGGCGCCGAGCTTCTGGAACAGCGGTACACGCGTGACCAGATCCCAGATATGGAGAAAGTGCCGACGCTGTAATTCTGCGGCGAAGGCGGTGGCGATGATGCCGGCCTGCAGTGCAAACATCACGACGCCGCCGACCATGACCCATCCCGCCAGGAGTCGTCCCCAGATCGTGACCGGCAACATGTCGCCATAGCCCGTCGTGGTCATGGTGACGATGGCCCACCACATGGCCCGCGGGATGCTGCCGAACGCGTCCGGCTGAGCGTGCCGCTCGAAAATGTAGGCGAGCGAGGAGGCGACGAAGAAGATCGCAATGAAGAGACTGAGAATGCTCAGCAGCGCGGTGCGACTGCGATGCATCACGCGCCAGAACAGCGCGAGGCCCGAAGCGTGGCGGATATAACGCAGGGCCCACACCAGGGCAAAAAGCTGGGCATCTTGCGGGTCCGGTACGATGAGCCAGCCGAATGGCAGCGCGCAGGCCGAGGCCAGGTCGATCATCCCCTCTGCCGAGGCTACATATCTCGCGCGCTTCCGCCATCCCGGGACGGTCCAGAGGTGGAAAGCAAGCATGGCGATCATTGCGGCCGAGACCGCAATGACGGTCGAAGAAAGCAGGAGCCGCTGGGCCGTCGTCGCCGCCGGCGCCGTGTTGAGGATCATCGCAAGCAGCCCGATGGTCGCAAGACCATTGGAGGGCATGGAGCCGAGTGACGGCCAGTAAGCGGATCTCATCGACGTTCACGCTGGATAGACCAGAGTCGGCAGGCGAAGCTCGACGTTCCGCGGGTAGCCCGCGAATTTCTCCTGATAGCGGGAGGCTTGCGTAACGGGATTGACCTGGGTCAACGATTGCGCGCTGCGTCCAATTCGCCATCACGCACTCAGCATGGCTCGACTGGGCCGAAGGCCATCCGTTCGACCTCGGTCGCTATTTTCCCTCGAGCGTATTCACCGGCGTCCAGTCCGCGGGCGGCGGATTGGCGGCGTGGGTCCTGGCGCGGGCTTCGAACAGCGCAGACGGTGGGTCGGTCGCGGCGACCCGCGCAAAGCAATCCGCAGCCTTGGCGAACTCACGCGCCCGCCAGTGGGCGAGGCCTTCGGCATAGGCCGCAGCCGCTTTTGCCTGGTCCGGCGTCTCGGCGCCGCGCTCAGCTAGCGGCTCGTAGATCCTGACCGGCTCGTCGCGGCCCTTGACGCGGATAGCGTCGAGCTCGCGCCAGGCGAAGGTCTCGCCGGTCTGCGCCACCGTCATCTCCGAGGCCATGATCGAGGTGCCCAGATATTTGTTGGCGCCCTCCAGCCGCGAGGCGACGTTCACGGCATCGCTCATCACGGTGTAGTTGAAGCGCCGGTGCGAGCCGATATTGCCGACCACGGCCTCGCCGGTGTTGAGCCCGATACGGTGCGACAGCCTGCGCCCGCTGAACGTCGGGTGCGTGCGGTTGAGCTCGTCGAGCTTGTCGCGGCATTTCAATGCGGCATGCACGGCATTGCCGGCATGGCCGGGATCGTCGGCCGGCGCGCCAAACACCGCGACGATGGAATCGCCGATATATTTGTCGACATAGCCGCCATGGCCCTCGACGATGTCGGTCATGGCGGAGAGATAGTCGTTCATCAGCGTCACCAGCTCGCCCGGCGTCATGCTCTCCGCGATCGAGGAGAAACCGGCGACGTCGGAGAAGAACACGGTGACGTTGCGCATCTCGCCGCCGAGCGCCGGCATCTTGCCCGAGGCCACCATGGTGTCGATCACCTGCGGCGCCAAATAGAACGCAAAGCTCTTGCGCAAAAAGCGCTCCTCGCGGTCGGCGATCACGAAGCGGTAGCCGGTCATGAGGACCGCGGCGGCGAGACCGGCGAGTGCGGGTTCGGTCAGCGGCAGCGCAAGCGCGTGGACGAACAGGCCGACGGCGCAAGCGGCGTAGACGGCGATGAGCGCGAGATAGGCGAGGATCGCGCCGGTCGGCGCCAGCAGGCAGGCCGCGAGTGCGATCACGCCGGCGAAAGCGATCGTGAGCGCGGTGCGCCAGGGAAAGCCGAGCTCGGTCACCGCATCGCGCTCCATCAGATTGCGCACGGCGGTCGCGTGCACGAACACGCCGGCGATGTCGCTGCGCGCAGCGCGCGTCGTCTGCGCCGGCGCGGGCAGGGCGCAGCGCGGCCCGGGTGTGCCGTCATAACTGCCGGCAAGCCGCATCGAGGTCAGCTTGCGGTCCTCGAAATTGAGGACGGTGCCGAGGATCACGACCTTGCCGTCGAAGGCGCGGCGAAAGAACGCGGCATCGCCCTTCTCGACGCAGGCACGCAAGTCGGCAAAGGAATAGGACGGCACATCGCGACCGCGGCCGCGGAAATTGAGGCTGAGCGTATTTTGAACCGCGCTCGGGATCTTGTAGCCGGCGAGCGTCATGCCATCAGGCGCGGGCTCCGGCGCCGCGCCTTGCGCGCGCGCGGCGAGCTCGAGCGCCATCAGCGGCACGGGCTTGCCGTCGATGGTGAAGGTCAGCGGCATCCGCCGGATGACGTCGTCAGAATCGGTATGGACGTTGAGCGCGCGAATGTTCTTCATGCCGGCCGCAACACGCTGTCCCGGGAAAGGGCGCTCGGGATGATCGTTCTGGATCTCGCCCAGCACGAGCTTGCCGGCATCGGACATCTGTCGCAGTACGCGCAAATGGTCCCGGTCAAAGCCTTTCATGCGGGCGCCCAGCGGCGCATCGCCGAAGGGGATTTCCGATTGCTCGATCGAGGACTTGAAGATGACGTCGAAGCCAACGACGCGGGCGCCGCCGTCCACGACGGCGTTCAGCACCCGCGCGAGCTCGCGCGTCCAGGTGATCGTCGGCGAATCCTTGAAGGGCGCCGTCTCGTAGCTCTCCTGGTCGATCGCCAGCACGACGACGGGGGAGGACGCTGGATCCCTGTCACCGCCGACCAGCTTTTGGCGCAGCGCCGTCAGCACGTCGAGCGACAGGCCCTGGAGAATTGCAAGCGGAGGCGAGGTGAAGACCGCGCCCGCAAGCAGCGCGATCAGGATCGCCGCAACAATGTCCCGCCTGCCAATCCGCCGCATCGCCTTGCGTAGCGGCCGCCTACTCTAACCGCAAGAGGCGGCCGACGATCGGCGTCGGCGACGTCGTCGCCTTCGCATCGACCTGGAAGGTGAAGCGGTGCGTGCCGAGCGTCGCGAGATAGGTGCCGCCGGGGGTGAGCGTCTTGCCGGCCTTGGCGAAGTCATAGAACTTGCCGCGCACCAGGATGTTGCCGGTCAGCGGCACGGAGAATTGCTCGCCCTTGGCGTCGATGCGTTCGATCGCGAGCGTGCCGCCGCCCTTCACCTCGACCAGCGGCGCGACGCCGTAGAGCGTCGTCAGTTTCTTCGGGGCTGCACCCTGCTTGTCGGAGCGCATGGTTCGGAAGGTGGTCGCGGCACTCTGGTTTGCTTCGCGCTCGGAAATCTGCGCGGCATTGGCGTCGCAGGGCACCTTGACCCGCTGCACGTCGCCGAGCTGCACCGCGCTCTGCTCGGCGCCGACCTGCACGACGCCGCCGGTGATGGTCTCGCGCCAGCAGGATTTGAGATAGCCGAGCACCAGCGTGCCGGATGGTCCGAGCTTGATGATCTTGCCGGGCGAGACGTAGTCCATGAACTCGACGCCCTCGACCTTGCCCTGGACGTCCTCGACGATCGCAACCGGCGTCTCGGCGACCGCAGGTGCGGCAAGGCAAAACAGGCCGACGGCGGCTCCGGTCAGGCGTTTCATGACTGTCTCATCCAACTTGATCGATTGTCCGGTCCAAGGCCTAGCAGAGCGCCACGCCATCCTGTGTGACCACAATCACTCTGTCTATTGGTGCCACTCTATCCGGATTCGGTTCAATGATGCGACCTCGCGCCCGCAAGCCTCGGCTGCTTGGTTAATGCATTGATGAATCGTGAGATTTCCGTCCCGGCGCGAGCAGCGAATAAGGCCGGTCAGATCACCGTTGCGTCAGGCCTGTGCTGGTGCGCGACGAGTTCGTGCACTGGGATGCCCAGGGTCTGCGACGGGTATTCTCCGAACATCGTGCGGTAATAATGCGAGAAGCGTCCGAGCTCGTAAAAGCCCTGCTGCATGGCGACCGTGGACACGGTGGTGGTGCCCGGACGGCTCTCGCGCAGGATGGAGTGGATGGTGCATAGGCGCTTGTGGCGCAGGAAGGTCACCGGTCCCATGCCGAACACCTCCTGGAAAGCACGATGCAGGGTTCGGCGGGACACGTGCAAGGCCGCGCAGATCTCCGAAATATGGACCGGCCGCGTGCCGGCCTCGTCGAGATAGTCCTCGACCTTATTGATGAGCCGCCTTGCGGCCGGCAGCCAGCCGCTGTCATCCGGCGGCAGCGAGCAGATCACATTGGCGGCCATGCATTCGGCGATCGAGCGCCGCCAGAATTCGGCGGCAGGAGCGGTCAGCTCGTTCTGGTGCTGGGTCAGTTGCAGGACAATTTGGGCGAGGCGGCGCGCCGCGGTCGGTCCGAGCGCGGGATCGGCCTTGAAGTGGTTCTTGCTGCGCCAGTAGTCGGGATCACCCAGTTTCGGCTGGCCGGCGAACACCTCGGTCACCTCTTCGAGACCAAGCCGCATCGCCGCATAGGCGGATGAACCATGGAAGATGCCGTCATGCTCGAGCAGCGGCGGAATCACCAACACGTCTGACGGCTGCATGTCGAATGACCAGTGCGCGACGCGATCTTCGGCGTTGAGCAGCATGCCGATGATCAGCTTCTCGTCGCTGGCGATGCGCCGCGTGCGCATCCCGACATTGAACGAGCCGATGCTGAGGGAAAAATCTCCGATGCCGACATGAGACAAGGTGCCGCGCAGCTTGCCGCGGCCGAGCTGCATCACGTCGACATGCGTGCCGTGGACCGCCTGATGAAGGCCCTCGAAACCGTCGAGCCGACGCGAATCAACCAGAAGGTACGTCCCCATGCGATCACTCTCGAACCGAAGCGCGACAATTCTACGGCATATCGGCAGCGAAATACCATGATCGCCGTCGCGGCAGGTGAGGCAGGTTGTCTTACAAGATTGCCTAAAATTCCCGCATCCCCGGCGAGGCCGTGCGGCCCGGCGATGTTGAGATGCCAGCTCGTCAGCGCCGTATCTCGCGAGATCTTGGCACAATCTGCACGTCACATCGCTCAGAACTTCACATAGCTTTTGCAACCTCGGCGATTTCGATCGCAGCGGGCGGGGCGTGCGGGCGTAAGCGGAGTTCCACGATGTTGTGGGCCGACGTCGATCGTTGCGAGTGGCGGCCGGACGATGCGAAGGCCGGCGAGATGGTTTTCATCCCCGGCGGCACCTTCCTGATGGGCTCCGATCGCCACTATCCCGAAGAGGCGCCCAGTCATCGCGTCGCGCTCGACGGCTTCTGGATCGACCGCACGCCGGTCACGAACCGGCAGTTCAAGGAATTCGTCAACACGACGGGCTATGTGACGACGGCGCAGATCGTGTCGGAGGCGAAGGACCCGTCAGGGGCACAGACACCCACGCTCTATGCCGGCTCGCTGGTGTTTGCGCCGCTGCCGCATGTCACCGACCACGATGACGGACGGCAATGGTGGACGCTGATGCGCGCCGCCAACTGGCGGCACCCTTACGGCCCCGGCAGCGACATCAGGGATCTCGACGATCATCCGGTGGTGCATGTCGCCTACCGCGACGCGGCTGCCTACGCGACATGGGCCGGCAAGGATCTGCCAAGCGAAGCCGAGTGGGAATATGCCGCGCGCGGCGGGCTCGACGGCGAGGATTACGCGTGGGGCAATACGCTGACGCCCGGCGGCCGGCACATGGCGAACATCTGGCAGGGTGACTTCCCTGCCAGCAATCTGTGCGAAGACGGCTACGAACGTACGTCACCCGTGACGGCGTTTCCGCCCAACGGTTACGGTCTTTACGACATGATCGGCAATGTCTGGGAATGGACCTCGGACTGGTGGTCGGCGCATCACCAATCCGGTTCCGCCGCAGCGTGGCGCATACCCTGGAATCCGCGCGGCGGCACTGAAGGCGGCAGCCAGGATCCCGATGCACCTGCGTGCGGGCTTCCGCGAAAAGTCCTGAAAGGCGCCTCGCATCTGTCCGCGCCGAACCATTGCCGTCGCTATCGTCCCGCCGCACGCCGCCCCGAGCAGGTCCATACATCGGCAAGCGATATCGGATTCCGTTGCGTGGTCCGTTCTGGCGCCAGCACAAATCCATCACCGTCACCCTGAGGTGCCGGAGCGTAGCGAAGGCCTCGAAGGGCGACGGCCCCGGGCCGTTCATCCTTCGAGGCTTACCATGCGACGCATCGCGTCGCATGGCGCGCACCTCAGGATGACGGGATCATCACCTGTGCATGTGCACCACCTCAAGCGCGCGGTTTCGCCGCAAGCCACGCCAAAATCATGTCGACGATCTGCTGCCTGCTCTTCGCCAGCACCTTCGGATCGCTGAGGTCGCGGTCGAACAGCGCACCAAACGTGTAGCGGTTGGCGACGCGGAAGAAGCAGTAGGAGCTGATCGCAAGATGCAGGTCGGTGGCATCGACGTCGTCGCGGAAGGTGCCGTCCTTGCGGCCACGCTGCAGCAGCTTGTCGAGCGTGTTGATCACGCTGGCGTTGAGCTGGCGCAGCTGCGGGTTCTGCTTGAGGTGCTTGCCGTGATGGATGTTCTCGATCGAGACGAGGCGGATGAAGTTCGGGTTGCGCTCGTCATGGTCGAAGGTCGCCTCGATCAGGCGACGCAGCCCTTCGCGCGCATCGCAGCGTTCGATGTCGAGCTGGTCCTCCAGCGCGCGAATGCTGCGATAGGCTTCCGCAAGCACCGCGAGGTAGAGCTGCTCCTTGCCGCCGAAGTAGTAGTAGATCATCCGCTTGGACGTGCGCGTCCGCGCCGCAATGGCATCGACCCGGGCGCCGGAATAGCCCTCGGCGGCAAATTCCTGGGTCGCCACTTCGATAATGTCGCGCTTGGTGCGCTCTGGATCGTTGGTGCGCTTCGATGAGGGCGGCATGCGCTCGAGCATCAATGTTTCTCCCACCAATCCTATGGATCACCTTGAATGCGAGGGCAAATTTCGTCTTCCGGCGGCGTCATTTGGCCGGCCTTGCATAAACGTACTAGTTCGTACATTATGACTGAAAACAAGGTCCGGGCAACAGCCAGCCGACGGCCACGCGGGGCAGAGACCCCGTGCGCGGCGGACCGGACGTCAGATCTCAAACGGGGAGGGGACTTCATGACGTTGACGTCAACCGCATCGCTGCCTGCGTCGTCCACGGCGGAAGCCGATCAGAAGAAACTGCCGAAGCGCGCGGCGCTCGTCAGCTTCGTCGGCAGCATGCTCGAATACTACGACTTCTTCATCTACGGCACTGCCGCGGCGCTGATCTTTCCAAAAGTGTTCTTCGCCAATGTCGATCCCTCGACGGCGACGCTGTTGTCGCTGCTCTCCTTCGGTATCGGCTATATCGCGAGGCCCGTGGGCGCCATCATCCTCGGCCATTTCGGCGACCGTATCGGGCGCAAGACGGTGCTGCTGTTCACACTGGTCCTGATGGGCGGCTCGACGCTGGCGATCGGCCTGTTGCCGGACGCCAAGGCAATCGGCAACGCCGCGCCAATCATCCTGACGCTGTTGCGCCTGTTGCAGGGGCTCTCGGCTGCCGGCGAACAGAGCGGAGCGAACTCGCTGACACTGGAGCACTCCGCCAACAAGAACCGCGCGTTCTTCACGAGCTGGACGCTGAGTGGCACGCAGGCTGGTGCGATCCTGGCGACGCTGGTGTTCATCCCCGTCTCCGCGATGCCCGAGGATGTGCTCCTGAGCTGGGGCTGGCGCATTCCGTTCCTGCTGTCCTTCGTCGTGCTGGTCGTCGCCTATGTGGTGCGGCGGACCATGCCGGAGACGCCTTCCTTCGAGGAGATCAAGGGCACGGCAAAGGTCGCGCGCTTCCCGATCATCGACCTCCTGCGCGGCTATTGGCCGGACGTGCTGCGCGTCATCGCCTGCGCGCTGATCGCGACCGTCAGCACCATGACCGCGGTGTTCACACTTGGCTATGTCACCTCCAAGTTCGGTGTGGCGCGGCCGACCATGCTCTGGGCCGGCGTGCTCGGCAACGTCACCGCGCTTCTCACCCAGCCGCTCTGGGCGCTGCTGGCCGATCGCATCGGCCGCAAGCCGGTATTCATCGGCGGCGTGCTCGGCTGCGCGGTGCTGCTGTTCCCGTATTTCATGCTGGTGACCTCGGGCAACACGATCGCAATCTTCGCCGCCGCCATGATCCTGTCCGGCATCGTCTACGCCGCACCGAACGCGATCTGGCCGTCCTTCTATGCGGAGATGTTCGAGACGCGCGTGCGCTATTCCGGCACGGCGATCGGCACCCAGCTCGGATTCCTTGCCGCCGGCTTCACGCCGCTGGTGAGCGCGAGCGTGGTGGGTGAGGGACCGACGGGTTGGGTTCCGGTCGCGATCTTCGTTGCCGGCTGTTGCGTGATTTCGGCGGCAGCCGCTGCGACGGCACGCGAGACGCACAAGGTCGACATCGCCGACCTCGGCAAGCGTCGCAACTGAGCAAAGGTGACATTCGGCATGCTGACATCTGCAGTTCCGACCACGAGCGGGCCGGTCATCGGCCTTGCACAAAATGGCGTCCGCGCCTTCAAGGGCGTGCCGTTCGCCGCAAGCCGGCGGTTTGCCAAGGCAACAGCGCCGCGCCCGTGGATGGAGCCGCGTCACTGCACGGACTACGGCGCTTATGCGCCGCAGCCCGGCCATCTCGATGGGGCGCAGGAGAATGCCTGTCTTACCCTCAACATATTCGCACCTGACGGGGTCGATCGTCCGCTGCCGGTGCTGTTCTTCATCCATGGCGGCGCCTTCGTCACCGGCGGCGGCGCCGATTACGATGGCGCCTTCCTCGCCGCGCGCGGCCCGGCCATCATCGTCACCATCAACTACCGGCTCGGCCCGCTCGGCTTCCTGCAACTGCATCGCCATGGCGGCGCGCTGGCCGAGGCCAATAATCTCGCAGTTTCGGACGTGCTGGCCGCGCTCGACTGGACCCGGGTCAACATCGCGAACTTCGGCGGCGATCCCGATGCGCTGACGCTGTCGGGCCAATCGGCCGGCGCGTCCCTGGTGATCGCGCTGGCGAGCCTGCCGCAGGCCAGGGGAAAGTTCAGCCGCGTCTTGGCGCTGAGCGCGCCGGGACGCAACATCATGAGTGCGGAGCGCGCCGACGAGGTGGCGCGTCGCGTGCTCGCGGAACTCAGGGTCGAGCGCAACGCCGACGCCATCGCGACGCTGCCCCTGCCGCAGCTTTTTGCCGCAATGGACAGCGTCGGGCGAAAGCTGGCGGACGAAACCTCCTCCGGCACGGTGTTCGGCCCGGTACTCGATGGCGCTGACATCGCGCGCGAGCCGCGGGAGGTGATCGCCGACGGTCATTTGCGCCACGTCCCGCTCTGGCTCGGGTCCTGCCGCGACGAGATGACGATGTTTTTGAAGAGCACGCCGCCGGCCGCGATGATCCGCGCCACCGAGCGGCAGGTCCGCGCCGACCTCGGTGATCCCGGCTGGGAGCGCCTGCTGGCCTGCTACCGCGCCACGGCGCGTGCTGATGAGGATCCCTACGAAGCGCTGCTCTCGGATGCATTCTGGCACCGGCCGATGACGGATCTGGCGCGCGACCAGAGCGCGGCAGGCGGCGCGGTGTGGCTGAGCCGCTTCGACCATCGCCCGACGCTGGAGCCATTTTTGTCGCAAGGGCCGACCCACGGCGCCGACAATGCCTGCCTGTGGGCGCACCTGCCTGATTTCATCGATCGTCCCATCCTTAGGCGCGCAGGCGGGCCGATGACGCCCGACGACATCGCGGTCGCGGAGCGGCTGCAGGCGAGCGTGCTGCGCTTCGTGGCCACCGGCGCGCCCGACACCGCGGACGTCTGGCCTCGGTTCGAACGGGGCACCGAGCGGCTTGCGATCTTCGCGGCGCCGTCCCACCTTGCTCGCGCCAACGAGGGCGAGCGTTTCCGCCAGTGGGCGGAGCTTTGCAAGGGAGGACGTTTGAACGAAACCAACGAGACTTTGCTGGCGTCAAGATAATGACGGGAGACAGCGAGGGTCAGGCCGCGGAGCAGGCGGTTCGCCGGTCCCCGTCGGCCGGCGCTAGCGGCGCTTCGGCCGTCCGGTAGGGCGCGGCGCTCTGTCCCGTGGCGATGTCGGTGACCTCGTCCCAGCGCGACAGGAAGGCGTCGACGCAAGCGGGGTCGAACTGGCGGCCCTTGTTCTCGGTCAGATAGTCGCGCGCGACCGCAAGCGCCATCGGCTCCTTGTAGGGCCGCCGCGTCGTCAGCGCGTCGAAGACATCGGCGACCGCGACCACGCGCGCGGCGACCGGAATGTCCGTCTCCTTCAGCCCGCGCGGATAGCCGGCGCCGTCCCAGCGCTCGTGATGGGCGGCTGCGATCTGGGCGCCAAGCTGGATCAGCTCGCAGGTCGAGTTCGCCAGAATGCGCTCGCCGATGGTGGCGTGAGTGCGGATCACGTCCATCTCTGCCCCGGTCAGCTTGCCGGGCTTGAGCAGGATGTTGTCGGGGATCGCGACCTTGCCGACGTCGTGCAGGGGCGCGGCCAGGTAGATGTCGCGGCAGAGCCGGGCGGGAAGGCCGAGCTGCTCGGCGATCAGGCGGCTGTATTGGGCCACCCGCAGCGTGTGCTCGCCGGTGTCGTTGTCACGGTATTCGACCGCGAGCGCCAGGCGCAGGATGATCTCCTCCTCGCGTTCCTGAAGCTTTCGTGTTGCGGCCGCGACCTCGCTCGCGAGATCCGCCGCGCGGTCGTTGAGCTTGCGGACGGCGACGCCGAGCCGGATCAGGTTCCGAAGACGGACGCTCGTCTCCAGGCTCTGCGGCTGTTTTGGCAGAAAATCGGTGGCGCCGGCCTCCAGCGCCCGCATTTTCACCTCGTCGGTCTGGATCGAGGTGATCATCACGACGGGGATGTCGATGAATTTCGGCAGTTTCCGCAGCGCGCGGATGAAGCTGATGCCGTCCATCCCCGGCATCTCGTAGTCCACCAGCACGATGTCGAAGTCGCGCTCGCGGGCGCAGGCGAAGGCCTCGACGGGGTCGAGGAACGCGGCGGCCTGCACCCTTCCGTCGGCTTCGATGTGCCGCTTCAGAAAATCCAGCACGGATCGGCTGTCATCGACCAGAAGCGCTTGGGTCAGCATCGGCTCACTCGAAACAAAGAGTCATGACGTCACCGAATAGCCCGGCTTCATTTAACGCGGAGCAAATGCGGTCTTTACGGAGAAGCGCCCCTGCATCGTGCGTAACGCACGAGATTTGTGCGCTTTAGGCATGCTTGCATGCAGACGCGAAGTTCCACGGAGTTCGTCCCGTAGTTGTACGGAGTCCAGCATTAGGATTTTGCTCATGATCCGACACGAATAGTGATCGTACGGAATTCGCGTCATGCGTGTAGTCGGATTCTTGGAATTGGGGGACGAATGACGCCTGATGCCACCGAGCCGAAGTGGTCCCTGCGGCTGCCTGCCGATTGCAGCATTGCTGCGATCCGCAACGTCTATGACATGATCCGCGAGGCGTTCGGCCGGCAGGATCGGCTCGAGATCGACTGTTCCAACGTCGACAAGGCCGACGTCACGTCCGTGCAACTCCTGCTGTCGACCGCAAAGACCGGCGAAGCGCAGGGGCGTCCGGTCGTTCTTACCGCATTTTCCCAGACGCTTCGCAACACCATCCGCCGCGCCGGTTTCGCCAGCGACGCGATGATCGATCAGCATTTCCCGCAAAAGAAAGATGGCACCTGATGGCCACGATTCTCACAGTCGACGACTCGCCCAGCATTCGCCAGATGATCAAGGTGGTCCTGGAGCCGGCCGGCCACAGCGTGATCGAGGCCGGCGACGGTGCGCAGGGGCTTGCGAAAGCGCAGGCCGGCAAGCTCGATCTCGTCATCACCGACCTCAATATGCCCGTCATGAACGGCCTGGAGCTGATCCGCGCGCTGCGCAAGCTGCCGAGCGCGGTCGGCATGCCCATCGTGTTCCTGACCACCGAATCAAATGACACGGTGAAGCAGGAAGCCAAGAGCGCCGGCGCCACCGGCTGGATTACAAAGCCCTTCAAGCCCGAGCAGTTGCTCGCCGTCGTCGCCAAGCTGGTGCGCGCATGAACGTGATGGACCCGACCGAGGTCTTTCGGCAGGAAGCCGCCGAGCTCTTTGAAGTCCTGGAAGGCGCACTGCTCGACCTCGGCCAGCGTCCTGACGATCGGGAATTGGTCGATTCCGCCTTCCGCGCCCTGCACACAATCAAGGGGTCGGGCGCGATGTTCGGCTTCGACAAGGTCGCTTCCTTCACCCACGAGTTCGAAACCGCCTTCGACCGCGTCCGCAAGGGCGAGATCAAGCCGACCCAGGAGCTGATCTCGGTCGCGCTGGCCGCCAAGGACTACATCCGCGCGTTGATCGAGGAGCCGCAGTCCACCGACGACATCATCGGCGAAGCGATCCTCGACGATCTCAAGCGTTTCGTCGGTGCCGACGTGCCGGCAAGCGCGGCGCCTGCGGCGGCACCGGTTGAGGTCCAGGCCGAGAGCAAGCAGGCCGGCTGGCAGCTTCACCTCGAATTCGAAACGCACATCCTGCGCAACGGCTCGAACCCGCTCGATCTGCTGGAGGATCTCGCCAAGATCGGGCCGTGCTTCGTCGTGCCGGTCACTGACGGCGTGCCCTATCTCGACGAGATGGAGCCGGAAGACTGCTATCTGAAGTGGGACGTCACCCTGCACGCGGCCTGCGACAAGGCCGCGATCGACGACGTCTTCATGTTCGTCCAGGACGAGATGAAGCTGACGCTCTCGCCGCTCGAACATGCCGAAGCGCCCGCGCCGTTGCCGCTGTTCCAGCTTCTCGAAGAGGAGCAGATTCCGCTACAGCCGGCGGAGATGCCTGCGCCCGCCGCCGAGGCTGCGCCGGTCGCTCCGGTCGCGAGCGAACCCGTCAAGCAGGCCGCATCGCAGCCCGAGGCCAAGCGCGAAGCCGCGCCGCGGCGTGAGGACGCCAAGCGCGACGATCGCGGCATCGCCACCGTTCGCGTTCAGGCCGAACGCCTCGATGAATTGATGGACCGGGTCGGCGAGCTCGTGATCGCCCAGGCGCGCCTGACCCAACTGGCTTCTGCAGGTTCCGATCTCTCGATCAAGATGATCGCCGAGGAGATCGAGCGTCTCGCCTCGAGCCTGCGTGACACCACGATGGGCGCGCGCATGGTGCCGATCGGTTCGCTGTTCGGGCGCTTCCGCCGCCTGGTGCACGATCTGTCGCGCGATCTGTCAAAACCGGTCGAATTCGTCACGGCGGGCGAGGACACCGAGCTCGACAAGACCATGATCGAGTGCCTGGCCGATCCGCTGGTGCATTTGATCCGCAACGCCATCGACCACGGTATCGAGGACACCGCGGCCCGCACGGCCGCCGGCAAGACCGAGCAGGGCCGCATCGAGCTGCAGGCCGTCCATTCCGGCGCGCAGGTGCTGGTCACCGTGAAGGACAATGGCGGCGGGCTCAACACCGCACGAATCCGCGCCAAGGCGGAAGAGCAGGGCCTGATCGCACCGGGTGCCGCGCTCTCCGACCACGAGATCCACCAATTCCTGTTCCACCCGGGGTTCTCGACCGCGCAGACCATCTCAGCGTTGTCCGGCCGCGGCGTCGGCATGGACGTGGTCAAGCGCACCATCGAGAACATGCGCGGCACGATCGACCTGTCGACCAGGCCGGGCCAGGGCACCACCGTCACGCTGCGCCTGCCGCTCACGCTCGCCATCATCGAGGGACTGCTGATCCGCGTCGGCGAGGGCCGTTACATCATCCCGCTGTCCGCGGTGGAGGAATGCATCGAGTTGACCGCCGAGGACGACCGTTCCCGCGGCCGCAACTTCCTCAATGTGCGCGGCAAGCTCGTGCCGTTCCTGCGGCTGCGCCAGATCCTGACGGTGTCGGGCACGCCTGACCAGCACCAGAAGACGATCATCATCTCGACCGGCGAAACCCATGTCGGCCTCGTGGCCGACCAGATCATCGGCAACCACCAGACGGTCATCAAGTCGCTGTCGAAGCTGCATTCGGACGTCACCATCTTCTCCGGTGCGACCATCCTGGGCGACGGCACGGCCGCGCTCATCCTCGACGTGGCGCAGCTCGTCGCGCTGGCACAGTCGCAGACCGAAAAGCACATCAGCGAGGCGGCGTGATGACCGAAGGGCTCAAGACAGCCGGCGAGCACGACGCGACCGCGATGCAGGTCGTGATGATCGGCCTTGGCGAAGAAAAATTCGCGCTCGACGCAGGCCTCGTGCGCGAGATCATCGATCCCGTGCCGGTGACGAAAGTGGCCGGCGCAAGGTCGTTCGTCCCCAGCGTGATCAATGTGCGCGGCAACGTCATTCCGCTCGCGGATCTGCGCATCCGCTTCGGGATGCAGCAGGTCGATAATTCCGCCGACACGCGCATCGTCGTCATCGAGATCGAGATCGACGGCGAGCCCGTGCTGGTCGGCGTCACCGCCGACAAGGTGTACGAGGTCACGGAGATTTCGCAAGCCAACGTGCAGCAGACGCCGCGCGTCGGCATGCATTGGAAGCCGGAGTTCATCCGCTTCATCACCAAGTGGCGTGAAGAGTTCGTCATCGTTCCCAACATGGAACGCATTTTGAATTGAAGAAAGAAGTCCCGGGGCTGGGACAGGGGTAAGGGGCTGCAGATGAGATTTACGGTCAAGGCAAAGCTTGCGAGCGCGTTCGGCGTGGTACTCCTGTTGTCGATGGCTGCGGGTGGCGTCGCCTACATGAAGCTGACTGAGATGATATCGGTCGCCGAAAACCTGGTGTCGCGTGCCGGCCGTCTGGAGCATGCCGCCGAACTCGAGAAGGGTATTCTCCTGCAGGTTCGTGCGGAGAAGAACGCCATCATGGCTCCGGAGAGCGAGTTCGAGCGCTTCTCGTCCGAAATCGCGAAGCAGCGTGAGCATCTGCTGAAGGTCAAGGAAGAGATTCATTCGGTTGCATCGCCTGAGGGCAAGAAGCTGATCGAGGCTTTCGGCGCTGCCTTTGGCCGGATGAACGCCGTGCAGGATGAAACGCTCAAGCTCGCGAAGACCGACAAGGCGAAGGCCGCCGAACGCTCCATGACCGAGGTCCGCAAAGCGGTGGCCGAGGCGATGGATGCCGGCAACGCCTACATCACCAACGTGAAGAAGAACATGGCCGATCAGGCGGCGCAGGCGCATGAGGATGGCAATCGGGCGCAGATGATGCTGATCAGCTTCGTGCTCGCTTCGCTTGCAATCGGCGTCATCGCTGCGGTCTGGATCTCCATCAGTATCTCGCGCGGCCTCGGTCGCGCGGTGGGTCTCGCCGGCGCAGTCGCCAGCGGGGACCTCAGCCAGATGATCAAGGTCTCGAGCAATGACGAGATCGGCGATCTCATCAAGTCGCTGAATGCGATGGTCGAACGGCTGCGCCAGATCGTGTCGGAAGCGCTCACGGCTGCGCAGAACGTCTCGGCCGGCAGCCAGGAACTCTCGGCCAGCGCGGAGCAGCTCTCGCAGGGCGCGACCGAGCAGGCGTCCTCCGCGGAAGAGGCGTCCTCATCGATGGAGGAAATGGCTTCCAACGTCAAGCAGAACGCCGACAATGCCAACCAGACCGAAAAGATCGCGGCGCAGTCCGCCAAGGACGCCGAGGCCTCCGGCGCTGCCGTCGGCCGCGCAGTCGACGCCATGCAGACGATCGCCGAGAAGATTACCATCGTGCAGGAGATTGCCCGGCAGACCGATCTGCTGGCCCTCAACGCAGCAGTCGAAGCCGCGCGTGCGGGCGAGCACGGCAAGGGCTTTGCGGTGGTTGCCTCCGAGGTGCGCAAGCTTGCCGAGCGCAGCCAGGCCGCGGCCGCCGAGATTGGCACGCTGTCGACCGAGACCGTGAAGGTCGCGCAGGAAGCGGGCCACATGCTCTCGAAGCTCGTGCCCGACATCAAGAAGACGGCCGAACTGGTCCAGGAGATCACCGCGGCTTGCCGCGAGCAGGACGTCGGCTCCTCCCAGATCAACCAGGCGATCCAGCAGCTCGACAAGGTCGGTCAGCAGAACGCCAGCGCCTCGGAAGAGGTTTCCTCGACCTCCGAAGAACTGGCGTCGCAAGCCGAGCAGTTGCAGTCGACCATCTCCTTCTTCCGTATCGAGCATGCAGCTCACGAGAAGGCGGCACCGATCGACCACGCCGTGAGCCAGTTGCGCGCCACGGCCAAGACCATGGCGGGTGCCGGACGCGGAGCCAGGAAGCCGCAGGCCAAGCCCGCGCGGGCGCTCAAGGTCGCCGGCGGCGGTGGCTTTGCCTTCGACATGGACGACCGCGAGGACGATCGCGACGCCGATTTTCAACGCTGACCGCTCACGGTCCGGCCTCGGGCCGGACCGTCCTCCTGATAACCTCCTGACCTCCGGACTGCATCATGGCCGCAACCTCGCAATATCTGACGCTCGGGCTCGCGGGCGAGACGTTCGGCATCTCGATCCGCAACGTCCGCGAGATCCTGGACATGCGGCCGATCTCGCGACTGCCGCACGCGCCGAACTTTTTGCTGGGCATGATCGACGTGCGCGGTTCCGGCTATCCGATCGTCGACCTCCGGACCAAGCTGGGGCTGCCGAGCGTGGCGGCGACGGAAGCGACCCGGATCATCATCCTCGACGTGCCGATGAAGGATCGTCTCGTCGGCGTCGGCTTCGTTGCCGACTGCGTCTTCGAGGTGACCGACATCGACGAGCAGGCTATCGAACCCGTGCCTGAGGTCGGCGGGAAGTGGCAATCCGACTACGCCGCCGGCCTTGGCCGGAAAGGCGAGAAATTCGTCATCATCTTCGATCTCGCGAGGCTAATGGCCCGTGACGAGATTCCCGAGGGCCGGGACGCATCCGTCGATGCGTCCTGCGCCGCCTGAGCGTGAATCAGTAAAGCGTCGCCGCGCGTAAGCAACTCAACTCCAAAAGAATACGAGACCTCACTATGAGATTCACCGTCAAGGCCAAGCTTGCCAGCGCGTTCGGCGCCGTCATCGTTCTCTCCATGATCACGGGTGGCGTTGCTTACAACGGCCTTTCCACATTGGCCGCGCAGCAGGAGCGGATCGTCGGCCAGGCCAGCCGCACCAAGCTCGCAGCCGACGTCATGAGCGCGATCCAGGGCCAGCAGCGCGCAGAGACCCGCATGATCCAGGCGGTGTCGGACAAGGACAGCCAGGACAATCATAACGCGATGCTGGCGCGTCGCGAGAAGACGCTCAAGCTCTTCAATGACCTGTATGGGAAAGCGAGCGACAACGGCAAGCGCATGCTAGACCAGGCGTCCGGCCCGATGAAGCGTATGAACGATTTCGAGGACCAGGCCGGAAAATTCGCGCTGCTCAATTCCAACAACAAGGCTGCGGAACTCTGGAAGACGGAAGGCCAGGTCGCGGCCAAGGACCTCGACCTGATGTTCGATGCAGCCATTGCAGAGCTCAGCAAGAGTGCATCCGAGAATCCGCGTGCGATCGTTGCGATGTCGACCGCGCGTGCCGACATTGCGCGCCTCTCCCGCGCAATCGTGATGGCCTATTCCGCCACGAATACGCAGCAGGTTGAGGCGGACGCCAAGGAGGCCATGCAGCGGTTGAACAACATCAAGGCGGCGGTGACGCAAGCAAGCCAGGCCGGTGCGCCCGGCGCGATCAACGCGCAGGCCGATCGGCTGGCAAAGGCCGTCGAAGGCGTCACGCGCCTGGCCCTCGAGGCCGGCAACATCAAGGCGGCGGCGATCGCCAGCGGTGAAGGCCGCAAGGTCTTCAACGAAGCGCTGGACGCGATCGAACAGTACGTCAAGCTGAACGAGAAGCAGATGGCCGACGTGGCGGAAGAGGGCGCCAGGGACGCAGCGCTCGCCAAGATGCTGCTGGTCAGCATCATTATCGGCGCGCTCCTGATCGCTGTGGCATCGGCGACCTGGATCGCCCTCAATATCAGCCGTGGACTTGGCCGCGCGGTCGGGCTCGCCAACGCGGTGGCGATCGGTGACCTCAGCCAGAAGATCACGTTGTCGAGCAACGACGAGGTCGGCGACCTCGTGGCGTCTCTCAATGCGATGACGGAAAATCTCAATGCGACGGCCGCGGTCGCCGGCGAGATCGCCCAGGGCAATCTCATGGTCGAAGCCAAGCCGCTGTCGGACAAGGACACGCTCGGTCTCGCGCTCGAGCGCATGGTCGAAAAGCTCCGCCAGATCGTGTCGGAAGCGCTCACGGCGGCCCAGAACGTCTCGGCCGGCAGCCAAGAGCTCTCGGCCAGCGCCGAGCAGCTCTCGCAGGGCGCGACCGAGCAGGCTTCCTCCGCGGAGGAAGCGTCCTCGTCGATGGAGGAAATGGCCTCCAACGTGAAGCAGAACGCCGACAACGCCAACCAGACCGAGAAGATCGCGGCGCAGTCGGCGAAGGATGCGGAGGCGTCCGGTGCCGCCGTCGGCCGTGCGGTCGAAGCGATGCAGACGATCGCCGAGAAAATTACGATCGTGCAGGAGATCGCGCGGCAGACCGATCTGCTCGCCCTGAATGCTGCGGTCGAGGCAGCGCGTGCGGGCGAGCACGGTAAGGGCTTTGCGGTGGTTGCGTCCGAAGTGCGCAAGCTCGCCGAACGCAGCCAGGCGGCGGCGGCCGAGATCGGGTCGCTGTCCTCGGAGACCGTGAAGGTCGCCCAGGAAGCCGGCAACATGCTCTCGAAGCTGGTGCCCGACATCAAGAAGACGGCCGAACTGGTCCAGGAGATCACCGCAGCCTGCCGCGAGCAGGACGTCGGCTCCTCCCAGATCAACCAGGCGATCCAGCAACTCGACAAGGTCGGTCAGCAGAATGCCAGCGCGTCGGAGGAGGTCTCCTCGACCTCCGAGGAGCTGGCCTCGCAGGCCGAGCAGTTGCAGTCCACCATCGCTTACTTCCGTATCGATCAGGGCAGCATGGAGCGGGCTCCGGCGCCGGTCGACCAGGCGGTCGGCCAGTTGCGCGCCAAGGCGGCGAGCATGGCCGCTGTCGAGCGCCCTGCCAGGAAGCCGCAGCCGAAGCCAGCGCGCGCGATGAAGGTTGCGAACGGTGGATTTGCTTTCGACATGAACGACGGCGCGGACGATCGGGACGCCGAATTTCAGCGCTAGGACGTGATGGCGCCGGCCCTTCCCGTGCGGGGAGGGCCGGTTCTCCCGGTAAATGCGTGGGACGTAATATGGCCAAAATGGCCCGACAATTCGCGCACGGCCCTGTCGTGACGCTGCACAAGCGTGGTGGCCGTCCATGATGCCCGCCATGCAGCAGTCGGCCGTCCATCTCTCCGACCGCCATTTCCGCACCATTGCCGAGCTGATCGAGGGCCAGGTCGGCATCAAGCTCCCGCCCGGCAAGCGGCTGATGCTGGAAGGCCGCCTGCACAAGCGTGTGCGCGCGCTGAACTACACCGGCGTCAACGAATATGTCGACAACCTGTTCGACGGCGACCTGTTCGACAGCGAACTCACGCATCTGATCGACGTCGTCACGACCAACAAGACCGACTTCTTCCGCGAGCCGCAACATTTCGACTTCATGCGCGAGACCGCCGTCCCGGCCCTGTTGAAGGCGCATGGACGCAAGAGCCCAAACCTGAAGATCTGGAGCTCGGCGTCGTCCACGGGCATGGAGGCCTATACCGCGGCGATGGTGCTGGACGATATGACCCGGACCGGATCGCGATTTCAGTTTCGCGTGCTCGGCACCGACATTTCGACCGCCGTCCTGCGCCTGGCCAAGACCGCGATCTACACCCGCGACGTGGTGGCGCCGGTGCCGGAAAACTTCGTCAAGCGCTATTTCCTGTCCGCGCGCGATCGCTCACGCGGCGAGGTCCGCGTGGTGCCGGAATTGCGCTGCGTGACCCATTTCATGCGGATGAACCTGATGGACGCGTCCTATCCCGTGGACCGGGACGTCGACATCATCTTCTGCCGCAACGTGCTGATCTATTTCGAGCGCGAGACCCAGCGCAAGGTCGTGCAGCAGCTCTGCAGCCATCTGCGGCCCGGCGGCTATCTCCTGGTCGGGCATTCCGAGTCGATGGTTCACAGCGCCGTGCCTGGCCTGAAGCAGGTTCAGCCGACGATTTTCCAGGTCTGATGGGAGCGCACGAACGATGGCAAAGGAGAAAGTTCGTGTGCTGATCGTGGATGATTCGGCGTCGGTGCGCCAAATCCTCCAGTCGATCCTCAATGACGATCCTGATATCGAGGTGATGGGGACGGCGTCCGACCCGTTCGCGGCAGCGCGCCGCCTTCAGAACGAAATTCCAGACGTGATCATCCTCGACATCGAGATGCCGAAGATGGACGGCATGACGTTCCTGCGCAAGATCATGGCGCAGCGGCCGATCCCGGTGATCATCTGCTCGTCGCTGACCGAGGCCGGCTCGAACCTGATGTTCGAAGCGTTCGAGGCCGGCGCGGTCGACATCGTGCCGAAGCCGAAGATCGACACGCGACAGGCGCTGCTCGAATGCTCCACGCGCCTGCGTGAGTCGGTCAAATCGGCGGCGCGGGCCCGCGTGCGTCCGCGCACCGAGCGGCGGCTGATCGAGAAGAAGCTCACGGCAGATGCGATCATCCCGCCGCCCGTGCAGGGCAGGTCGCGGCCGACCACGGAGCGCATCGTCTGCATCGGGGCATCGACCGGTGGAACGGAGGCGCTCAACGATGTCCTGGAGATGCTGCCGCAGCACTGTCCGGGCATCGTGATCGTCCAGCATATGCCCGCAGGCTTCACGGCCGCGTTTGCCAAGCGTCTCGACAGCGTCTGCCAGATCCGGGTCAAGGAAGCCGAGGACGGCGAGCCGGTGCTGCCGGGTTGCGCCTATATCGCGCCAGGGGCACGCCACATGCTGCTGCAGCGGATCGGGCTGCGCTACCAGGTCGCCATCAAGGACGGCCCGCCGGTGTCGCGGCATCGCCCCTCGGTCGACGTCCTGTTCCGCTCGGCGGCCCAGCATGCGGGAGCCAATGCGCTCGGCGTCATCATGACCGGCATGGGCGACGACGGCGCACGAGGATTGTTGGAGATGCGCAAGCTCGGCGCCGCGACGCGCGCGCAGGATGAGGAGAGCTGCGTCGTCTTCGGCATGCCGAAGGAGGCGATCGCCTGCGGCGCGGTCGAAAAAATCGTCCCGCTGCATCACATCCCGCGCGAGATCATGCACTGGTATCAGGCTGCGCAACTCGTGACGACGAGCTGACGCGAGAATGTCCGTCATCCCTGCCAACACGCTTGCCGACGCGATCGACTCGATCGAGGGGGTCTCCTCGCGTATCGAGGACAATTTCGCGCAGGTCGGACATCAGCTTGGCCGGGGCCACATCATCTTCAAGGAGCTGAACCAGGGCCTCGTCGCGCTATCGCAGGAATTGTCGGGTGCCGAGATCGAAGGTGCGGCCACGGCCTTGCAGGAGATCGCGGCCCGGCTGGACCAGCTCGCCCAGGCACTGCCCGCCGAGAGCGCCCTGCTGGGAACGATCGGACAGCACACTTCGGAAGCGTCCGCGCTGTTGAAGCCGTTGTTCAAGCATATCCAGATGATCACGATCATCGCGCGCAGCGCCCGGATCGAGGCGGCCTCGCTCGATGGCGACCGTGAGGGATTCCTCGCCTTCACGCAGGAAGCC
>NZ_PPPT01000008.1 GCF_006483445.1 Bradyrhizobium guangdongense | reverse complement strand
CGTGGATGCCCGGGACAAGCCCGGGCATGACGAGACAGCAGCAATTCAGGCCAACAAATGCAATCGACGACCGTGCCGCATAACGCAACCCTGGTGGAGAAAACTCCGCTCGAGACCTATGTGCCGCCGGCCAAGCCGTCGCTGATCGGGTTGTCGCGCGCGGAGCTCGCCGACCGCCTCGGCGAGATCGGTGTTGCGCCGGCGCAGCGCAAGATGCGTGTGCAGCAATTGTGGCACTGGCTCTATTTCCGCGGCGCCCAAAACTTTGACGAGATGACGTCGGTCTCGAAGGGCATCCGCGCCGATCTCGCCGAGCGCTTCACCGTCGACCGGCCGGAGGTCGTGGCCGAGCAGATCTCCAATGACGGCACCCGCAAATGGCTGTTGCGCCTGCCGAGCGGCGACAGTGTCCAGAAGGCGCATGAAGTCGAATGCGTCTACATTCCCGAAACCGATCGCGGCACGCTGTGCGTCTCCTCGCAGGTCGGCTGCACGTTGAACTGCGCCTTCTGCCACACCGGCACGCAGCGCCTGGTGCGCAATCTGACCGCGGGCGAGATCGTCGGCCAGGTCATGGTGGCGCGGGATCGGTTGAATGATTGGGCCGATCGCGAGGACGGCACGCGCCGCGTCACCAACATCGTGATGATGGGCATGGGCGAGCCGCTCTACAATTTCGATGCGGTGCGCGATGCGCTTTTGATTGTCGGCGACAACGAAGGCATCGGCATCTCCCGCCGCCGCATCACGCTGTCGACCTCGGGCGTGGTGCCGAACATCGTGCGCGCCGGAGAGGAGATCGGCGTCATGCTGGCGATCTCGCTGCATGCCGTGCGCGACGATCTCCGCAACGAGCTGGTGCCGCTCAACCGCAAATATCCGATCAAGGAGCTGCTGCAGGCCTGCCGCGATTATCCCGGCGCCTCCAATGCACGCCGCATTACCTTCGAATATGTGATGCTCAAGGGCGTCAACGATTCGCTCGACGACGCAAAACTGCTGGTGAAGCTGCTCAAGGGCATTCACGCAAAAATCAATCTGATTCCGTTCAATCCCTGGCCCGGCACGGCCTATGAATGTTCGGACTGGGATCAGATCGAAAAATTCTCCGAATACATCTTCAACGCCGGCTATTCCTCGCCGGTGCGCACGCCGCGCGGCCGCGACATCCTCGCCGCCTGCGGCCAGCTCAAGTCAGAAACCGAAAAACTGTCCGTCCGTGAGCGCGATGCACTCCGCGCCATGGCGATGACGGATTGACCGATCATGCGTGCGCTATCGCAGCCACGTCATTGCGAGCGAAGCGAAGCAATCCAGCGTCTTTCCGCGGAGACGGTCTGGATTTCTTCGCTTCGCTCGCAATGACGGAATAGTCGGCTTTGGTATGGGTTTGATCGGGCGCTTCTTTGTCATCCTGATCGGTTTCTTCGCGTCATGCCTCGTCGGCGGCATGATCGTGGTCGGTGCGCTGTTGTTTCCCGAGTTCAGCGATCTCGGCGCCGGTCCCGTCGATGAAAGCACCATCGACATCCTGCTCGGCTTCGGCTTCATCTTCGTCTCGGGCTTTGCGCTGCTGCCGGCGATGCTGATCGTCGCGATCACCGAGGCATTCTATATCCGCAGCGTGCTCGCCTATGCGATCGGCGGCGGGCTCGTGGGCCTCGCGTGCTACCTCGGCCTCGTGCCCTTCGATCCCGATACGCTGCAATTTTCCGGCATCGTCCGCCGCCATCTCGAGATCATGACCGGTGCAGGCATCGTCGCGGGCTTCGTCTACTGGATCATTGCCGGCCGCAATGCCGGCGCCTGGCGCCATCCGCCGCCGCCGTTGAGGCCACCCCCGCCGCTGCCCTCAGCGTCGCGGCCGGAATGACGGAGGGAGGGTTTTCATCCCCTTCCGCCTCGGCTAAACCGCGCGCCATGAACCGGACCGGACTTTTCGTTGCGCTGGCGCTGTGGGTCGTGATCGGCCTCGTTTTCGGTATTTATCCCGAGCTCGACCTCAAGCTTGCCAGCCTGTTCTTCGACCCCGAGAGCAAGACCTTTCCGCTCAAGCTGAGCGCATGGGCCGGTGTCGCGCGCGATGCCGCGATGTGGATCGCCTGGGCCTTTGCGCTGCCGTCGATCGTGGCGCTGGTGGTCAAGCTCGTCTGGCCCGACCGGCCGCTGATGGTGTCGGGGCGCGCGATCATCTTCCTGCTGGTCACGCTGACGCTGTCGGCCGGCATCCTCACCAATCTCGCCTTCAAGTCCTATTGGGGCCGGCCGCGTCCGGTTGTCGTGACGCAGTTCGCCGGCGACCAGCAATTCGTGCCGTGGTGGGATCCGCGCGGCGGCTGCGGTCGCAACTGCTCATTCTTCTCCGGCGAGGGCGCGACTGCGTTCTGGACGCTGGCGCCGGCAGCACTGGCGCCGCCGCAATGGCGGCCGCTCGCCTATGCCGGTGCGGTCGTCTTCGGCGCCGTGACCAGCGGTCTCAGAATGGCCTTTGGCGGGCACTTCTTCACCGACGTCGCGATCGCGGGCCTTGTCACCTTCGTCGTGATCTGGTTCGCCTTTGCGCTGATCTACCGCTGGCCGCGGACGCGGTTGTCAGATGCAGCCATCGACGCCGCGTTGACCCGCCTGGCCTGGCCGGGCTACCGGCTTCGCCAGCGGCTGATGGGGCGCAAAACCGAGCCCGCGCCGTCCCTGTGAGCCATTAAAGGGGTGCCCCGGTGCGGGAAATTTGATATTCGCGCACTCAAACCACACCCAAAACCAGCCTTCGATAGCCGATTGGAAGCATCATGAGCACGATCCTGAAAAGCCTGCCCAAGGGGGAGAAAGTCGGCATCGCTTTCTCCGGCGGTCTCGACACGTCAGCGGCGCTGCTCTGGATGAAGCAGAAGGGTGCGCGCTGCTACGCCTACACCGCCAATCTCGGCCAGCCGGACGAAGCCGACTATGACGAGATCCCGCGCAAGGCGATGGAGTTCGGCGCCGAGAAGGCGCTGCTGGTGGATTGCCGCACGCAACTGGTCCATGAGGGCATCGCCGCGATCCAGTCCGGCGCCTTCCACGTCTCGACCGGCGGTCTCACCTATTTCAACACCACGCCGCTCGGTCGCGCCGTAACCGGCACGATGCTGGTCGCGGCGATGAAGGAGGACGGGGTCAACATCTGGGGCGACGGCTCGACCTTCAAGGGCAACGACATCGAGCGCTTCTATCGCTATGGCCTTTTGACCAATCCATCCTTGCGCATCTACAAGCCCTGGCTCGACCAGCAGTTCATCGACGAGCTCGGCGGCCGCGCCGAGATGTCGGCGTTCATGACCGCCAACGGTTTTGCCTACAAGATGAGCGCCGAGAAGGCGTATTCGACCGACAGCAATCTGCTCGGCGCGACGCATGAGGCAAAGGATCTCGAAAATCTCGACAGCGGCATCAGGATCGTCAACCCGATCATGGGCGTGCCGTTCTGGCGCGACGATTGTGCCGTCAAGGCCGAGACCGTCGTGGTGCGTTTCGAGGAAGGCCAGCCCACGGCGCTGAACGGTAAGACGTTCACCGATCCCGTCGCGCTGTTCCTCGAAGCCAATGCCATCGGCGGCCGTCATGGTCTCGGCATGAGCGACCAGATCGAGAACCGCATCATCGAAGCCAAGAGCCGCGGCATCTACGAAGCACCGGGCATGGCGCTGCTGCACATCGCCTATGAGCGCCTCGTTACCGGCATCCACAACGAGGACACCATCGAGCAGTACCGCATCAGCGGCATGCGCCTTGGCCGTCTGCTGTATCAGGGCCGCTGGTTCGACTCGCAGGCCTTGATGCTGCGCGAGACCGCGCAGCGCTGGGTGGCGCGCGCTGTCACCGGCGAGGTGACGCTGGAGCTGCGCCGCGGCAACGATTACTCGATTCTCAATACAGAGAGCCCGAACCTGACCTATGCGCCGGAGCGGCTGAGCATGGAGAAGGTCGAAGATGCACCGTTCACGCCGGCCGATCGCATCGGCCAGCTCACGATGCGCAACTTGGACATCGCCGACACCCGCGCCAAGCTTGGTCTCTATTCGAAGACGGGATTGCTGTCGGGCAGTGAAGGCTCGCAGATCTTCAGGCTTGAGAGCGATAAGGGCTGAAGCTTTTGTAGCCCGGATGAGCGCAGCGATATCCGGGGTCTTCGTGCCAAGTGGTTAGGTCCCGGATGTCGCTGCGCTCATCCGGGCTACAACAAAAAAGGCCGGGATTGCTCCCGGCCTTTTGCGTTCTCGTCCGACCCTCACCGCGGCGGAGCGGTGCCGGGCGGGGGCGGCGGCAGCGAGGCCGTTCCACCGTTGAGCAGCGGCGTGATGTTGCGGATGGTGACGCGCCGGTTGATCAGGCTCGGCCCTTGCGTCTGCTCCTTCAGATACTGCTCGCCATAGCCCTGCGACGTCAGGTTCTCTGACGGCACACCGAATTGCTGGGTCAGCAATTCGGCCGCGGACTGCGCACGACGGTCCGACAATGACAGATTGTCGACGTCGTTGCCGACCGCGTCGGTGTGACCTTCGATCAGGAACACCACACGCGGGTTGGCCTGGATCGCACGGTTGAGACCGTCGGCGATCGACTGCAGTTTCGCCGCCTGGTCCGGCGGTATGGTCCACGATCCCGTTTCGAAGTTAATCGTGTTGACGTCGATGCTCGGCATCTGCATGCGAACATTGGGACTGTAGCGGATCTCGTCGAGCGTGTAGCGCCGATCGATCCGTTGCACCGGCGGTGCCACCATCGTCTGGTAGATCACGTCAGGCGACGCCTCCGCGGAGTCGACGATATAGCGATCGTAGGGAATGCTGACGACCGGCGGCGGCATGTCGACATAGAAGCCGCCGACCGCCCGCGGATCGCGGTAGCTGTTGTCGATGATGATGATCTCGCGTCCGGCGGGGTCCCTGCGGATTCGACGCAGCAACCGGCCGTCCGGACCGACCACGGTGATGATCTCGCTGCCGTCGGGACGGATCACGACGGTGCGGGTATCGGCGCCGATGGTCTCCGTACGGATGTCGCGGGCGCCATAGCGGAAGCGATAGAGGTCGTTGCCGCGGACATAGGCCTGCCCGCCCGGATCGCGGACGATGATGCGATCCGGCTCGGTGTAGATCGTGCGGCCACCTTCGACGGTCTCGCGTCGCTGGTTGCGATAGTCGGCGATGGTCGCACCGATCACGGCGCCGGCCACGACGCCTGCACCGATTGCGAGCGGCGTCAGGTCACGCTGCGGCGGACGCGGCGGTGGCGGCAGCGGTGCCGTGACCGTCGGCGCGGCCCGGAAGGCCGGGGTAACCGTCGGCGGAGCGTTTTGCGCCCTGTCGGGCGGCGGCGCTGCGGCCGGCGAACCAGAGACGACAGATGGTGGCCGGGGTCCGCCTTGCAGCGGCGTTGCAACAGCCGGTCCGGTCGTGGGCGCACCAGCGGCCGGTCCGCCGGGCGGCGGCGTACCAGGACCACCCTGACGTCCCGGAGGCGGCGTCGGAGCACCACCAGCAGGCGGCGTGCCCGTGGGTGCTGGTGTCGCACCGGGCGCTGGCGTCGGCGATCCCGCAGGCGGTTGGCCGGGACGTCCGCCGGGAGGTGGTCCTCCGGCAGCCGGAGGCGTGCCGGTCGGCAAGGGTGTCGCGCCTGGAACGGTCGTCGGTGCGCCGGCCGGCGGCGGACCCGATCGGGCCGGCGGCGGCGTGGTCGGCGCAGCACTCGGCGCCGGTGTTGCCGTCGGAGCGGGCGCAGCACTGGGTGCGGGCGTCGGCGCAGGCGGCGTTCGTCCCGGCGGCGGTGAAGCCGGGGGCGGCGGCGGGGTCGGTGTTGCACGCGTAGTCGGAGGCGGCGGCGGCGGTGGAGGCGGAGCAGCCGGCGTGGGTGTCGGAGCAACGCGTGCCGGCGGCGCCAATGAAGGCGGCGGAGGCGGAGGTGGCGTCGGTGCCTTCGGTGCAGCAGAGGGCGGCGGAGGCGGAGGTGGCGTCGGCGCCTTCGGTGCAGCCGAGGGCGGCGGTGGCGGAGGCGGCGTCTGTGCCTTCGGTGCAGCAGCAGGCGGCGGAGGCGGTGGGGGTGCCTGATGCGTCGCGGGCGGCGGCGGGGGTGGCGTCGGACGTGACGGCGCGGGAGGCGGCGGCGGTGGAGCAGCCGGGCGCGGAGGCGGCGGGGGCGCAGCCGCGGGCGGCGGAGGCGGTGGTGGTGCGGCCGGGCGCGGAGGCGGCGGGGCTGCTGCGGGCGGTGGCGGCGGGGGAGCCGGCGGCTTGGCGGCGGGCGGCGGCGGTGCCGCAGGTCCCTTCGGCGGCTGCTTCGGTTTTCCGTCAGGGCCGAGTTCGCCTGCCGGGCCCTGCGCGATCACGATAGGTGCCGTTGCATCGTGCGCATGCGATGCGGAGCTTGCGAAGGGCATCGCGGTGAGAGCCGTCGTGGCAAGAAGCACGAAGCGAAGGTGAGTCATGAGATCAGATCCCCGGAAGGTTCTTGGGTGAAGTGATGCGATGAACGGATACGCGTTAGGCCGGATTGTGGCGGTGGGACGCGACGCGGCTCGATTTATTTCTTGATGCGAAGCGATTCAAAACATCACCGTTCATTACGCATTCAGATGAATCTTGCAATCGCTTCACGCGCGCGCCTGCGACAAATCGGCGTCAGTCGCAGGATTGGGTGTACGCGGCCCGTTCGGTCCGCGCGACGGAATCTCCTCGGGTACACGCCCAGGCAACTCGTCGGGCCGCGGTGATTCGCCGGGCTCGCGCACCGGCGGCGCGATCTCCGGCTGCGGATTGCCGGGCGGAATGCCCGGCGGTGGCTCGGTAGGCGTACCCGGTGTGGCCGGAGGAATCTCCGGCGGTTCGATCGGCATCGCGCATCATCTGGTTCGTTGCTTGGGGACGACAACGTTGCCGGCGCGGCGATGTTCCCCAGCGCATGAGACCGAAAACACCTCAGGCTGGCGCGTGGCAGACCGCCTCGATATTGTGGCCGTCGGGATCGAGCACGAAGGCGCCGTAGTAGTTGGGGTGATAATGCGCGCGGATGCCGGGCGGTCCGTTGTCGCGTCCGCCGGCCGCAATCGCAGCCCTGTAGAATGCATCCACGGTGGCGCGGTCCTTCGCGGCGATGGCGATATGCACCGGCTTGTTCAGCGCGCCTTCGCCGCCGATCCAGAAATCCGGCTTGCCGTCGGCGCCGAAGCCAGCGAAAGCATCGTGGCCGGTCTGCTCTGCGGTCACTTCCATGATAAGGCCGTAGCCGAGCGGGGCCAGCGCCTTAACATAGAACGCTTTTGCGCTCTCATAATCCGAAACCGGAAAGCCGATATGGTCGATCATCGAAAGCTCCGCCGTTCAAGTTCATCCGCGCAGCAGGAAGGTATTGCTGCGTGTCTTTTTGATGATCGCGTATCCGCGCGCGACCATGTCGGCTATACAATCCTCGCGCCATTCCTTTTGTGACAGGTGCTCGATCACGACCGCGCGCGGCCACAGCGCGTGCGGCGCCTGCTTGAAGAAGGGGATGAGGACGTGATCCTCAAAACCCTCGACGTCGATCTTCAGGCCATCGACCTTGCTCACGCCGGACTCTTCGAGGATCCGCGTCAAACGGCGTGATGGCACTTTGATCGCCTTCGCCGACGCCGCGCCCGTGACGACGTGGCTGGCACCGAGATTGTCGCCGTCGGTCTCGATCATCAGCTCGCCGTCGGTTGGACCGGCGGCCGCCTGCACCAGGCGAACCTGCGGCACATTTGATGCGGCGTGATTGAACGACAATCGTGCAAACGTCGTCGGATGCGGCTCGATCGCAACCACCTTGCCGCCGCTGCCGACATGGTGCGCCATCACCAGCGAGAAGGTACCGACATTGGCGCCGACATCGAGGAAGACGCCGCCTGACGGCGTGTGCTGGCGCAGGAAATCGAGTTCGTCGAGATTATAGTCGGGGTTGAACAGCGCCCCGCGTTCGGTCGCACTGCCCTGATGGTAGAAGCGAAACGAGGCGCCTTGATAAGCGACGTCGACCGGCCCCGATCGCATCAGATTGACCAGCCGCGACAGCCAGGGCCGGAACGCGCCGCGCTTCAGCCGCGATCCCTGTGCGAGGCGGATGATCGCAGCCTGCGCCGCATTGGGCGCGAAGGCGCCGAACGGCGCAGGCGAAGGGTCGTTGTCGGGAGTCAAGCGGAGCGTCCTCGTTGCAGGCGGCGTAGCCATAGCCGGTTTTGCAGGGGACTCCAATGTCACATGCGAGGTGTGTAGCCCGGATGGAGCGAAGCGAAATCCGGGGTTCGTGCCGCGAGCCAGACTTGCCCCGGATTACGCTTCGCTCCATCCGGGCTACGGACCGTTACGCCGCCTTTTTCGATCCCCCGCGTTGCCGCAGGAAGCGGCCGAGCAGGCGGCGCTTGCCCCTGCGCGGGATCAGGTCGATGTCGCTGACGAGCTTTGCGCCGCCCTTGTGCCGTTCCAGCACGATCTTGCGGCTGTGGAAGGCTTCGAGCTCGGCGCGATGCGCGACGCTGACGATAGTCGCCTTCGGCAACTCGTCCGTGACCATCTGCATCATCTTGTCCTGGCTCTTCTCGTCGAGCGCCGAGGTTGCCTCATCGAGCACGACGATGTCGGGGTTGTGCAGCAACAGCCGCGCGAAGGCGAGGCGTTGTTTCTCGCCGCCGGACAGCGTCTGGTCCCACGGGCCCTCTTCCTCGATTTTTTCCTTGAGATGATCGAGGCCGACCTTGCTTAGGGCACTGCCGATCTCCTCGACAGACCAGTCTTCCTCGGCACCGGGATAAGCGACCGCGCGGCGCAAGCTGCCTGAGGGTACGTAGGGCCGCTGCGGCAGCATGAACAGCCGGCGATCGGGATGAAAGTTGACGCTGCCGCCGCCCCATGGCCAAAGACCTGCGATGGCGCGCACCAGCGTGCTTTTGCCGGTGCCGGATTCGCCGGCGACCAAGAGCCGCTCACCGGGTTCGATCACCACCTCGGTCTCTCCGACCACGGCGGTGCCATCGTCGAGCGTGACCGAAAGATCCTTCATTTCGAGCATCGCGTCGTCCCCGGTCTCGCCGCGTTTGATGCGGCCGATGCCGTCGCCCTGCTCGGCACGCTCGAGGCCGTCGAGCGACATCATCAGCGAAGCGATGCGGCGCGCACACGCATTCCAGTCGGCAAGCCGCGGATAATTGTCGACCAGCCAGCCGAACGCGCTCTGCACGATGGTGAATGCGGAGGCCGCCTGCATCACCTGCCCGAGCGTCATGCTGCCGTCGAGGAATTTTGGCGCACAGAGCAGCAGCGGCACCACAGGTGCCACGAGGCTCGATCCCTGCGAGACCAGCGTGGTGCGCATGTGTTGCCCGGCGAGCCGCGCCCATTGCCGCAACACATTGGTAAAGTTGCGGTCGATGCCGCCGCGCTCTTCCTCCTCGCCGCCGAGCAGCGCGATGCTCTCGCCGTTCTCGCGCACGCGTGTCAGCGTGTAGCGGAAGTCGGCTTCGGCCTGGTTCTTGTCCTCGGAGACCTGCACGAAGCGCCGGCCGATCACCATGATCGAGCCCGAGGCGATCGCGGCGTAGACGATCGCCGCGATCACGAGGAATCCAGGGATCGTGACCGATGTCCCGCCCAGCATCACCGTGAGCGCGCCGCCGATGGTCCAGAGCACGACGATGAAGGTTGCGGCCGACAGGAAGGCTGAGGTCACGCCGGCGAGGAAGTCGACCGGCGAGTCCGTTGCGATCCGAAGGTCCTCGGCGATCCGGTATTCGGGATTCTTGTGGTCGCCGCCGACGAGGTTGAGCTGGTAGTAGCGACCGTTGGACAGCCAGCGCGTCAGCACGCTGTTGGTGAGCCAGGCGCGCCAGCGCCGCTGGATGCCCATGCGCGTAAACACCTGCGCGACGCCGAGCACGATGCTGCCGATCGCGAGCGGGAAGAACATCGCCGTGAGGTGAAAGACGGTCGCCGCATCGCGCTTCTCGATCGCGTCAAAAATCGCGCGATTCCAGACGTTGATGCCGTATTGAAAGCCGACAGTCAGGACGATCAGCACCACGAGCCCGACCGAGAACGGCCATGCCAGCCGGTCGCCATTGCGGCTCCAGAAGCCGCGTGCGCTGATCCAGAACCGGGTCAGCAGATAATCCTTCCGCGCCTGCTCGGCCTCCTCGGGCGTCAGCTCGGCGTCGGGTTCGAGAATCTCCGGCGGCGGCGGTGCGACCTCGTCGCCGTTCTCACCCGCGATCTCGACGATCGGCGCCGTCTTGCCTTGCTTGCTGTCCCGCTTACGCTTTGCGCCCGACTTTTGCATCGCCCGGTAACGCAAGGGAACCGGGATGGTTCCCTCGGGTTCCGCCGACGCTATTCGGCCGCGCCAACCCGGCGCAGCCGTGCTGCCTTGTGCAGGAACTGCGAGAGCTGTTCGATCGTATAGGGCTTTTGCAGCAGGTCGAAGCCGACGCTGCCCTCTTGCGACAGCACTTGGCTGTAGCCGGTGGTGAGCACCACAGGCACTGCGATGCCGCGGGCGCGGATCTCGTTGGCGAGGTCGAGCCCGGTCTTGCCGGGCATCACCACGTCGGAGAACACGACGTCGAAGCGATCATGGTCGCCGATCAGCTCTGTGAGCGCATCGTCGGCGTTGTCGGCAAGCGTCACGCTGTAGCCGAGCTCGGTGAGCCCGTCGGCCGCGAAGTTTGCGACCTCGATATTGTCCTCGACCAGCAGCACGGACATGCCGTTGCCGGCGACCGCGGGCGCGGTGTCGGGTGCCTGCCGTCGCGGCAGGATCTCGGCGGGCACGCGGGGCAGATAGAGCGTGAAGGTGCTGCCCTTGCCGACCTCACTTTGCACCGTGACCTCGCCGCCGGACTGCTTTGCGAAACCAAAGACCTGCGACAGGCCGAGGCCGGTGCCGCGGCCGATTTGCTTGGTGGTGAAAAACGGCTCGAAGATGCGGCCGATCTGGGCAGCCGGAATGCCGACACCGGTGTCGGTCACGTCGACCGTGACGAAGCCGTGGCTCCCGACCAGATGAGCCAGTGAATCGGGGATGACCGTTGCCGCCTGCACGGTGAAGACGATCTTGCCGCGACCCTGCATGGCATCGCGTGCGTTCACCGCCATGTTGAACAGGGCCGTCTCGAACTGTCCGGCGTCAGTATTGACCAGGCACGGCTCCGCCGGCAGCCGGATCGCGATCTCGATGCCGGGGCCGAGCAGCGTCGCAAGCATGTCGTGCAGCGATTGCAGGCGTGCGCCGACGTCGAACACTTCCGGTTTCAGCGTCTGACGCCGGGCGAAGGCGAGCAATTGCGAGGTCAGCTTGGCGGCACGCGCGACCGCATCCGCAATGGAATTGATGTAGCGCTGCCGCCGCTCCTCCGACAATTGCGGCCGGTTCAAAAGGTCCACGGAGGCGCGGATCACGGTGAGGAGATTGTTGAAATCATGCGCGACGCCGCCCGTGAGCTGTCCCAGTGCCTCGAGCCGCTGGCTGTGCTTGAGCGCCTCCTCCGCGTCCCGACGTCGTGCGGCCTCGGCCTGCAGATGCTGGGTGCGCCGGAATGCCAGCGCCAGGAACAGGAACAGCAGCGCGGTCGCGGGCACGCCGAACACCAGATGCTGGCCGATGGTCGCATACCAGCGCGCGCGGATCGCCGAGGTCTCGAGCCCCGCACTGACATAGACCGGATATTCGGCGACGCGCTTGTAGCCGATGCGCCGCTCGATGCCATCCGTCGGCCAGGCGATGGTCATCAGCCCGTGGTCCGGGCTCGCGGCGATTTTCCGGCCGACCGGCCCGCCCGGATCGAGCCTGACGTCGCCGTCGAGCCGCGGAAAATGCGCCAGCAGCGCGCCATCGGTGCGGCCGATCGTGAAGAAGCTGCCGGGATCGCGGCCGATCCGAGCGTAGAAGCTCTCAAAATATTCCGGCAGGACGGACGCCTGGATCACCCCGATGAAGCTGCCGTCATCGGAGTCGCGGCGCCGGCTCATCCCGAAGAAGCGCGCGCCCTGATAGGGCGGGCGCGGCGTCAGCGGCGTGCCGATGAAGGAGCCGATATTGTGGTCGACATGGGCGTTGAAGTAGTCGCGGTCGGCGAAGCTGATCTCTGGCGGGGGCGACACGAGGCTGTTGACCAGCGCCTTGCCCTGGGCGTCGAAGATCCAGGCCGATTTGAGCTGCGGCAGCGCATCCGTCAGTCGCTTCAGCCGACGGTGCAGTGCCGGCTCACGGGAGATGATGACGTCGTCGGGAAGGCCGCGCACGACCTCGTTGAGCTCGGCAAGGCTGCGGTCGATGGTCTCGAAAACCTTCAGCGCATGCTCATGCGCGACGTCGAGCGTCCGTTCGATCTCGCGGTCGGCAATCTCGTTGGTGGAGGTGTAGGAGATCGCGGAGGCGATGACGAACAGTGCAATCGGCAGCGCCAGGGATGCTGCCATCATCCACTGCAAGAGTCTTAGCGAATTGCGGCGCGCGCCCTGCACAGTCCGCTCCTGTCCCGGAACGAATGTTACTTGAATTTCCCTGTGGTAAGGAAGCGGCTTGTGGGTGGAACCGGCGCAATGCTTCCATCCGCCCGCCGGGGCCGGTCGGTAGCAAATTTTGCCACAATCTATTGCAGGTAGAGAGGTATTTCCCGGCGATTCTCCGCCGCCGGGGGCGATGCCTAAACTTTAGCTAAACCTGACGCTCGACCATCTTGAGCTTGAGCTCGGCGATAGCTTCGGCCGGGTTCAGGCCTTTCGGACAGGCTTTGGCGCAGTTCATGATGGTGTGGCAGCGGTAGAGCCGGAACGGGTCCTCGAGATTGTCGAGCCGCTCGCCGGTCGCTTCATCGCGGGAATCCGAAACCCAGCGGTTGGCCTGGAGGAGGGCGGCGGGGCCGAGATAGCGGTCGCTGTTCCACCAGTAGCTCGGGCAGGACGTCGAGCAGCAGGCGCACAGAATGCATTCGTAGAGGCCGTCGAGCTTTTCGCGGTCCTCATGGCTCTGCCGCCATTCCTTCTGCGGCGTCGGCGAGGTCGTCTTCAGCCATGGCTCGACGGAGGCGTATTGCGCGTAGAAATTGGTGAGGTCGGGGATCAGGTCCTTGACGACCGGTTGGTGCGGCAGCGGATTGACCTTCACCGCGCCGTCCTTCACGTCGTGCATCGAGCGGGTGCAGGCGAGCGTGTTCTGGCCGTCGATGTTCATGGCGCAGGAGCCACAGACGCCCTCGCGGCATGACCGGCGGAAGGTCAGCGTCGGGTCGATGTGGTTCTTGATCCAGATCAGGCCGTCCAAGACCATCGGACCGCAATCATTGGTGTCGACGTAGTAGGTGTCGACGCTCGGATTTTTGCCGTCGTCCGGATTCCAGCGATAGACGCGAAATTCGCGCAGCTCGGCAGCGCCCGCCGGCTTCGGCCAGGTCTTGCCGCCCGTGATCTTCGAGTTCTTCGGAAGTGCGAATTCAACCATTTCGATAGGCCTTCGCTGTCGCTTAGTACACCCGCGCCTTCGGCGGGATGTACTGCACGTCGTTGGTCATGGTGTAGTTGTGCACCGGACGGTAGTCGATCGCGACCTTGCCGGCCTCGTCGATCCAGGCGAGCGTGTGCTTCATCCAGTTCTTGTCGTCGCGGTCCGCAAAGTCCTCGCGCGCATGCGCGCCGCGGCTTTCGGTGCGGTTCGCCGCCGAGTTCATCGTCACCACCGCCTGCGCGATCAGATTGTCGAACTCGAGCGTCTCGACCAGATCGGAATTCCACACCAGCGAGCGGTCGGACACGGCGATGTCGGTGATGCCGCCATGGACCTTCTGGATGAGGTTTTGGCCTTCGCTCAAGACCTCCCCGGTGCGGAACACGGCGCAGTTGCTCTGCATCACGTGCTGCATGCCTTCGCGCAGCTTCGCAGTCGGCGTGCCGCCGGAGGCGTAGCGGTAATGGTCGAGGCGGCCGAGCGCCAGCTCCGACGAGTTCGCCGGCAGTTCCGGCTGCTTGGCGTTGGCGGTGAGCTTCTCGGCGCAGCGCAGCGCCGCGGAGCGGCCGAACACCACGAGGTCGATCAGCGAGTTGGAGCCGAGGCGGTTTGCGCCGTGCACTGACACGCAGGCCGCTTCGCCCAGCGCCATCAGGCCGGGGACCACGGCATTGTCGTCGCCATCCTTCTTGGTCAGCACCTCGCCGTGATAATTCGTGGGTATGCCGCCCATGTTGTAGTGCACGGTCGGCACGATCGGGATTGGCTCGCGCGTCACGTCGACATTGGCGAAGATCTTGGCCGATTCGGAGATGCCCGGCAGCCGCTCCTGCAGCACAGCGGGATCGAGGTGGTCGAGGTGCAGGAAGATGTGGTCCTTCTTCTTGCCGACGCCGCGGCCTTCGCGGATTTCAATGGTCATCGAACGTGAGACCACGTCGCGAGAGGCGAGATCCTTGGCAGATGGCGCGTAGCGCTCCATGAAGCGCTCGCCCTCGGAGTTGACGAGATAGCCGCCCTCGCCGCGCGCGCCTTCGGTGACGAGACAGCCCGCGCCGTAGATGCCGGTCGGATGGAACTGCACGAACTCCATGTCCTGGAGCGGCAGGCCGGCGCGCAAGACCATGCCGCCGCCGTCGCCGGTGCAAGTATGGGCCGAGGTGCAGGATGCATAGGCGCGGCCATAGCCGCCGGTCGCAAGGATCGTGGTCTGGGCACGAAAGCGATGGATGGTGCCGTCGTCGAGCTTCAGCGCGATCACGCCACGGCAGACACCCTGGTCGTCCATGATCAGGTCGATGGCGAAGAACTCGATGAAGAATTCGGCCGCATGGCGCAGCGACTGGCCGTACATCGTGTGCAGCATGGCGTGGCCGGTGCGGTCGGCGGCGGCGCAGGTGCGCTGCGCCTGGCCTTTGCCGTAGTCCATGGTCATGCCGCCGAACGGGCGCTGGTAGATCTTGCCGTCCTCGGTGCGCGAGAAAGGCACGCCCCAATGCTCGAGCTCGTAGACGGCCTCGGGCGCGTTGCGCACCATATATTCGATCGCATCCTGGTCGCCGAGCCAGTCCGACCCCTTCACGGTGTCGTACATGTGCCAGCGCCAGTCGTCCTTGTGCATGTTGCCGAGTGCGGCGGAGATGCCGCCCTGGGCTGCTACGGTGTGCGAGCGGGTCGGGAAAACCTTGGTGATGCAGGCCGTGCGCAAGCCGGCCTCGCTGCAGCCGACCACGGCGCGCAGGCCCGCGCCGCCGGCGCCGACCACGACGACGTCATAGGTGTGGTCCTCGATCGGATAGGCCTTGCCATTGGTCGCAGGAGCGCCGTTTGCCTTGCCATTTCCACCACCGGCCATGGGCTAGACTCCCGATGAAAGTTTGAGGATCGCGTAAGTCGAGGCAAGCGCCACGGCGATCGCAAAGAAATTGTTGAGCATGACCGAGACGAGCTTCACCTTCTCGTTGTGGACATAGTCCTCGATCACCACCTGCATGCCGATCTTCATGTGCCAGGCGCTGGCGAAGATGAAGAGCAGCAGGATCACCGCAATCGGCAGCGAGCTGAGGATCACCTTGGCTCCAGCCTGGTTGCTGGAGAGCATCATCATGATGACGACGATCACGGGAATGATCAGCAGGGTCATCGCGACGCCCGTGAGGCGCTGGCGCCAGAAATCGGAGGTGCCGGAATGGGCGGCGCCGAGATTGCGGACGCGGCCGAGTGGGGTGCGCATGCTGCGCTTGGGCGTGTCTGACGCGCTCATCGTCCGCCTCCGACCGCGTAAGCGATGATCCAGACCAGCACGGTGGCAGCGATGCCGCCGATCAGCGCGCCCCAGGTCAGCGCCTCGCGCTCATTGGCCTTGAAGCCGTAGCCGAGATCCCAGACGAAATGCCTGATGCCGCTGAGCATGTGATGCATCAACGCCCAAGTGTAGCCGAACACGATCAGGCGGCCGAAGAAGCTGCCGGTGAAAGCCTGCACATAGGAATAGGCTGCCGGACCCGAGGCCGCTGCTATCAGCCACCAGGCCAGCAGCAGCGTCCCGAAATAGAGCGCAACGCCTGTGGCGCGATGGACGATCGACAGCGCCATCGTCAGTGTCCAACGGTAGGTTTGCAGATGAGGTGAGAGCGGTCGTTCGATCCGTGCGGTCATGGGCGACTTTGATGTTTTATTGCGGCCCAGCATGGGGCGCGCGGGGATCGCGAAAGGTCGGCCCTATTTACGGAGTCGAATCTGTCCGCGCAATCACCAAATCGCCATAAACCGAACCGTTATTCATCCCTATAACGATGATGAAACAAGGATCATCAGGGGCTTGGTATACCAGAGCGTCAAAGTGGCAGCATAAGAATGAATGATGAACCACTCTTTCTGATGCGCTGCCGCACCGATTTGAAATGCTTCATGGAACGCCTCTAAACCGTCCGGTACGTTCATCGTCGGATGACCCCTGTTCGCAGCGAATGCTGGTCGACGATTCGGCGCTCAAGTGCCCTTCCTGGGCCCTCCGAATGCGGTCTCCGAGGATATGCGACCTCTGCAATCCACCTCAGCCATCGGCCTCCGCGTGTCGACCGCGGCCACCAGATCGCCTAGAGCTTTCACAGAACGGGCGGGCCAACCGTCGCCGCACGCCGGGGCAATTTTCGCGTGATCGCAGGTCTTCCGCTTTGGGATGTCGTTGAACTTGCGCTGCTGCTCGTCGGCGTAGGTGCGCTGTCCGGATTTCTCGCAGGCGTGTTCGGCATTGGCGGCGGCGCGATTCTTGTGCCGGTGCTCTACGAATGTTTTCGCGTCGCCGGCGTGCCGCTTGAAGTGCGCATGCCGCTCTGCATCGGCACGTCGCTCGCGATCATCATCCCGACGTCGATCCGTTCGTTTCAGGCGCACTACAAGCGCGGTGCCGTCGACATGGAGATCCTCAAGGTCTGGTGGCTGCCGATCGTAACAGGTGTCGTCGCCGGCAGCGTGGTCGCGCGATACGCGCCGGAGCGCTTGTTCAAGATCGTGTTCGTCTGCGTGGCATGGTCCGCGGCCGCGCGGCTGATTCTTGCGCGCGAAAGCTGGAAGCTCGGCAGCGATCTGCCGCGGGGACCGCTGATGCGCGTGTATGGCTTCTGCGTCGGCATTCTCTCGACGCTGATGGGCATCGGCGGCGGATTGTTCTCGAACCTCCTGATGACCTTCTACGGTCGCCCGATCCATCAGGCGGTCGCGACATCGTCCGCGCTGGCGGTGCTGATCTCGATCCCCGGCGCGCTCGGCTATGTCTATGCCGGCTGGCCCGCAGCCGCGAACTATCCCGCGGTCGCAGCTCTGCAATGGCCGTTCGCACTCGGCTTCGTCTCGCTGATCGGCGCTGTTCTCGTGATGCCAATGAGCCTCGTCACCGCACCGCTAGGGGTGAAGGCCGCGCACGCGATGTCCAAGCGTACGCTGGAGACGGCGTTCGGCTGCTATCTCTTCATCGTCGGCAGCAGGTTTGTGGTCAGCCTGCTGAGCGGGCCTTAAGGCCGTCCGGAATCACGCCGTCTTCGCCGCCTTCAACCCAAGCCGCTGCTCGACCGCATCGCGCATCAAAAACTTCTGGATTTTTCCCGTCACGGTCATCGGGAATTCGCCGACGAATTCGACATAGCGCGGGATCTTGTTGTGGGCGATCTGCCCTTCGCAGAAGGCGCGCACTTCTTCCGCTGTCAGCGTCTCGCCGGGGCGGACCCTGATCCAGGCACAGAGCTCCTCGCCATAGCGCTGGTCGGCGACGCCAAAGATCTGCACGTCCTGGATCTTGGGATGGCGATACAGAAACTCCTCGATCTCGCGCGGATAGAGGTTTTCGCCGCCGCGGATCACCATGTCCTTGATGCGGCCGACGATATTGCAATAGCCCGCGTCGTCGATGGTGGCGAGATCGCCGGTGTGCATCCAGCCGTTCTTGTCGAGCACGTCGGCGGTTTTTTCCGCCTCGTCCCAATATCCCAGCATGATGCTGTAGCCGCGGGTGCAGAGCTCGCCGCGTTCGCCGCGCTTGACGATCTTGCCATCGAGATCGACGACCTTGACCTCGACATGCGGATGGATGCGTCCAACGGTGGAAACGCGTCGCTCGAGCGGATCGTCCGTCGCGCTCTGGAAGCTGACGGGGCTGGTCTCGGTCATGCCATAGGCGATCGTGACCTCGCCCATGTTCATCTCGGTGTTGACGCGCTTCATCACCTCGATCGGACAGGGCGCGCCGGCCATGATGCCGGTGCGCAACGATTTTAGGTTGAAGATCGAAAACTCCGGATGATCGAGCTCGGCGATGAACATGGTCGGCACGCCGTAGAGCGCCGTGCACTTCTCCTGCTGGATCGTCTTCAGCGTCGCCAGCGGATCAAAGCCTTCGCCGGGATAGACCATGGTCGCACCCAGCGTCACCGAGGCGAGGTTACCCATCACCATGCCGAAGCAATGGTAGAGCGGCACCGGGATGCAGATGCGATCTGCTTCCGTCAGCCGCATGGCGCGGCCGACGAAATAGCCGTTGTTGAGAATGTTGTGGTGAGTGAGCGTCACGCCCTTCGGCGAGCCCGTGGTGCCGCTGGTGAACTGGATATTGACGGGGTCGTCGAACTGCAGCGAGGCGCCGAGCGCGGCGAGCTGCTCGCGATGCCGCGCGCCGCCCATCGTTGCGACCTCCTCGAAGGGGATCGCGCCTGATGCAGCGGGTCCGCCGATCTGGATCACCATGCGCAGGTCGGGCAGCTTTGCCGCGCGCAACTGGCCGGGTTTTGCGGTTGCAAGCTCGGGCAAGAGCGTGTTGAGCATCTCCATATAGTTGCTGGTCTTGAACGCGGTGGCGGTGACGACCGCCGCGCAGCCGACCTTGCGCAGCGCAAATTCCAGCTCGCTCAGCCGATAGGCGGGGTTGATCGTCACCAGGATCAGGCCGGCTTTGGCGGCGGCAAATTGCGTCAGCGTCCATTCCGGGCGGTTGAGCGACCAGATGCCGATCCGCTGCCCCCGCTCGAGGCCGAGCGCGAGGAAACCGGCGGCAAGCGCGTCGACACGCTCGGCGAATTCAGTCCACGTCCACCGCACCCCATGGCTGGGGGAAACCAGTGCCTCGCGGTTGCCCCAGCGATGCGCCGCGAGATCGAGGCTGCGCCCGATCGTATCGCCCAAGAGCGGGGTATCGGAAATGCCGCAAACGTAACTGTCGGCTTTGTCTGCCAAGGTCGTGTCCTCCAGCTCGGTCGGTTGTTGCCTCGTGCTCCGACGGTGACTGCCATCCGAGCACGAGGATATCCTTTGTATCACGCGCGCGGAACAGCGCGCCTTCGACTATGGGGTTAAGCCGCCCGTTGTCCGCTGCCGGCATCGAGCCCGGCATAGACGCCGCGCTCAAAACCCGCAAAGGCCTGCAGGCATTTTGCGTCCGCGAACGGCAACAGCTGCATCAAAATCACGCCGCTGACGTCGCGCGCCGGGTCGATCCAGAAATAGGTGTTGGCGAGGCCCGCCCAGGCGAGGCTGCCGGCCGAGCGGCCTTCCGCGGTCTTGGCGGTGTTGATCATGAAGCTGAGGCCCCACTTCTTCACCTGCTCCGGATAGAGGTCGACGTCGTTGGTGTAGGGCGGCGCGACCGAAATCAACTTGGTCATGGCGAGATCGCCGATGTGGTTCTGCCCCATCGTGGCCACCGTCTCGGCCTTCAGCACCTGGTTGCCGTTGCCGCGACCCTTGTTGAGGATCATCTGGGTGAACTTGATGTAATCGCCGGCCGTCGAGTAGAGGCCGCCGCCACCCATGTGGAATTCCGGATTCTGCTCCAGCTCGAACGGCATCGGCGCAAGCTGGCCATCCTCGCCGCGCGCGTGCATCCCGACCAGGCGCTTGCGCATGTCGTCGCTGATCTTGAACGCCGTGTTCGTCATGCCGAGCGGCGCGAACATGTTGTCGCGCAGATAAGCGTCGAGCTTCTTGCCGCTCGCGGCCTCGACCGCCTTGCCGACGAAGTCGATATTGGTGCCGTATTCCCAGCGCGTGCCGGGATCGGTCATAACAGGCGTCTTCAGCGCCGCGTTCAGACAGGTGATGATGCCGGGCGTCCCGGTCTTCTCGAGATAGGTCGCCATGTTGCCGTTCCACATGTCGTAGCAGAAGCCGGCGGTGTGGGTCATGAGCAGGCGCAGCGTGATCGGCTTTTTGGCCGGGCGCAGCTTTGGTGAACCGCTGGCGTCAAAACCTTCCAGCACTTGCGGTGCTGCAAGGTCGGGCAGCAATTTTCCGATGGGCTCGTCGAGCGACAGCTTGCCCTGCTCGACAAGTTGCATGGCGCCGGCTGATGTTACCGCCTTCGTCATCGACGCGATCCAGAACACGCTGTCGGCGGTCATCGGGTCGGGTTTTGACAGGTCGCGCTTGCCGAACGCGCCCTGATAGAGCACGTCCTTGCCGGTGGCGGCGATTGCGACGACGCCGGGAATCTCCTTGGCATCGCTGGTCTGCCGCAATAGCTGATCGATCTGAGCTTTGCTCTGCATGCACGTTTCCTCCGGTTTGATTATTGTTGGAAGCGATCGATCATCCTCCTGCAGGTCGCGCGCGGCAAGCGCGTCAACCGGTCCGTGCCGGTCGCGATGTCGTGACTTGACCTGAGGCGACGTGGGATGGACGAGAAGGACAGCCCAACTGCAACACCTCTTCGCAATCTGCGGTGGATGACTGCAACTGGGCGTGACCCCAAAGGGTGTCAGGCATTATGTTTCCGGATGCGTTGTCTCTGAAACATATTGTGCTTTTGGGCGTTCAGAACCCGGCGCCATCGGCCGCCGAACCGTAAGATTGATGCAAATGTTGACGGTCGTTCACGGCCGTGAGGGGATTTTGAGATGATTTCGACCTGGAGCGAGTGGAAGCGCTATCCCCGTCCCGGACGGGGCGAGAACCTCGAAGCGCCGATTTCGCCCGGCATTTACGAAGTCCGCATCGCCGGGACCGGCGCGCTCTATTCGTTCGGCGCGGTCGACAATCTGGCGCAGTCTCTTGCGCTGCTGCCGGTCGGCTCAAAATCCTGGTTCGGTCGCCGCGACACCAAGGATGTACCCGATCTCGAATACCGGACCTGCGCGACCCATTCGAAAGCGGACGCCAAGGCTGCCGCTGAGCGCATGATCGGCCGCCGCGAGACCTATATGAGCGGCGCCGCGTAACCTACGCCGACCCCCAGAATTCCTCGAAGCTGCCGTGCGTTGCGAGCGGTGCATTGGGCGCTGGTTGCGCCTATACTCTTGCCCGACATCCAGCCCATCCGAAGAGCTCAGGGAGTGACGCCATGACCCCGACCGCCGCTGCACGCGCTGCACAATCGGCCTCCTTTCGCGACCGTCTCAAGGACCCGTCGCTGTTGCGCGAGGCCTGCTATATCGACGGTGCCTGGGTCGGCACGCCGTCGCGGCCGGTGACCAATCCGGTGAATGGCGTGGAGCTCGCGAAAATTCCGGTCATGAGCACGGCCGAGACGACGCAGGCGGTCGAAGCCGCCGAGCGCGCTTTCCCGGCTTGGGCAAAGCTCACCGCCAAGCAGCGCTCCAACATCTTGCGCAAATGGTTCGAGCTGATCGCCGCCAATCGCGAGGATTTGGCACTGATCCTCACCTCCGAGCAGGGCAAGCCGCTTGCCGAAGCGCTCGGCGAAGTCGATATCGGCGGCGCCTATGTCGAGTTCTTCGCGGAAGAAGCCCGCCGCGTCTATGGCGAGACCATTCCGACCCAGCGTCCCGACGCGCGCCTGCTTGCGATCAAGCAGCCGATCGGCGTCTGCGGTGCCATCACGCCGTGGAACTTTCCCTGCTCGATGATCACCCGCAAGGTCTCGCCGGCGCTCGCCGCCGGCTGCACGGTGGTGCTTAAGCCGGCCAATGAAACGCCGCTGACCGCGCTCGCGCTGGTCGCGCTGGCGGAGAAGGCCGGCGTGCCCAAGGGCGTGTTCAACATCCTCACCGGCAATTCGTCGGCGATCGGCAAGGTGCTGTGCGAGCATCCCGCCGTCCGCTTCGTCGGTTTCACCGGCTCCACCGAAGTGGGCAAGATCCTCTATCAGCAGGCGGCTGTCGGTGTGAAGAAGCTCGGGCTCGAGCTCGGCGGCAATGCGCCCTTCGTGGTGTTCGACGACGCCGATATCGACGCCGCGGTCGAAGGCGCCATCGTCTCGAAATATCGCAACATGGGCCAGACCTGCGTCTGCGCCAACCGCATCTACGCCCAGGACAAGATCTACGACGAGTTCGTGGAGAAGCTCTCGAAGAAGGTCGCGGCGATGAAGATCGGCGACGGCACCGAAGCCGGTGTGGTGCAGGGCCCCCTCATCAACATGGAAGCCATCGACAAGGTCGAGAAGCACATTGCTGACGCCGTGAAGGGCGGTGCAAAAATCGTCACTGGCGGCAAGCGCCATGCACTCGGCGGCAGTTTCTTCGAGCCGACTGTGCTTGCCAATGTCAGGCCGGACGCGCTCGTCGCGCATGAGGAAACCTTCGGCCCGCTCGCGCCGGTGTTCCGCTTCAAGGACGAGGCCGAGGTGATTTCGATGTGCAACGCCTCGCCGTTCGGTCTTGCCTCCTATTTCTATTCCCGCGATCTCGGCCGCGTCTGGCGCGTGGCCGAGGCGCTGGAGTCGGGCATGGTCGGCGTCAACACCGGCCTGATCACGACCGAGGTCGCGCCGTTCGGCGGCGTGAAAGAATCCGGACTCGGCCGCGAGGGCTCGCATCACGGCATGGAAGAGTATGTCGAGATCAAATACGTGATGATGGCGGGGGTGTAGGCCGCCCTCCCGGCGAGGCTCCGCCGATCCTTGCGATCTGCCAGCATGGCTCGCCGCGATGAGCGACCGTCGGATTGACTCAGGTCAATCCGGGGTCGTCCCCGGGCCCATAGGTTACGCGATACGCTTATTCGGCCGGGCGTGGCGCCCGGTATCATCGCGTGGCCGACCGAATTCGACATGCTGACCAAGCCCCGCCTTGCCCCAGACGAGAGACGGCTTCTCGCCCGCTTCTGGCAGAGCGCATCAGGATTCTGGAAAGGGCCGTCGGCGTGGCGGGCGTGGCTGCTCGTGGTCCTGCTGCTCGCGACCGTGCTCCTGCAATTGCTGACGCAATACGGGCTGAACTTCTGGAATCGCGACTTCTTCGATGCGATCGGGCGTCGGGACAGCGCCGAGCTGTGGCGGCAAGCCATGCGGTTTTTGCCACTGGCTGCGGCCAGTCTCGCGCTGATGGTTTTCTCGGTCTGGGGCCGCATGACCATGCAGCGCAGCTGGCGCGCGTGGTTGAGTGCTCATCTCTACGGCTATTGGCTGGGCAACGATCGCTATGTCCGGCTCAAGGCCGTGGTCGGCGATTATGATACGCCCGAATATCGCATCGCCGAAGACGCCAAGATCGCGACCGATCGGCCGATTGATCTCGTGGTCGGCCTGGTCACGTCGCTGCTCAATGCCGTGACATTCATCGGAATTCTCTGGACGGTGGGCGGTGGTCTTGTCGTCGATGTCAGCGGCGTCGTCCTGAAGATCCCCGGCTACCTCGTCATTGCGGTGATCGTCTATTCGGCACTGCTGGCCTCCGCCATCCTCCTGATCGCCCGCCACGTGACGCGTGTCATCGAGGAAAACAAGCGCATGGAAGCCGAGTTGCGGTCGATCGGAACGCATTTGCGCGAGAGCGGTGAGGGATTGCTGGCCACCGACGATACGAAGGATGCGCCCCACGTGATCGGGTCGGCCCTGAAGGCGGTGATCTCCATCTGGCGCATCTATATGTGGCAGTTGATGCGAATGACGGTGGTGACCTATTCGAGCGTTCTGATCACCCCGGTGATCGGCCTGCTGCTCTGTACCCCCAAATATCTCGCCAATGAGATGACGCTTGGGGAGGTGGTGCAGGCGGCTGCTGCATTCGTCGTCGTGCAGTCCGCTTTCAACTGGTTCACGGACAACTACGCCGGCTTGGCCGAATGGGCGTCATCTGCGAACCGCGTTGCGTCGCTGCTGCTTGCGCTGGACCAGGTCGATCACCTTGATCCAGCCCAGAATTCAGCCGCAAACCCCGCCATGAACTGACCCTGCGCCGCGCCGCAGTCGTCAATCCCTCCGCTCGTCGCTGCCGAACGTGCCGTGCCGTCCCACGCCGGAGGCAAAGCGCGTCGCGCCAGCGAGCGTTTCGCCTGAGCCGATCACGTTGAGGCCGCCGCGCATCTCATTGGCGATGGCGTCCTCCTCGACAAGGTCCCATTGCCTCAGCGCCGACAGCCGGTCGGCGCGCAGGCAGGTCTGCGGGAAGCGCGCGATCTCGTTTGCGAGCTGAATCGCGGCGGCGCGTGCGTCGCCCTTCGGCACCAAGCGATTGGCGAGCCCCATGCGCAGCGCCTCCGAGCCGCCGACCGGGCGTCCCGTGAGAATCAGATCCATCGCTTGCGAATGGCCGATCAGGCGCGGCAGGCGGATGGTGCCGAGGTCGATCAGCGGCACGCCAAAACGGCGGCAGAAGATGCCGAAGGTGGCGTCTTCCGCGACCACGCGCATGTCGGCGAATAGCGCAAGCTCCATGCCGCCGGCGACCGCATAGCCTTCGACCGCGGCGATCACCGGCTTGGATAGCCGAAGCCGGCTCGGGCCCATCGGCGCGATGGTGTTGTGCCCACCGATCTCGCGCATCTTTTCGCGATCGCCCTTGGCCACCGCTTTGAGATCCGCGCCGGCACAAAAATGTCCGTTGGTGCCGGTGAACACTGCGACCGATGCGTCATTGTCGGCGTCGAAGGCAAGAAAAGCGTCGTACAGCCTGCGCGCCGTCGCGCCGTCAACGGCGTTCCGGCAATGCGGACGATTGATGGAGATGATGGTGACCGGACCGTCGCGCTCGATCAGCACGGTATCGGCTTCGGACATGATGCGCCTCCCTGTTGTTTTGCAGGGAGTGTTGCACCGGGGTGCGACGCAGGCAATGCTCTGGAGCAGGCAGTGCTTGGTAGGAGATTGGCGTCTAGGCCGCGAACTCGCGTGCCCGGCCGCGACGACGGGGACGATATGCCGCAAGCCGCTTCAGCAGCGGAGCGCGCTTGACCATGGCTGCTTCGCCAGGCGCTTCGTCGCTGCGGCTCACTTCCGCAGTCGGAATTTCCGCCTCTTCGTCAGCCGCTTCAGGAACAAGCGGCGGCGAACCGATCGCTTCTGGAAACACACCGAACGAGCCCGCTACCTCCTCGAGCGGCTTTTGCTTGTCGGCCCAGTGCAGCGATGTGTAGTCGAAGCCGTGCACGATGGTGGGTTTGACGACTTCGAAATAGGGCGAGATGTCGAAGTCGCGGGGCATGTAGAGCGAGGAATCGCGGATGTGCAGGATTTCTTTGCGGGCGCGCCGTGAGCCGGCCTTGGTGATCTTGGGCAGGATCGGATAGCGCACGGCATCGAAGGCCTGCGCGATCAGCGCCGAACAGATGATTTTTGTGGGATCGCCGGAGCCGAGCGCGATCATCCGGCGCCGCCAGCGTTGCGGCACCGGTAGCGGGAACAGGAAGCGCATCAGGTCCAGGATGTTCTTGGTGTCGTAGCCGAAGCCGATGCGGTTGATGGCGTAGCGGCAGACCGTGTGACGGTCCTCATAGGACAGGCCGACGGGGCGGCAGAGGCGGGTGTGATACGGGAAATATTTCGACAGCGGCGCCGAGGTGACGCCTTCGCCGATATTGGCCTCGATCAGGACATGCGGTTCGCCGTCGGGCTCTTCCGCGCCCTCGACCGGCCCGACATAGAGTGCAGCATGCGACCAGGTGGACTGCGTCAGATATTTGATGATGCCGGAGATGCGGTTGTTACCCTCGACCAGCAGCACGTCGCCGGGCTGGATCACGCCGCGCAGATGTTCCGGATCGCTGGGCGTGAACGGCTCATAGCCCGGTACCTCCTTCGAGAGGTAGTGGGCAATCAGCTTGCCGACTGAATCTAGGACCGTCCCCATAGCACCGAACTCCCCCCACAGCCTTTTCCGGCTGCTTTTTTCCCTTCTCTATCATGGTCGAAACGCGTTGCAATTTGGTTCATCGCTTGTTCGGGTCAAGCATGATTGATTCACCATGATGGTTGCCGTGTTGCATCAGATGCGGCAAGGTTCGCTAGCTGTTCCCGTTCGTTTCAAGTCCCCGGAAACCATGACATGACAATCACGCGCCGCAGCTTCCTATCTGCGTCAGCGGCTTTTGCCGCAGCGCCGATTTGGGGCGCTGCAGCTGCGCCCTTGCCGCGCGAGGTTGACGTTGTCGTGATCGGGGCCGGTGCCGCCGGCATCGCTGCAGCGCGGCGTGTGATGGCGGCGAACCGCAAGGTCGTGGTGGTCGAGGCTGCCGCGCAGATCGGTGGACGCTGCATCACCGATACCAGTACTTTCGATGTGGCATTTGATCGCGGCGCGCGCTGGATGCACAATCCAGAGACCAATCCGATGATCAAGCTGGCGCGCGGCGTCGGGCTCGACGTGTTGCCGGCGCCGAGCGGGCAGAAGATGCGGATCGGCCGCCGCAATGCACGCCCCAGCGAGACCGAGGAGTTTCTGGCCGCGCTGGTGCGTGCCAATCGCGGCATCGATGAAGCCGCGCGCGGCAAGCTCGACGTATCAGCTGCGTCCGCGCTGCCAAAAGATCTCGGGGATTGGGCCGGCACGGCCGAGTTCGTGCTCGGCGCAAGCTTTGCCGGCAAGGATCTGAAGGAATTTTCGGCCATCGACAAGGCACGCGCGCAGGACCGCAATTCGGCGATCGCCTGCCGACAGGGCCTGGGCACTCTGATCACGAAGCTCGGCGAGCAGGCGCCGGTCGCGTTGTCGACGCCGGCAAGCCGCATCGTCTGGAGCAATCGCGACGTCAGCGTCGAGACGCCGGCCGGCAAGATCGCGGCGCGCACCGCCATCATCACGGTCTCGACCAATGTGCTGATGTCGGGTGCGATCAAGTTCGCGCCCGACATCCCGAAGCGGACGCTGGATGCGGCGTCGAAACTCGGGCTCGGCAGCTACGATCACATCGTGCTGCAACTGCCCGGCAATCCGCTCGGGCTCGCGCGCGACGACATCCTCATCGAGCAGAGCAACTCGACCCGCACGGCACTGCTCTACGCCAATATCGGCGGCTCCTCGCTGTGCTCGATCGATGTCGGCGGCTCCTTCGGCCGCGATCTCTCCGCGCAGGGCGAGCAGGCCATGGCGGCGTTCGCGAAGGAATGGCTGACAAAGCTATTCGGCAGCGAAGCGACCGCAGGGATCAAGAAGATAGCCGCGACACGCTGGAACGCATCGCCCTTCGTCATGGGCGCGATGTCGGCCTCAGCCCCGGGCGGACAGCTCTCGCGAAAAATCCTAACCGAGCCGATCGGCTGCCTGTATCTCGCTGGCGAAGCAACGCACGAGACGCTGTGGGGCACGGTCGACGGTGCCTGGGAGAGCGGCGAGCGCGCCGCGGAAGCTGCGCTGCGCCGCATCGGTGCGCTAAAGGACGAGCCCGCGGATTTGCCGACGCAGTCGACCAAGCGGCGCCGGCAGACGCAGCCGCGGATATAGGGGGATTTGGGCGACACACATTCAGTCGTCGTCCTGGCTTTCGCCAGGACGACGGCGGATGGATTAACGCAAAATCCCGTCCAGCGCCGGAAGTCCGAAGATCACTGCCAACGCAATCAACCCGTAGCAGATGTTGCGAAACACCGCTTCGCTGGCGCGACCGAACAGCGAGGCGCCGAAGGCGACGCCTGCCGCATAGACCGGGCCGACGACAATCGACAGGAGCAATGAGTCGCGCGTGATGAGGCCAGTGGTCGCGTAGCTGACCATGGAGAAGAAGTCCGACGCGCCGAAGAACAGCAAGATGTTGGCGCGCGCCACCGTCGTTGCGATGGGGCGGCCGAGCCAGTAGCCGACGATCGGCGGGCCGCCGGTCTGGGCCAGCCCGCTGCAGAAGCCGGAGAGGCCGCCGATGCCGACCGACAGCCATGCATGATCCTTGCCGCGATAGCGCCAGCCTGACAGCAACAGCGCCAGCAACGCCGCGACGAAACACGAAATGATCCAGCGAGTCGTGACGGGATCGAGCACGCTCAGGAAATAAGTGCCGATGGGCACGCCGATCAGTGCCCCCAGCACGATCACGGCGGTGGCCTTGCGGTCAGCCTTTCGCCATGCGTCGGGGAGCAGCGGCGCTGCTGCGACAAAATCGATGACGAGGAGCAGCGCGGCCACGAGACGCGGCGCCGCGACGCTGCTCGCCAAGGGCATGAAGATCAGCGCCGAGCCAAAGCCGGAAAAGCCGCGCGCGGTACCCGAGACGAAGGCGATGGTGCAGATCGCCATCGCAATGGTGAGGCTGACGTCCTTTGGGAGGAAATCCGCCAGACTCATGCTCTATGTCTTTGGAGCATGATGTTGTTCGAAAACCGCTTCACACTTTTCGGCATCATGCTCTCAGCGTGCCGCCGGTCTTCTTCGTCACCTCGGCCACGATCTTTGCGGCCACGGCCTCGATCTCTTGGTCGGTCAGCGTCTTCTCGCGCGGTTGGATCGTCACGGCAATTGCGATCGACTTCTTGCCGTCGTCGATGCCTTTGCCTTCATAGACGTCGAACACGTTGACGCCGGTGATCAGCTTCTTGTCCACGCTCTGCGCCGTGCGCACGATGTCGCCGGACTTGACGCCGCGGTCGACGATGAAGGCAAAATCGCGCGACACCGGCTGGAACGCCGACAGCTCGATCGCGGGTTTTGCACGGGTCGGCTTCTTCTTGGCTTCAGGGATGCGATCGAGGATCACCTCGAACGCCATCACCGGGCCGTCGGCGCCGAGCGCCTCGAGCGCGCGCGGATGCATCTCGCCAAAATAGCCGAGCACGTTCTGCGGACCGATCTGGATCGTGCCGGAACGCCCCGGATGCATCCACTTTGCGCCGCCCGGTACGATCTGGAGCGCCTGCATCGGCGCGCCGGCCGCAGCCAGCACCGCGAGCGCGTCAGCCTTGGCGTCGAGCGCATTCGCGGCCGTAGCGCCGGTCCAGTGCCGTCCCAAGCCTTCCGACGATGCAAAGCCGCGGCGAACGCCTGATGCGGCCATGAACTGATCCTGCGGACGATCGCCCTTGAACACCTGCCCGACTTCGAACAGCGCAACGTCGCCAAAGCCGCGATCGGCATTGGCCTGCGCCGCCGCGATCAGGCCCGCCAGCAGTGTCGGACGCATGTCGGAGAGGTCGGCCGCGATCGGGTTCGCGACTTCGAGCTCGCGCTGCCCCCCGCCGAACAATTCGGCCGCGGGCTTTGCGATGAACGACCATGTCACGGCCTCGACCATGCCGCGGCTCGCCAGCGCGCGCCGCGCGCGGCGGGTACGGAGTTGCAGCGGCGTTAACACCGGCTTGCGGGCGTCGTCGCCACGTTCGAACGGCGTCTCCGGCACCTTGTCGACGCCGAAGATGCGGACGATCTCCTCGACGATATCGGCCTTGCCGTGTGCGTCCGAGCGCCAGGAGGGCACCGCGACCTTCACCACCGGGCCCGGACCCGCCATCATGAAGCCGAGATGGGTGAGGATGCGCTTCATCTCCGGCAGCGGCACGTCGATGCCGGACAGCCGCTTCACCTCGGTGATCGGGAATTCGATGATGCGGTCGTCGCCGAAGGTCTTGCCGGTGACAAAGGTTTCCGACGGCGTGCCGCCGCACATATCAATCACGAGCTTTGTCGCAAGCTCGAGGCCGGGTACCATGAAGGCCGGATCGACGCCGCGCTCGAAGCGATAGCGCGCATCCGAATTGATGCCGAGCTTGCGCCCGGTCTGCGCGATGTTGATTTCGTTCCATAGCGCCGATTCGATCAGCACGTCGGTGGTGCCTTCGTCGCAGCCCGAGGCCTCGCCGCCCATGATGCCGGCGAGCGACTCCACGGCGTGGTCATCCGCGATGACGCAGATCGAGGGATCGAGGTTGTAGGTGCGGCCGTCGAGCGCAAGCAGGCTCTCGCCTTCGCGTGCGCGGCGCACGACGAGATTGCCCTTCACCTTCTTGGCGTCGAACACGTGCAGCGGGCGCGCACGGTCATAGGTCATGAAGTTGGTGATATCGACCAGCGCGTTGATCGGGCGCAGCCCGATCGCGGTGAGCCGCTTCTGCAGCCATTCCGGCGACGGCCCGTTCTTCACGCCGCGCACGAGGCGCAGCGCGAATCCCGGACACAGCGTGGTGTCCTCGACCGTCACCTTGACCGGGCAGGGGAATTCGCCCTTCACGGCCTTGATGGTCGGATCCTTGAACTTGCCCATGTCGGCAGCCGCGAGGTCGCGCGCGATGCCGTGCACGCCGGTGCAATCCTGCCGGTTCGGCGTCAGGTTGATCTCGAACATGGGATCGCCGAGGCCCGCCCATTCGGCATAGCCGGCGCCGATCGGTGCGTCCGCCGGCAATTCCATGATGCCGTCATGGTCGTTGGAGATCTGCAGCTCAGCCGCCGAGCACAGCATGCCGCGGCTTTCGACGCCGCGGATGGTGCCGACCCCGAGCGTGATGTCCTTGCCGGGAATGTAGGTGCCCGGGGGCGAGAACACGCTCACGAGCCCGGTGCGCGCATTCGGCGCGCCGCACACGACCTGCACCGGCGCGCCACCGTCACCGGTGTCGACCATGCAGACGCGCAGCCGATCGGCGTTGGGATGCTGCTCGGCGGAGATCACCTTCGCGATGGTGAACGGCTTCAGCGCCTTCGCCTTGTCCTCGATGTTCTCGACCTCGAGCCCGATCATGGTGAGCTTGTCGGCGAGCTTTTCAACCGGCTCGTCGGTGTCGAGATGATCCTTCAGCCAGGAAAGGGTGAATTTCACGAGCTCAGCCCCCCTGCAAGCGTCGGCACTTCGAGCGGCTTGAAGCCGTAATGGTTGAGCCAGCGGACGTCACCGTCGAAGAGCTGGCGCAGATCGCTCATGCCGTATTTCAGCATCGCGATGCGGTCGATGCCCATGCCCCAGGCAAAGCCCTGGTACTCATCGGGATCGATGCCGCAGGCGCGCAGCACGTTTGGATGCACCATGCCGCAGCCGAGAATCTCCAGCCAATCCTCGCCCTCGCCGAAGCGGATCTCGCCCTTGTCGCGGCGGCACTGGATATCGACTTCCAGCGACGGCTCGGTGAACGGGAAGAACGACGGACGGAAGCGCATGTTGATGTGGTCGACCTCGAAGAACGCCTTGCAGAACTCGTGCAAAATCCATTTGAGGTGGCCGAGATGCGAGTGCTTGTCGATCACCAGGCCTTCGACCTGGTGGAATTGCGGCGTGTGGGTCGCGTCCGAATCGATGCGATAGGTGCGGCCCGGGCAGATCACGCGGATCGGCGGCTTCTGGCTCAGCATGGTGCGCACCTGCACCGGCGAGGTGTGGGTACGCAGCAGCATGCGCGAGCCGTCCTCCTTCGGATGGAAGAAGAAGGTGTCGTGCATCTCGCGCGCGGGATGGCCTTCGGGGAAGTTCAGCTTTGTGAAGTTGTAGTCGTCGGTCTCGACGTCAGGGCCTTCGGCGACCGAAAAGCCCATGTCGGCGAAAATGGTGGTGAGCTCGTCCCAGACCTGGCTCAGCGGATGGATGCGGCCGGCCTCGGCTTGCGGATCGCGCACCGGCAAGGTGACGTCGATGGTCTCGGAGGCCAGCCGCGCGTCGAGCGCGGCCGACTTCAGGACATCGCGCCGCGCGGTGAGTGCCTGCGTGACCTTGTCCTTGGCCAGGTTGATCGCCGCGCCCTGCGTCTTGCGTTCGTCCGGCGACATTTTGCCGAGCGTTGCAAGCAGCGCGGAGATCGAGCCCTTCTTGCCGAGCGCGGCGACGCGCACGGCTTCGAGCGCTGCTTCATCGGCTGCGGCAGCGATATCCGAGAGGATCTGAGTTTCGAGGTTGGCAAGATCGGTCATAGCAATCCCTTTTGGCTAGGATGCTAAGCCGCTGCTCCTAGCCCGTTCATGCCCGGCACAAAAGCGCGACGCTTCGCCGGGCATCCACGACTTAGAGTTTTGCGCGAGAGAAGACGCGAATGACCTAAGGAGATTTGGCGCGAAGACAGGCTTCGCGCTTGTTCAGGCCATGACGACTTGAAACAGCGCCGGTCGGCTTACGCCGCCAGAGCGGCCTTGGCCTTCTCGGCGATCGCCTGGAACGACGCGGGCTCGTTGATCGCGAGATCGGAGAGCACCTTGCGGTCCACGGTGATGCCGGACTTGGCCAGGCCGTCGATAAATCGGCTGTAGGTCAGGCCGAACGGACGGACGGCGGCGTTGAGGCGCTGGATCCAGAGCGCGCGGAAGGTGCGCTTCTTGCGCTTGCGATCGCGGAAGGCGTACTGCTGGGCCTTCTCGACGGCCGGCTTGGCGGCGCGGATGGTGTTCTTGCGGCGGCCATAGAAACCCTTGGCGGCCTTGTAGACTTTCTTGTGCTTGGCGTGGGCGGTCACACCGCGTTTGACGCGAGACATGACAAAATTCCTTCAGAGATGACTTTGGTTTTCGGATTGCCGCGGCAAGCGCGGCACGGTTGGCAGTGATCGTCGACGCGATCAGGCGTTCGGCAAGAAGTACTTCTTGACGTTGTCGCCGTCGGTCTTGAACAGCACGCGGGTGCCGCGGAGCTGGCGGATCTGCTTCTTGGTCCGCTTGATCATGCCGTGACGCTTGCCGCGCTGGGCGTGCATCACTTTGCCGGTGGCAGTCACCTTGAAGCGCTTTTTAGCGCCCGATTTGGTCTTCAGCTTGGGCATTTGGCTCTCCTAATGGCCACAACAGGATACCGCCCGCGAAGGCGGCTGGCCGTCAAAAATGCTCGTTAGAGCGTTGATTGTGCTCAGGTTTCAGCGAACAAGCGCGAAACCCGCACGGACACCGCCACGGCAGCCCTTAAATCAGCCGGGCGATGAAGGCTGGGCTTATGGCAGAGCGGAAGGCAATTGGCAACGATGAACCGCTTAAATGGGCTCGCCGACTATCCGGTATTGCAACCCCGTTCTATTCGAGAGCAGGTCCCATGCCCCATTTCGCGTCGCTTGTGTTGCCCCGCTTGCGCCATCTGGCGCTGTTTTCCGTTCTCGCCGCTGCTGTCCCGACCGCTGCCGACGCCCGGGTCGGAGGCTATAACGGTGTCTGGAACGTCACTTTCGCCACCACCCGCGGCAATTGCAGCTCGGGTTACTCAGTTCCCTTCACGGTAACCGGCAGCCGTGTCTCGTCCGCCGGCGGCGGCCGGGTTTCGGGCACGGTCAATAGCGGCGGCGCCGTCGCCGTGCAGGTTTCGGTCGGAGCATCCCATGCCAGCGGCGGCGGCCGGCTGGCCGGCACCGCCGGCGCCGGCTCGTGGCGCGGCATTATTCAGGGCGACCGCTGTAGCGGAACCTGGCAGGCGTCGCGAACCTGACCAAACAAAACGGCCCGCCAGATCGCCTGACGGGCCGTTGAAATCCTGACCTTGTGCCGGGCCTTAACGCGGCGCCAGCACCATCACGACCTGGCGTCCTTCGAATCGTGCGTCCTGCTCGACCTTGGCGAGTTCGGCGACGTCGTTCTTGATCTTGTCCAGGAGCTTCGTGCCGATTTCCTGGTGCGCCATTTCACGGCCGCGGTAGCGCAGCGTGATCTTGACCTTGTCGCCCTCTTCGAAAAAGCGCTGCATCGCGCGCATCTTCACGTCGTAATCGTGATCGTCGATCATCGGGCGGAGCTTGATCTCCTTGATCTCGACGATCTTCTGCCGCTTGCGGGCTTCAGCGGCCTTCTTCTGGGCGGAATACTTGTACTTCCCGTAGTCCATGATCTTGCAGACGGGAGGACTGACATTTGGCGAGATCTCGACCAGATCCATGCCGGCTTCCTGGGCCATCTTGATGGCCATCATCGTCTCGACCGTGCCCTTGTTGTCACCGGTCTGATCGATCAACTGGATCTGCGCATTGCGAATATCATCATTGATGCGCGGCCCGTCTTTGCTGGCAGCGGGCGGAGCTTTATTAGGACGGCGAATGGGTGGTTCTCCAAAGTTGTGAACGAAGCGGCTATTTTGAAGGAAGATGCGTTTGCGGGCAAGCAAGTCGCGCCTGAGGCAAGCGAAAACCCTCAAATGCGAGGCATTTTGGTCACGCCCATCGACACGCCGCTCGACATAGACACCTTGGTCCTGTTCTGCAAGCGTCCCTGAGGGACAATGCCGGGCGGCCGGCCGACCGGACGGCTCCAACCGCACAGCCAGAGTAAACGTTCCATGACCGCTTCACCCGACGACGTCCCGGCCTTCATCGAATTGGGTGCAGGCCCATCTGCCCGCAGGATCGCGGTCCGCCCCCGCGCCGGAAAAGGCCCGGGTCTGGTCTGGCTGGGCGGGTTCAAGTCGGACATGCAGGGCACCAAGGCGCTGGCGCTGGACGAATGGGCGCGGGACCACGGCCGTGCCTGCGTCCGGTTCGACTATTCCGGCCACGGCGAATCCAGCGGCGATTTCGCCGACGGGACGATCGGCCGCTGGCTCGAGGAAAGTGTCGCCGTGTTCGAACGGTTCTGTGAGGGGCCGCAGGTTCTGATCGGTTCCTCCATGGGCGGCTGGATGGCGCTGCTGCTCGCGCGCGAGATCCGGAAGCGATCCGGCCAGGGATCTAGCAAGGCGTCGCTGGCGGGTCTCGTGCTGATCGCGCCCGCGCCTGACTTCACCGAAGAGCTGATGTGGAAGAAGTTTCCAGCCGAGGTGAAGAAGGAGATCGAGACCAAGGGGCTGTGGCTCCGGCCGTCGGACTACGGCGATGGCTCGCCCTATCCGATCACCAAGAACCTGATCGAGGAGGGCCGCAACCATCTCCTGCTCGGCAGCGCCATCGACGTCGGCTGCCCCGTGCGCATTCTGCAAGGAGCGAAAGATCCCGATGTGCCCTGGCAGCACGCCTTCGCGCTGACGCATCGGCTGCCGGCCGACGACGTCGTGCTGACCATGATCCAGGACGGCGACCACCGCCTGTCGCGCCCGCAAGACATCGCACGTATTCTTGCGGCGGTAGCGGAGATCGGGTGAGGAAAGAAGAGAGTGGGAGAAAACGCCGATGAGCACCATCACCGCCATGCTCCGCGCCTTCTGCGATGCGGTCGAGAGCCGCAACGGCAAGGCCTTTGCTGAGCTGTTCACCGAGGACGGCGTCTATCACGACGTGTTCTATGGCGCCTTCGCAGGCCGCGAAAAGATCGCCGAGATGATCGACGAGTGGTTCTATCGCACGGCGACCGATTTTCGTTGGGTGATGCATGATCCCGTATCCGACGGCACCACACTCTACGCGCGCTACACGTTCAGCTATCGTTCGACGCTGCCGGAAGCCAAGGGCGCACGCGCGATGTTCGAAGGAGTCGCGATCATGAAGATGCGCGACGGCAAGATCGCCAGCTATCACGAGGTCGCCAACACGGCGCCGGCCTTCGTTGATTTGAATTTTGCACCTGAGCGCATCGCAAAGATCGTCGCCAAGCAGGGCGCCGCGCTGAAGGCGCGGCCGGAGATGCAAAGGCATCTGGTGTAGCCTCTCTCCACCCGTCATTCCGGGGCGCGACGAAGTCGCGAGCCCGGAATCCATCGGGCCTCAGAGTCTGCGGTTAAATGGATTCCGGGCTCGCGCCAAGTGGCGCGCCCCGGAATGACGAAGCGGAGAGAAATCGCCTACGTCTTCGCCGGAGGCGCCATCGGCTTGCGCTGCGCGAGCGCCGCCACCGTCGCCGTCCCGATCGGACCCTGCTCGTCATAGAGCCAGCATTCGCCGATCGCGACGCCTTCGGTGGCGTGATGGTTCACGACGTCAAAGCCGATCCAGTTCGTCACCGGCAGGCGGTGCAGATAGATCGTCACGTCGCTGTTGATGTAGCCGAGCCCCTTGTCGCCGGCATTGGCAAACGGGCTCGCAAAATCGGCGCCGGTGGCGACATGGACGAACGGCGTCATCGTCACGCCCTCGACCAGCTCGCGCACCTCGCTCATCCACAGGCGCCGCGGACCGAGCGAACCCATGTGACCGACGATCGGCCGCGTCGTCCATTTGCCGTGCATGCCGAGCCGCGGATCGGTCGGCTTTGGAATGTCGGATGGTTTCGGAACATCCCAGTTCGGCGGCGACCAGACATTGCCGTCAGGATTCTGCGTCCGGCGCAGAAGCTGGCAGGAGGCGCGGGCCATGCTGACGCCGCCGGACAGAAATTCGGCCTCCACCACGCGGATGCGCAAACCGTCGCGCACCAGCCGCGTCGTCACTTCGATCGGCTTGTCGATGGTCGGCAGCCGGAACATGTCGACGGTCAGCCGCGCCGGCACGAACTCGGGGCCCGAATGGCGCTCCTCGATGGCAAAGCCGAGCAGACCGATGATGACGCGGCCATGCAGCGATTTTGGGTCCCACGGACCGTTGGCGGCTTCCGTCGGATGGAATGTATCGCCGTCGCGGGTGAAGAAAGGCATGTTTGTCATGGCGCGCGACCTTGAAGGATCGTGCGGGGAAATCAAGAGTGCGCTTCGCATGACAGCGAGAGTTAGGAAGCGGCGCGCCACTCCTCACGCACGCCGTCGTCCGACTCTCCAGCGAGTGCTGTCGCCTTCATTGCCGCAAACTCATCGCGCGACAGCAACTGCGCCAGCGCCCACACCGCCGCGCTACGCACCAGCGGACTCGCATCGCCCAGCAGCCGCCGTGCCTCTTCGGCCAACCCGACATCCCCCGAGTTGCCGATCGCAATCAGCACATTGCGCAAGAAGCGGTCACGGCCGATGCGCTTCACCGGCGACTTCGTGAACAGCGCGCGAAACGCCGCATCATCAAGTCGCGCGAGCTCGGCAAGATCAGGTGCGCGCAATTCATCACGCGCGGCAAGCTTTGCTTCGCGTCCCTCTTTCGCAAACTTGTTCCACGGGCACGCGGCAAGGCAATCGTCGCAGCCATAGATGCGATTGCCGATGCTTTTGCGAAACTCGTGCGGGATCGGCCCCTTGTTCTCGATGGTGAGGTACGAGATGCAGCGCCGCGCATCGAGCTTGTAGGGCGCCGGAAACGCCGCCGTCGGGCAGATGTCGAGGCAGGCGCGGCAGGAGCCGCAATGATCGATCTCGGCGTCGTCGCGCGGCAGATCGAGCGTGGTGTAGATCGCGCCGAGGAACAGCCAGGAGCCGAATTCGCGCGACACGAGGTTGGTGTGCTTGCCCTGCCAACCGAGATGCGCGGCATGCGCGAGCGGCTTCTCCATCACGGCCGCGGTATCGACGAACACTTTCACTTCACAAGGCGCGGTCGCAACCAGCCAGCGCGCCAGTGCCTTCAGACGCTTCTTGATGAGGTCGTGATAATCATCGCCCTGCGCATAGACCGAGATCGCCGCGCGCGCGCGCTGCTTCAGGATCTCGAGCGGATCGTGATCAGGCCCGTAGTTCACGCCCAGCATGATGATCGAGCGAACGTCCGGCCACAGCCCGCGCGGATCGATGCGACGCTCCGGCTGCGTCGCGAGCCAGTCCATGTCGCCATGTCCGCCCGCGGCGATGAACTCGCGAAAATACTGGCCGGCGCTCTCGATCGCTCCCGGCTCGGTGATGCCGATCGCGTCAAAGCCGAGCGAGCGCGCTTCGCGCGTCAGCGCTGCCTTCAGTTCAGAAGGATCGGAGCTCAGAAATCCAGGTCCACATAGGTCCGCGACGCCGGCACGCCGGCCAGCCATTCGCTCAGCAGCGGGCGGAACGACGGACGGGATTTCACCCGTGCGTACCACGCCTTTGCCGCTGCGTCCTCGCTCCATGGCACGTCGCCCAGATAGTCGATCGCCGAAAGATGCGCCGCGGCGGCGAGGTCCGCGTAGGTGATCCGGTCGCCGGTGAGGAAGTTTCGCGTCTGCTCCAGCCAGCCGATATAGGCCAGATGATAGCGCACATTGGATTTTGCCGCGCGCATCACGTCGGGCGAGGGCGGGCCGCCGCCATTGTCCTCGCTCATGAAGCGCTTGTAGATGCGCTCGGTGACCAGGGGATGCGACGCTTCCTCGAAGAACTTTTCGTTGAACCAGGCCATCAGGCGGCGCACCTCGATGCGCTCGGCGGTCGTTTCCGGCATCAGTCGCTTGGCGCCCATCTCGGCGCCATAGACCTCGTCGAGAAATTCGGCGATCACGCCCGCGCCGGGGATCGGCGGGTGTCCCTCGACCACCAGGACCGGCGTGGTCGCGGCCGGATTGAGCGCAAGAAACGCCTCGCGACGCTCCCAGGGCCGCTCTTCCACCAGTTTCAGGTCGAGCCCGTACTCGCCGATGATCAGGCGTATGAAGCGCGAGTGCGGGCAGAACGGGTGGTGAAACAGCGTGAACATGCAGCCTTTGACTATTGCGAGGATGCTTAAGAATCCATCAATGGTTATTCGGCGCCACACTAGTCCTCCAAAACCGCGAGGCAAGGCGTGTTTTCGCATTTAGCGATTGCGGCTGGGGGACGAATAGGCGAGAAGAACCCCGCTTTTCCAGCCGAAATGGACCGTAAATATGTCAGATGCAATACGGGCAGTGATCCTCGGCATTATCGAGGGTGTGACCGAGTTCCTGCCGGTGTCCTCGACGGGACATCTGTTGCTTGCGGAACGCTTCTTCCATCTCGGCGAGGGCGCGTTCTGGGATTCCTTCACGGTCCTGATTCAGCTCGGTGCGATCCTCGCCATCGTCGGCCTCTACTTCAGGAAATTGTGGGACGTTGCGATCGGCATGTTCTCGGGCGATGCCTATGCGCGCCGCTTCGTGATCGGCGTGCTCGTTGCGTTCCTGCCCGCCGTCATCGTCGGCCTCATCGCCGGCAAATACATCAAGACCATGCTGTTCAATCCGTGGGTGGTGTGCTTCACGCTGATCGTCGGCGGCGCCATCCTGCTCTGGGTCGACCAGCTGGATCTCAAGCCGCGCGAGCATGACGCCACGCGCTTTCCGCTGATGACCTATCTGCTGATCGGTATCGCTCAGTGCCTGGCGATGATCCCGGGTGTGTCGCGCTCGGGCGCGAGCATCGTGGCCGCCATGCTGCTCGGTGCGGACAAGCGCGCCGCGGCGGAGTTCTCGTTCTTCCTCGCGATCCCCACCATGATCGGCGCCTTCGCCTACGACTTCTACAAAAACCGGGCGGAGATGACGACCGATCACATGGGCATCATCGCGATAGGATTCGTGGTGTCGTTCATCACCGCGATCATCGTGGTGAAGACGTTCCTAGGCTACGTCACGCGCCACGGCTTTGCGGTGTTCGCCTGGTGGCGCGTCATCGTCGGCTCGCTCGGCCTGATCGCGCTGGCGCTGGGCCGGCAGTGCGTACGG
>NZ_PPPT01000088.1 GCF_006483445.1 Bradyrhizobium guangdongense | reverse complement strand
CGAAATCGTCCAGCGAGATGCGCACGCCGAGCGCGTGGAGCTGCGACAGGATGTCGTGCGTGAGCTGGGTGTTGCGCAGCAGCGAGGATTCCGTGATCTCGATCTCGAGCCGGTGCGCCGGCAGGCCCGACACTTCGAGCGCGTAGCGGATCTCGGAGAGCACGTCACGCTGGTGGAATTGCTGCGGCGAGAAGTTGACGGCGACGCTGACGCCCTCCGGCCACTTCATGCATTCCATGCAGGCGCGGCGCAGGATCCAGCGGCCGAGATCGACGATCAGGCCCATGTCCTCGGCGACCGGGATGATGTCGACCGGCGAGACCGTGCCGCGCACCGGATGGTTCCAGCGCAACAGCGCCTCGCAGGTCGTGATCTTGCCGGACTTGAGGTTGACCAGCGGCTGGTAGAACAGCTCGAACTCCTCGTTCGCCAGCGCCTTGCGCAGGTCGAGCTCGAGGATACGGCGGGCCTCGACGGTCGCCGCCATCTCGTCGCGGAAGAAGCAGAAGGTGCCGCGGCCGTCGGCCTTGGCGCGGTAGAGCGCCATGTCGGCGTTCTTCAGCAGCGTGTCGGCGCTGACCCCTTCCGGCGAGGTCAGCGCGATGCCGACGCTGGCGCCGATCTCGACCAGGTGATTGTCGATCCGGTAACGCTCGCTGAGGCGCTCGACGATGCGGCGGGCAAGGCTGGCGGCGTCCTCCGACGAATTGATGTTCTGCTGGAACACGACAAACTCGTCGCCGCCGAAGCGCGCGACGAAATCTTCCGGACGCAGCATTTCGCGCAGGCGGTTGGCGACCGCGCAGAGCAACTGGTCGCCGCAGGGATGGCCGAGCGTGTCGTTGACCTGCTTGAACTGGTCGAGGTCGACGAACAAGAGCGCCGACATGCGCTCGGCATTGTGCGAGATCGCAAGCAGGCGGCCGATCTCGTCGCGGAAATTGACGCGGTTGGGCAGTGCGGTGAGCTCGTCGTAGCGGGCGAGATGGCTGATCCGGGCTTCGGCGTTGGTGCGCTCGGTGATGTCCTCGAGCAGCAGCACGGTGCCGCCGCCGGCCATCGGCTGGAACGTCCATGACAGCGTGCGGCCGCGCGCGAGATTCGGATCGGTGGTGACGATCTCCTTCATCTGCGCGTGCTCGATCTCGCTGAGCAGCAGATTGCCGTTCTCCGCGGACAGCGTGCCGGAAGCGACGCAGGCCGACACGATGTCGGCGGCGCTGGCGCCGCGGGTGGTGAAATTCTCCGACAGCTCCATCAATTCGCTGAAGCGGTGGTTCATGACGGCGAGCCGGCCGTCGGCGCGGAACATGCACAGGCCGTGCGGCATGTTGTTGAGCGCGGTGTCGAACTGGCCGGCCAGCGCCGCCTCGCGCTCGCGCGCCACCAGCGCCTGCACGAAGATGCGCTGCAGATTGGTCGAGATCTTGCGCAGCGCCAGGAAGAACACGGTGCAGACCATCGACAGGCCGATGTAGTAGATCGTGCCGTTCATCGCGAGCGCGATCGCAGTCGGCCCGCAGGCGAGCACGACCTGGAGATGATAGATCCAGGGCCGGCCGTAAGTGCGGCCCACGCCCGCCGACACGTAGCCGGTGGTGACGGTGAGGCAGATCATGTGCACGACGGCGTCGTCGGTCGTCAGCAGCGCGACCGTGCACCAGATGCCGAGCGCCAGCGTGTAGAGCAGCGCCGCGATCTGGTAGCGCATCTCCCAGTTGGAGGCTTCCGTCGCGGTGAGGACGGATTTGCGCTTCATGTACCAGTGGGTGTCGAAGCCGCGATAGATGCCGATCGTGCTCAACAGGCCGACGCAGACCCAGAGCGCGGTGGAATCCGTCTTGAACGCGGTCATGCTGGCCGCGAGCGCAACCATCACCGCGCCCGCGAAGAGCGGCGCAGGATTCTGGAAGAGCGAGTCGATCAGCGCCGCGTAAATTGACGGCGAGACTTTTTGATCTGGCTCTCCGCTCTGGCTTGCGAGCTGCATTTTGGTTGTACGCGTCCTGTTTGGCGCGTACTTTTACCCACCCGATATGAAGTCTTTCTGAGGGAACATCGTTAAAGTCGGGTGTTTTTGCAGGTTTTCCGAACCTATTTCTGCTGAAATATCAAGCAACTGGGCAAGCTTTGCCGAGGCCAAGGTGAAGGAATACTTGCCGCGAAAGAAGAACACGGAAAAATCGGCGCGGATTTTCGGAAACATCACGCCGATGAACGGCGATACAACCGCGACCTCAGCCGGGGGTTGATGAGATATCAGCCGGAGGTTGATGACAGCAGCGGCGACCAGGCCGGATCGGACGCGTAACCCGGCGTCGGCACCTTCTGCTCGTTGCGCCCGGAAATGTCGACGGTGAACAGCGACGGGCCGGCGGCGCCGCCGGGCTCTCGGAAGAACATCACGACGCGGCCGTTCGGCGAGAAGGTCGGCCCCTCATTGTGATAGCCCGAGGTGAGAATGCGCTCGCCCGAGCCGTCGGGCTTCATGATCCCGATCGCGAACTGTCCGCCGCCCTGCTTGGTGAAGGCGATGTAGTCGCCGCGCGGCGACCACACCGGCGTCGAATAGCTGCCGTTGCTGTCGTCCTTGGAGAAGGAGATGCGCTGCGCAGGTCCCCCGCTGGCCGACATGACGTAGATCTGCGGCTTGCCGCCGCGATCGGACTCGAAGCAGATGCGCGTGCCGTCGGGCGAATAGGACGGCGAGGTGTCGATCGCCGGCGTGTCGGTCAATCGCGTGGTCGAACGCGAGCGCAAATCCATCACGAACAGGTTGGAGTTGCCGCCCTGCTGCAGGCTCATGATGACGCGCTGGCCGTCCGGCGAGAAGCGCGGCGCAAAGGTCATGCCGGGGAAGTTGCCGACGATCTCACGCTGCCCGGTCTCGATATTGTAGAGATAGACCTTCGGATCGCCCTGGCCGAACTCCATGTAGGTGACTTCCTGGGAGTTCGGCGAGAAGCGCGGCGTCAGCACGAGGTCGGAGCCGCGGGTCAGATAGCGCACGTTGGCGCCGTCCTGATCCATGATCGCAAGCCGCTTGACGCGACGTTCCTTCGGGCCGGTCTCGTCGACGAACACGACGCGGCTGTCGAAATAGCCCTTCTCGCCCGTCATCCGCTCGTAGATCTGGTCGGAGATGATGTGGGCGATGCGCCGCCAGTATTCCGGCGAGGTGAAGTATTGCTGCCCGGTGAGCTGCTGGCCCGAGACCACGTCCCAGAGGCGAAACTCGGCCTTCAACCGGCCGTCCGGCTGGCGCGTCATGCGTCCGGTGACCAGCGCCTGCGCGTTGATGGTCTTCCAGTTCTGGAACTGCGGCGCGACGTCGATATTGCTGATGCGCTCGATGAACGCGGCTTGATCGATCGGCGCAAACAGCCCCGAGCGCTTCAGATTGTTGGTGATCACCTGCGTGACGCCGTTGCCGACGTCGCCGTCGGCGGGCGAGCCCGGCACGAAATTGGTGATCGCGATCGGGAGCGGCTGGAATTCATTCGGGTCGATGCGCATCCGCCCCTGGGCGAAGCTGCGACCACTCCCGAGCATCGCGAGCGTCGATCCGGTCACGGTCAAAAAGCGGCGGCGGTCCATCGATCGATTCATTGCAAAATTCTTTGTTCAGATGTCACAACATGTCTTTCAGGCCGAAAGTCATCTCGATCTTCTTCCAGCCGTCATATTGTTGCTTGGGCAGGAACGAGTAGACCTGACATTGCACGATGGCGCGCTTGGCGCTCTCGGCCACGGCCTGGGCGATCGACCTCGACGGGCCGCGCACCTCGACGATGATCGGCTCCGAGGCAAGCGTCCCGTCGATCTTCATGGGGATGTCGATGTCGGCCTCGTAGAGATCGCGGTCCTGCCCGTCATAGGTGGGCTTGAAGCAACGCCTGACCGCGTTCGTGAACGCGCCCCGCCAGGTCGCGACGTTGGTGTTGGCGGTCCCGCTGGTCGAGCCGAGCGAGGCCGACGCATTCAATGTCGAGCCCGCCAGCGCATGCCGGGTCGGATCGCGCTTGTCGAGATCGCGCTGGATCTGCGCCGGATCGAAACTGCGCTCCTTGGGCTTCGGCTGCTGCTGCTGTGGCTGCGCCGCTGCGACCTTGGGCTCCGCCGGCTTCGGCGGCGGCTTCTTGGTCTCGAGCTTCTTCTGCAGTTCGGCGATCGGATCTTCCTTGGCCGGATCAGGTTTCTTGTCCTGCGGCTTCGGCTCTTCCTTCGGCTTGGCTTCGGCAACCGGTTTTGGCGGATCAGGCTTCTTCTCGACCGGCTTCTCGACGGGTTTGGGCGGCGTCTCCGGCGTCGAGTTGGTCTTGATCAGCTCTTTCTTCTCGGTGACCTTGCCGACGGCGTCGTCCTCGGGCTTGGGCTCGGCAATCTTGTCAACCTTGGGCTTCGGCTTGTCCTTGTCGCCGGTCTTCTGCCCGTTGGTGATCTGCGCAAGCTGATCGGTGGAGATGATGTCGATCGGAAGCGACTCTTCCGGCACGATGTAGGCCTTGCTGCTAAAGGTGACCAGCCCCCATCCAATGACAAGGACATGGAGGGCAATCGACGCAACGAGTGTCTTGTCGACGTTCACCTTCACCGGTCTAGGTCCCCTGCTCCACTTCCGTGACGAGCGCCAGCTTCTTGAAGCCGGCGCCGGACAGCCGGCCCATCACCTGCGCCACCGTTCCGTAATCGGCCTTCTTGTCGGCGCGCATGTAGATGCGCTCCTCGAGGCCGCCGCGGGCGTCCGTGATCGCCTTCAGCTTCGGGATCAACTCGTTGATCGCGACCTCGGTGTCGTTGATGAAGACCTTGCCCTTGGAATCGACCGAGAGCTGCAGCGGCTTCTGGTCGTTGCTCTCGAGGCTCTTGGCCTGGCTCTGCGGCAGATCGAGCGGCACGCCGACCGTGAGCAGCGGCGCCGACACCATGAAGATGATGAGCAGCACCAGCATCACGTCGACCATGGGTGTGACGTTGATTTCGGCCATGACCGGCTTGCGCCGGCTGCGGCGGCCGCCGCCACCGGACGAACTGGCTACGTTCATCGCCATGATCTGAAATCCACGCTCAAGCCCATACTATATCGTCCGCTACGCCCGCTCGTCGATCTGGCGGGACAGGATGGCCGAAAATTCATCGGCAAAGCCCTCGAGCCGCTGGGCCTGCCGGTTCACCTCGGATGTGAACTTATTGTAGAAAATAGTGGCAGGAATGGCGGCGATAAGGCCGATTGCGGTCGCAAAGAGCGCCTCCGCGATACCGGGCGCGACCACTGCCAGAGAGGTATTTTTCGAGGCTGCGATCGACTGGAAGCTCGACATGATGCCCCAGACGGTGCCGAACAGGCCGACGAAGGGGCCGGCCGAGCCGACGGTGGCGAGCACCAGCAGGCGGCGCTCCAGCCGCTCGATCTCGCGGGCGATCGAGACGTTCATGACCTTTTCGATGCGCATCTGCAGACCGGCGACCGAGCGGGCGTGGCTTTCGAACGACCGCTTCCATTCGCGCATCGCCGCCACGAAACAGGCCGCCATCGAATGCGTCGGCTTGGCCGAGAGCGTGCGGTAAAGTTCCTCGATCGACTCGCCGGACCAGAATGCCTGCTCGAACCGGTCCATCGAGCGGCGGGTGCGGGCATAGAGGAAGATCTTGTCGATTGCGATGGCCCAGACCCAGACCGAGCAGGACAAAAGTCCCAGCATCACCCCTTTCACGATCCAGTGAGCCTGCCAGAACAGCGCGATCAGCGACACGTCGGCGGATGCAGCAACCGGAAGGGTTGACTGAGCGACGTCGGCCGGATTCATAGGCAGGTTCCTCTCAAGGCGATCGATCCACGTCGTTCCGGGAGCAAAATGGCTGCCCGGTTCCCCAAGGCCGCGCACCATGGCGCGGCTCGCAAGCCCGCTCAAAGCCTTGTCTTTTCGGTTTGCAGCGGCCCGTCCGAAGCCGGCCGTCTGCTTTCCCCGCCAAGATGTCAAAACTAAGGGCTCCGGCCGCGACTTTTGCGCATCTACCAGACGCCAGCGATAGTTAATGCGGGGTTACCGCAGCCGATTTTGGCTGCCGGAAAGGTAGGCGTTGCAGGCGGTTGGCTGGTGGCGGCACAGCGAGAAATGGCAGCCGTCCCGCGGCGGGTCGGGGGAGTTCCTCCCTCCGCCTGTGCTGAACCATTCGGCCCAGAGACCGGACCAACCAGCGTCGCCTCATGGCCGAGGCGGACCGAGCATTGCCCCCAAAGGAAAGCAGATGAGGACCGCGCAACTGGCTGCCGCCATCGTCGTGGCGTTCGTGACGGCGATCCCGGCCGCGCAGGCCGGCCCCGGCCGCTGGACCTACCACGAGGAGAGCAATGACGGGCACATCCTCGCTTATGTCGAGGACGGCAAGATCGTGTTCGAGCTCGCCTGCGGCCGCGGCTTCTCGCTGCTGGTCAAGCACCCCGGGCAGACGAAGACGGATGGCAAGGCGCGCATCACGCTGGTCGCCGGCAAGACCAAGCTCGACCTCGCCGGTGAGTACGTGCCGCCGGCCGAGAACTCGGCGGCCAATTTCTACCAGAGCTATCTCGGTTACGGCAAAAACGACGAGCGGGTCTATGGCAAAAAGTGGCAGGAGCTCGAGTCCCGCCTGCTCGATGTGATCGAATCCAAATCGGGGTTCACGATCGCGGCCGGCGAGGCGAACTATCAACTGCGCGGCGTCGACATCGACAAGTGGCGCAGGCCGTTCGAACTCTGCGGCTACGGCTTCTGGGTGTCACCGCGCGAGTTCCCGAGCGAGACCAACTGAGTTGCAGGCGAACGATCCTCGCCGCAACACGGGATTTACTGCGGGGGTATTGATCGTTCGCACCGTCTCTCGTGCCCCGGACGCAGCGCAATGCGAAGTATTGCGCTGCTGAGCCGGGGCCCAGCATCGCCAGAGTGGGTCCCGGCTCTGCGGAGCAGCGTTGCACGCTGCACCGCGTCCGGGACACGAGATGCTTCACCACTTCTCCTTCGATGTCCGCACGTCGAGCTCGAACGACCAGGCGCGTTCGGGCTGGCGGTAGAGGAACGCAAAGCCGTCGACGATGCCCTCGATGCTGATCAGGGTCTCCTGGCGGCCGGCGGCATCGGGGAAGCGCGTCATGATCTTGTCGCCGGCGATCGCGCCGTCGACCACGACATGTCCGACATGGATGCCGTCGGCGGCATATTCCTTGGCCATCGCCTGCGCCAGCGTGCGCAGGCCCGCCTTGGCGGAATTGAAGGCGCCAAAGTTCGAGCGACCGCGCAGCGAGGCGCTGGCGCCGGTGAACAGCAGCGTGCCGCACTTCCTCGGCACCATGCGGCGGACCGCCTCACGGCCGAACAGGAAGCCGCCAAAACAGACCACGCGCCAAGCCTTCTCAAAGTAGTCCGCCTCCATGTCGATGATCTTGCCGGGCGTGTTGTTGCCGGCGTTGTAGATCGCGAGGTCAAGGTCGGGACCAGCGGCGTTGAAGAGGTCGACGATATCGGCCTCGCTGGTGGCGTCGGCGACCGCGGGCACCGCCTTGCCGCCGGCTTTCTCGATATCATTGGCAACCGCTTCGAGCGCCGACAGCGTGCGGCCCGCGACGATCACCTTCAGCCCATCAGCCGCAAAGCGCTTGCAGAGCTGTGCGCCGAGCCCGCGGTCAGGTCCGACACCGATCACGATGGCCGTTTTCATTGTGCGCTCCCACCCACTGACGCAATGCGCGGCTGCGTCGCACTGAGCTGAGCAACGATCTCCTCCTCGACGTCGCGGAGCTGGTCCTTGCCGAAAAACATCTCGTCATTGACGAAGAAGGTCGGCGAGCCGAACGCGCCGCGGTTGACCGCGTCCTGGGTCAGCTCCATCAGGCGGTTCTTCACCGCGGGCTCCTGCGATTTTGCCGCGATCAGATCGAAGTCGAGGCCGGAGGCTGTGAGCGCCGACCGCATCACCGCCGGGTCATCCATCTTCTTCGGCTCTTCCCACATGTGATGATAGACGGCGCGAAAATACCGATCGAACAGGCCGAGCGCCTGCGCCGCCACCGCACCGCGCATCAATTGCAGCGTGTTGACCGGGAAGAACGGATTGGAGCGGAAGCTGGTGATGCCGTGCCGGCGCAGGAAGCGCGCGGTTTCCACATGCATGTAGTCGCGCTTGTTCTTGATGTCGCGCAGCGTCTCCGCCGGCGAGGCATTGCCGGTCAGCTTGAAGATGCCGCCGAGCAGCACCGGCACGTAGTCGAATTTGACGCCGGTGCGTTTCTCGATGCCGGGGATGACGAGATCGGAGAGGTAGGCGTTGGGACTGCCGAAGTCGAAGAGGAATTGCACCTTCACGGCCTGCGCGTTCGACATGGATAGCTCCCTCGCCTTTCGCCGCGTTTGGGCGGACAGTCCTGGCGAAAGGAATATAGTTCTAAAATAGAACTGTCAACTCTTGCGCAGAATACCGCGATTTCAGATCAATGGTTGCACGCCACGCGGCTTTAATTCTGTTTTGGAATTTTATATAAGGAACGGGATTATTTGGAAATTCAGACGCTTTCGAGGGACGATGCGCTGGGACTCGCTTGAACAGGAACGCTGCTCGGTGGCACGCACGGTTGCCGTGATCGGCGACCGCTGGAGCCTGTTGATCCTGCGGGACTGCTTCCTGCGCGTGCGCCGGTTCGAGGAGTTTCAGTCGCGGCTCGGCGTCACGCGGCACGTGCTGGCCGACCGACTGAAGAAGCTGGTACGCTTCGGCGTGCTGCGGCGCGCGCCCTATCAGCAGAACCCGACGCGCTACGAATACATCCTCACGCAGAAGGGCCTCGACCTCTATCCCGTGGTGATGGCGATCGTGCACTGGGGCGATACGCACATGGTCGACGAGCGCGGCCGCCCACTGCTGCACGAGCACAAGAGCTGCGGAAAAATGTTCGACCCCGTGATGGTGTGCTCGGAATGCGGTGAGCCGATCGTCGCCAGGCAGGTCCACGTCCATGCTGGTCCTGGCGCAGCAGAAGGTACGGCCGAAGAAATCGCCGCACGCGCCGCCGCGTCGTCGTCGCGGACGGGATAGACCCGCCGCGATCAGGCCGCGGAGGCCGGCTCAGGGCAGTTCGTCAACCGCGCGGGATTGCCGACCGCGGTGCAGCCGGCGGGGACATCGCTCATCACCAGCGAGTTGGCGCCAATCTTGGCGAAATCGCCGACCTTGATATCGCCGAGAATGGCCGCCTCGCCGCCGATGAAGACGCCGCGTCCAATCCTTGGGCCGCGATTGGGAAGCCCGCCCTCCCTGCCGATGCTGACGTTCTGGAGAATCGTGACGTCGTCGCCAACGACGACGCTTGCGCCGATCACGATTCCGGTCGCGTGATCCAGGAAGACGGACGATCCGATCTGGGCTGCCGGATGAATGCTGACCTGCAGAACGTTCGACGATTCGTTCTGGATCAGCAGCGCCGGGTCGATGTGATCGTGACGCCAGAGCCAGTTCGAGAGGCGCCAGGCCTCGAGCGCAACATAGCCCTTGAAGTGCAGCAGCGGCGACAACAGGCCGGCGATCAGGGGATCGCGGACCGCGATGGCTTGCAGGTCACGGCTCGCCGCCTCAATCAGCTCCGGCTCGTCGCGAAAGGCGTCGCTTGACAGTCTTGCAAATTGCGCCCGCGCGGCAGCATTGCCGCCGAGACGGCGTCCGATCAGGTCGGACAACGCAGCCGCAAAGTTCTCATGAATCAGGATGGAGTTCGACAGGGACGTGCCGAACACGGGATCAGCGTCGACGGCGCGTTGCGCCTCGCTGCGGATCTCCTGCCAGAGCTCGCCGCTCGATAGGATCGTCGCTCTCGCCATCGCGCCCTCCAGTCATCGCAGGGAGGATGATTATAGGATACCCTCCGTGGGCGCGCCAGTTCAGGCGAAGGGCCCGCGCCCGGTCAGGCCGAGTGCATAAAGCCAGCCGCCGAGCGCGATGAGCGCCGGCAGCACGTAGAGCGCAAAGTCTTGCAGCACGATCATGCCTCAAAACTCCGCTGCACAAATGAGACCGCGCGCTCGAGCGCGAGATAGGCAAACCAGTACAGGAAGCCGCTGAGAAAGACCTTCCAGGATTCGCCGATCACCATGTTCGGATAGAGTTCGACATGCGTCGGCCAGCCGCGCAGATAGGCAATGACCGTCGGGACCACAAAGCCGTAGCGGCCAAACAGCATCGTGACCCGCTCCAGCAGCGCGATGCGGTTCTTGATCTGCTTGCGGCGGGCGTTGGTCATGGCGCTGCAGGGGTGGCGCGGCGGAATGCCTCGCCTTCCCTGCTTTGTCGGCCCTGATCGCGTTCGGGTTCTGGCGAATTAGCGAGGCAGCGCCGGCTCTGTGACAACGCCACATAACGACCGCCCTCCGCCGCAACTGCGGAAATGGCAGTCCGGATCGAGCGCGCAGCCGCCATAGACCTGGCCGACATAGAAGACGACCGCAACAAGCGTCGCGCCGAGCAGGAATCGGGTCCAGGCGTCCATCATGGGCTTCGTTCACAAATGCGCGACGCCTTTCGCGGAGCCGCGCGCACGAAGCTTGGTCTCGGGGAGCGGCGTCCAGGTTCTGCCCCCCAAAACCAAACCGCCCGCCTGCGGATCTCGCAGACGGGCGGCTCGGGGCCATCAGGACTTTGGGGGCATTGCGCCTGAAGGCTTAGAGAGTCGGTTCAGCCTTCAGCCTTGCGGCGGCGGCTGATCGTTCGGCGGCGTCGGACGCGGCTTGTGCTGCGCCATGAACTGGTCGAACTCTTCCTTGTCCTTGGCGTGACGCAGGCGGTCGAGGAAGTTCTTGAACTCGACCTGCTCTTCCTCGAGCCGGCGCAACGTCTCCGTGCGGTATTCGTCGAAGGCACGGTTGCCGGAGGTCGGCGGGCCGAAGCCAAAGCCGAAACCGCGGCGCTCCATGCGATCGCGCATGCGGTCCATCTTGTACTGCATCCGCTCCATCTTGTTCTGCCAGCGATCGCCGTCACGATGACTCCAGCACGACATTCTTCTGCTCCCGAGTGTGAAAAAGAGAAGGGCAAGTCCGATCGGCCACCAGATGATGAAGCCGAGCACAGTCACGGCGATCCAGCCGGGATGCCAGGGCGTCTCGAGCATGTGGGGGCGATGATAGGTTTCGTCCGAAGACCCGCGCCATCGATTGACATCTGCGGTGTAGGCCATTTCCGTCTCCATTCCGGCAACGCGCCGTTGTGAATGTAAATAACATTTACATAGCTAACCCATCTCTTGTTTTTGTCAAGCCGGCCGCCCGACAGGTCCGATCAAATATTTGCGCAATCTTATTTCGGCTTGCCCCAGGGACCGCCGGGAGGGACGCCGGAACCGGAGGACGCCTCCGGTGGGACCGGCGGCGGCTCGGCGCCTTTGGGCGGCGGCCGGCGGTCGGTCGGGAAGCCGAGGCCGCGCAGATAGATCAGCACCTCGGCTTCCAGGAGCTCATCCGGCGACATCGGCAGCTTGCGCCGCGCCGCGTCGCCGCGCGAGAACAGCGAAGCGACGCCATGCGCCATCGACCAGATGTGCAGCGCCATCATCATCGCCGGCGGACGCGGCGTGCCCGGCGGCGCCAGCGCTGCAAGGCGTTCGGCAGCGGCGCGAATGATGTTGAAGGCCCGTTCGCTCGCGGCCTGCAGCGCCGGATTGGCATCGACGGGAAGGCCGGATTCGAACATCGCCGAATAGAACGCCGGCTCCTCGCGGGCGAATGCGAGATAGGCCTTTCCGACGCGCTCGAACGCCGTGACCGTATCGGGTCGCCCGTCGTCCCACGCCGCCGTCAGCCGTTGCTCGAACTGCTCAAAACCGCGCTGCGCGATCGAGGACAACAGCTCGTCTCGGTCGCGAAAGTGCCGGTAAGGGGCCGCCGGGCTGACACCGGCCATGCGGGCGGCATCGGCAAAAGTGAAGCCGGCCGCGCCCTTCTCGGCGATCAGCCCCAGCGCGGCCTGCAGCAGCGCTTCCTTCAGATTGCCGTGATGATAGCCGCGCTCGGCGCGGCGCTGCTCCTTGCGCCAGCTCATGTGAAAGGCTTTTACATGAGCCGGGCGCGAAGGTCACTAGCGGGGGCCGGATTTGATTAGCCGTGCCATTCCGGGATGCGCTGCCGAGGCGCAAGCCCGGAATCCATTCATCCACCATCTCGGCGGCTCGATGGATTCCGGGCTCGGTCCTGCGGACCGCCCCGGAATGACGATCGCAAAGCTAACCGCCGGGGATCGGCAGCACCGGCATGATCTCGACGCGCTCGCCGGGAAAGATCGCGAAGTGCGGGTGGTTTTCGAACATTTTTGCCGCGGCTTCATGGGACGCAGCACGGACGACGGTGAAGGCACCCATCTCGTTGGCGATGTCGGCCGTGCCCTTCGCATCGACCTTCTTGGTCTTGCCGAGCGGACCGCCCATGGCCTGAATCGCGCTCTGGTGCTTCTCGACCCAGCCCTTCCAGGCCGCGATGCCTTCCTGCTCCTTCTTCTTGCGTTCGGCCTCCGGCAGCCCCATCCAGGCGGCCATCTTCGGACTGTCCTTGCTGCCGAGGAAAACGGCGAGATAGGTATCGGTGCTCATCTTGGTTTCTCCTGTGTTGGTCGATTGAACCCGCGGAGCCCGTCCGCGGCTACTTCTTGAGGTCGGCAAAGCCGGCGGCGGCCGCCTGCACCTCCGGCGAGAAGTCGGACATCTCCTGCACCTGACGGATCTCGATCACCTCATTGGCGGAGGCCGGACACTTCTTGGCCCAGGCGATGGCCTCGGCGCGCGAGGCAACCTCGATCATCCAGTAGCCGCCGAGCACCTCCTTGGCCTCGGCAAACGGCCCGTCGGTGACGACAGGCTCGCCGGTGGAAAAGGAAACGCGCGCGCCGGCCGATGGCGGATGCAGACCGTCCAGCGTGATCAGAATGCCGGCCTCCTTCAATTCCTCATTGTAGCGCATCATCGCGGAGACGCGCTCGGGATCGAGCTGCGCATCCGGCGGCGCGGAGCAGTAGCCGAGCGGGATCATCAGCATCATGAAGCGCATGGGGACTACCTCGATTTACGTCGTCATTCCGGGAGGGAAGCTATTTCTTCGCCGCATGCGCACGGGTGCGCGCGTCCTGCTCGAGCAGCTCGGGCGTCAAGGCCTCGCCAAAATCCTCGGCCGAGAACACCTGGCGGATCTCGATCTCGGAGCCGGGCTCGAAGGGCGCGCGCTTCATCCAGCCGATCGCCTCGTCGAGCGACGCGGTCTTGATCAGCCAGAAGCCGGCAATGAGGTCGGACGACAGATTGAACGGGCCGCGCGTCACGCCGGCCTCACCGCCCGTATACTTCACGCGGGCGCCCTTCACCGTCGGATGCAGCCCCTCGCCGGCCTCGATCACGCCGGCCTTGGCCATCTCCTCGTTGAACTTGCCCATGGCGGCCAGCATGTCCGTCGTCGGCATCTTGCCGGCCTCGGTGTCCCGGTTCGCCTTCACGATCACCATGAAACGCATCGTCCTTGCTCCGTCTGCTCGTGCCCTTCGGCCGGATCGCCGGCCCTCATTCACAAGACGAACCGGCAGGCGCCGTGCCGACAGGCCGGTCAAAATTTTCTGGCGGCCCGGGCGCGCGGGCGCCTCAGATATGTCGGCCCCAAATCCTGATCCCTTGCGCGGGATCAGCTAAACTGTCATGCCGCGGACCTTAAGCAAAGGACCGTGCCATGACCGCCTCTCCCGCCAAAGTCGCCCTCGTCACCGGAGCCGCGCGCGGCATCGGGCTTGCGACCGCCAAAAAGTTCCTGGCCGAGGGCTGGCGCGTGGCGCTGCTCGACATTGCGGGCGAGCAGTTGACGCAGGCGGTGTCCGAGATCGCGCGGCCCGATGAGACGCTGGCGCTGACCTGCGACGTCTCGGATGCCGCTGCGGTCGGCGCTGCCGTGAAGGCCGTGGAGCAGCGCTTCGGCCGGCTCGACGCGCTGGTCAACAATGCCGGCATCGCCGTGTTCGCACCGCTGATGGAGACGTCGGATGCGGATTTCTGCCGCGTGATCGAGGTCAACCTCACCGGCCCCTTCCTCTGCAGCAAGGCCGCGGTGCCGCTGATGCGCGAGGCCGGCGGCGGCGCAATCGTCAACATCACGTCGATCTCGGCGGTGCGCGCCTCGACGCTGCGCTCGGCCTACGGCACCAGCAAGGCGGGGCTCGCCCATCTCACAAAGCAGCTCGCGGTCGAACTCGCCTCGCTCGGCATCCGCGTCAACGCGGTGGCACCCGGGCCGGTCGACACGGCCATGGCCAAGCAGGTGCACACCAGGGAAATCCGCGCAGATTATCACGACGCCATCCCGCTCAACCGCTACGGCCTCGAGGAGGAACTGGCGGAAGCGATCTTCTTCTTCTGCTCAGAGCGCGCAAGCTACATCACCGGACAAATTTTGGCCGTCGATGGCGGCTTCGATGCAGCCGGCATCGGGCTGCCGACTCTGCGGGGCCAGCGCCGGAACGGATAGGAGTGCTGCATGCAACGCTCAACGCTCGTCACGGCAATGATGTTCGTGATGGCGTTGCTTGCATCGACACGGGCCGCCGCGGACATCCGCATCATCCAGAGTCCCGGCGGCGCGGTGCGGCCATTCCTCGAACTGTTCGACAAGGTGCGCGAGACCGGCGAACGGGTGGTGATCGACGGGCCCTGCTTCTCCGCCTGCACGCTGGTGCTGAGCATCGTGCCGGGCGAGCGCATCTGTGTCACCAAACGCGCGGTGCTCGGTTTCCACGCCGCGCGCTCGGTCGACCGGCGCGGACGCTTCTATGCCGAGCCGGAGGCGTCGGAAGCCGTGCTCCAGGCCTATCCCGGCCCCGTGCGCGACTGGATCAGCCGCCGCGGCGGGTTGACGTCGCGGCTACTGCTGTTGAAGGGCCGCGACCTCGCCGCGATGTATCCGCGGTGTCGCTAGCTTGATCCACTCACATCCCTTCGGCCGGGCAATTCACCATCCAGGGAATGCCGAACTGGTCGACGCACATGCCAAAACCCTTGGCCCAAAACGTCTTGCTGAAGGGCATGGTGACGGTGCCGCCGTCGGCGAGCGCGTTGAATTTGCGTTCGGCGTCAGTGGGGTCGGCGATCGTCAGCGAGATCGAAAAACCCTGCGGCTGCTTCGCATGCTCGGGCGGCGCGTCGGAGGCCATCAAAATGCTGCCGTCGGGAAACGACATCCGCGCATGCATGATCGTTTTCTCGCGACCCGGTGCCGCCGGCATCTCGGGCGGCGCTTCGGATGAACGCAGCATCGCCTCGATCTTGCCGCCGAGAACGCGGGCGTAATAGGTGAACGCTGCTTCGCACTTGTCCTGGTAGAACACATAGGGATTGAGCATCGTTGTCTCTCCTTGACGTATCGCCCCTACTTCTCGGTCAGCTTCTTCAGGCTGGCGAGGCCGGCCTCGAAATCCTTGCCGATCATGTTGTCGAAGCTCATGAACACCTGCATCACCTTCGACATGAACGGCGCCGGACCGTACATCGCCCATGTGACCAGTGTCGCATCCCCCTGCGGCGTCATTGTGAACTCGGCAGTGTTGTGGCCTTCGAACGGCCGCTCGA
>NZ_PPPT01000087.1 GCF_006483445.1 Bradyrhizobium guangdongense | reverse complement strand
GCATCCTGACGCCGCAGGCCGAGGAAGGGCCGTTCTATATCGATCCAAAGCTGGTCCGCCAGGACATCACCGAGGGCCGCTCAGGCGTGCCGCTGACGCTGCGCATGCGCGTGATCGAGGCTGGCATTTGCACGGCGATCAAGGGCGCGCGGATCGACATCTGGCATTGCGATGCCAAGGGGCTTTACTCTGCGTTTCCCGGCCAAAGCGACCGGCACAATATCGACATGACCGGGAAGAATTTTTTGCGCGGCACGCAGATGACCGACGATTCCGGCTGGGCCGCGTTCAACACCATCTACCCCGGCTGGTATGATGGCCGCACCGCGCATATCCACTTCAAGGTCTTCCTCGACGACAAGAGCGTGCTGACGGGGCAGACCTACTTCCCGGACGCACTGAACGAGTTCATCTACACCAACGTTCCCGATTACGGCGATCGCGCGCGGCAGCGCATGATCATCAACGCCAATGACGGCGTCATCGCGCGTTCCGATCCCGACCATCGTGCGTTCTGCGCCGTGAAGGAGGAGCGCGACCGTTACGTCGCGACGCTGACGATCGGCGTCGACCGCCGCGCGGACGCAACGGTCGGGCGCGCGGGCCTGCCGCCTGACGGCATGGCGCCGCCGAGATTCGGCCGCGTCATCAAGGACCGGATCGCCGCGCTGGTGCCGGGGGTGAAGTCCGGCCGCTAGGCGGAACGCATTTTTTTGCACGACACTTTTCCGGATCAAGCTCTAGGCAAATACCGCGGCGCACGCTATGGTTGCGTCATTCTATACTTGATTGAATTTTCCTTTCACGGATTTTTTTCCAGGGAGCACGGACAATGGCCCGCCTGCGTGAATTCCTGCCTTTGCTAACGACCGTTCTCGTGTCGACCGCCTCAATCCCTGCTTACGCACAATCATCAATACCGGGAGATCCGATCGCCTTTGTCGGCCACGGAGCCCTGTTCGGTTCGGCTGGAAACCAGATCGAGCCGACCGCGCGATTTATCGCCGGCGCAACGCGCATCTACATCACCTCGCTCTCGCAAAACCTCAGCGCCGACCAGCGCGCCGAATTCACCGCACTCGAGCGCTCGCTCACGGAAGGGCTCTCGCTTGACGAACAGGCCCGGCTCATCGTGAACACGCGGCTGATCGACTGGCTCATCGAACGCGCGCCAAGGGACGTGGCATTCGGAGTACGACCGAAGAACAACGCTATCAAGGCGCTGCTTCGAGTCAAACTCGCAGGCACGGGCGCCTCCGATCCACGTTCCGGCGAGACCGATTATGAATTGCCAGATGCCTTGCACGGCAGGCTAATGAAATTACGAAAGAGTAACGTGGCCCAGAAGAAGGCGAACCCGGCATTGCTGGATGTCACGGTGAATTCGGGCGAAGCCTATCGTCTCGAATGCGCGAGCAAGGGAGTTCCGATCCCGCCGGACTTCGGACCGAGTTCGGCATGGGTCAAGCGCGGCACGATCAACAAGGCAGACTTGTTCATCGCAAGAGGCATGGATGCCGACGTCTTGACCTATACCAGCCTATCGCCGAAGGGCATCTGCGTGGCACTGCCCCGATACGACGCCCAGAACGTCGTTCAACTCGATGGCGTGATTTGTCTTGGGCTTGATACGTCCAATGTCTGCTTCTTCGACAATCAGACGGGTCCGGGAGGTCCGGACCGTGATGACACATTTACCTTCGAGAACGGCTCTGCGCAGCCCTTCTCGCGGTGGGCCGGTGGGACTGATTTGTATGCATCAAATGGCGGGATCTGCACAGACTGCCATGCGGGCGAAAACCCCTACATCATTCACGGTACGGTGCTCAACACGCTCCGGCGGGAATCCGTGATCATGCCGCCGCAGCAGTATACTCCCCTTGTCAAGGCGAACGATGGCGAGAACGTCTGGCCTCAGAACGTGGGGAGCCTAGACGCGCCCGCAGCGTGTTCCGACTGTCATGATGTGCTGAGCGATGGAGGCCGCTTGCCAAGGCTTTCCCAGAGCCTGCCAAAATACTGCAACACGATCTTGCGATCGGCGCTTGGGGCCTTGATGCCGCCTGCTCCCAGCAAACCGTTGAATGCGCCAGCTGCGATGCCCCCTAAGAAACCTGGCACGTTGGCCTGCACGCCGGGTCTTCCGGCAGCCGACCCGCGCTACGCGGCATGTAGCGCCGCAACGACGGAGGATTGCACGCCGAAACTCGATTGCACCCTGGCCGAAGATGTCCGGGATTCGCGATGCGCACTCCCGGATTTTCCTGCAGCTTACAAGGTGAGATGCACGCCGGACGTGAAGTCGCTATTTGTCGCGTGCGAGCGATTGTAGGTCGCAGCCGCCCTAGGTCGTACCGACATCATCTTGTCGGAAAACCGCTGCACACTTGCGCTAACGCGGCCCTTTGGGTCCGGATCATGCTCTTCAGCGCTTGATCGAGATGAACGACGCGGTGACACCGGCCGCGCCGCCATCATGCGGCTTGGCGCGGATCACGGTGCCAACCAGCGTCGGGATCTGGTTGATACCGTTCGGCCATTTCGGCGCGGTCGTGGCCTTGTAGTCGTATTCCCAATTCGCCGTCGGCGTGTTGTCGCGGCCGGTGCCGATCAGATCCACGGAGACGTCGCCGCTAGCAGACGTCTGCATCGTGCCCTTGAGGTCGAGCACGAGGCCGCCGCCCATGTCGAGCGTGCCGGTGACATTGTTGCCCTTCGGCGGGTCGAATGTCATGACGCCCTCGCCAAACACGAGGCTCAACGCCTTCGCAGCGTTCGGCGCCGTCGATCCCTGGCCGAACAGCCCTGCGATATCGAGCACGGCCTGACTGGTCGGCGCATCCCACACCATCACCTCCGCGCGATTGACGTAGCTGCGATAGGTCCATTTGCCCGGCAGCGACGGATCCCAGGTCGCAGCCGCCGCCATGGGCGCCGCCGCCGCGGGTGTCTTGCTTTGCGCCAGCGCGACATCAGGACAAGCGAGCAGGCACGCGACCGACAGTTCAAAAGCCCTTCGTGTCAAAGCCTTGGTCATCGGCATCTCCCAGCTACTTATCTGGGGCATGATCTTTCGGAAAACCGCTACACACTTTTCCGGGTCATGCCCTTGCGACGACCTGAAACTGGATCGTGATCGAGACTATCGAAGGGTGTATATTATCATTGCTGTAGACTTATGATAGTATGACGCCGCGCTTCGCTGAAGTTCCGCGGGCAAAGACATGTTTCCACGCACCCAACGCATCGGCATCTTCGTCTTTGAGGATTTCGAGCCGCTCGACGTGTTCGGTTTCGTCGAGGCCTTTTCGATCGCCCGCTTCCTCGGCACCGTCTACACCTCGCCGCCGCCCTACCCGTTCGAGATCGTGCTGATCGGCAAGACCATGGCCAACGTCAAAAGCATCAACGGTCCGTCCGTGGCGCCGGACTGGGATTTTGATCGCGCGCTGCGCGAGCCGTTGGATTTGCTGATGGTGCCTGGCGGCGGCGGCACCTTCCCGCTGCTCGACGACCACGCCAATCCCGCAGGCGTGGCGACGCTGATGGACTGGATGCGCGCCATGGACCGCAAGGTCAGCATCATGGCCTCGGTCTGCACCGGCGCGGCGGTGCTGGCGAAATGCGGCTTCCTCGACGGGCTTCCCGCCGCCACCAATCACAGCGCCTTCGATGCGGTCTCTAGCTTTGGGCCCCGCGTGCTCTGGGACAACGTCTCGCGCTGGGTCGATGCCGGCAAATATGTCAGCTCCGCCGGCGTCTCGGCCGGCACCGACCTCGCCTTCTATCTGGTCGCGCGCATCGCGGGCCGGGCGGTCGCGGAGAATGCGGCGCTCGCAGCCGAATATGACTGGCATCGCGATCCCCAAACGCCGATCGCCTATCCTCAGACCGACCGATGAGAGCGCGCCGCGCGCTCAAGGCAGGCGGCAATTGGCGGTTGCAAACGGCCGTCGCCGCGGCGATGCTGGCCGCAAATGCCCGCCAGATCCAGCGCCCCGCCCGACAAGCCTGATACGTCCGAGCCGCACTACCACGGCCATCGCGAACGGCTGCGCGAGCGCTTCTACACCGCGGGCCCCGATGCGCTCAGCGATTATGAGCTGTTGGAGATGGCGCTGTTTCCCGCGCTGCCGCGCCGCGACACAAAGCCGCTCGCCAAGACGCTGATCAAGACCTTCGGCTCGTTCGCCGAAGTCGTCCATGCGCCGGTGGCGCGCTTGCGCGAGATCGACGGCGTCGGCGAGGCCGCGATCAACCAGCTCAAGCTGATCGCGGCGGCCACACACCGCGTCGCCAAGGGTGAGGTGAAGAGCCGCAACGCGCTGTCGTCCTGGACCGAGGTGATCGACTATTGCCGCTCCAGCATGGCGTTTGCGGACAAGGAGCAGTTTCGCCTGCTGTTCCTCGACAAGCGCAACCAGCTCATCGCCGACGAGGTGCAGCAGACCGGCACCGTCGACCACACCCCGGTCTATCCGCGCGAGGTCATCAAGCGCGCGCTGGAATTGTCCGCGACCGCGCTGATCCTGGTGCACAACCACCCCTCGGGCGACCCGACGCCGTCGCAGGCCGACATCCAGATGACCAAGGCGATCATCGACATCGCAAAGCCGCTCGGCATTGCCGTGCACGATCATATCATCGTCGGAAGGAGCGGGCACGCGAGCCTGAAGGGGCTGCGGTTGATCTAGGATCAGCTTATTTCTTGCTGGTTCTCACGAGCTCTTCCGCAGCGCTGATGCCGTTCTTGGCCTTGATGGTCAAGGCCGTCGGCTGCGGCTTCCATTCCGCAACCAGCTTTTCGCCATTCGCGAGTTCCGGCTTGGACAGCATGGAGGCCATCTCATTCACATTTTTCGCAGGCGCAATTTTTGAGAGCTTGAAATACGCGTAGGATACGGAGATGTCCCGGGGCACGCCCTTTCCACCGGAGTACGCACGGGACAGACTGAAGAGCGCGCCGGGATATCCCTGGTCGCCGGCCTTCTTCCACCATTTCAGCGCTTCTTCCGAATTCCCGCGCTTCTCATAGAGAATGCCGACATCGTTCTGCGCCAGCGCATAGCCGGCTTCGGCAGCGACAAGTTTGTATTTCAGGGCTTGATCTGCATCGAGCTCGACAATGCCGGCGCCTTGCCCGTCATAGTAGCAACCGAGCTTGTAGGCACCGAGCGGATCGCCGGCCGCAGTCGATTTTTGAAACCACTCGAAGGCCTGCTTGCGGTCCTGTTCGGTGCCGATGCCGTTATTGTACATCATGCCGACATGGTACTGCGCCTCGGCATGTCCCTTGTTGGCCAGCACCACCATCGCATTGAAGGTGTCCGTGTCGCTTGCATGGGCGGACGACAGGAAAGGCAAAAGGCACGAGAAGGCCAGGATGGCAAACCGGACAGCAAACTTGACGACAGGCTTCATGTCAGTTCCCGATCGGGGGGTGGACTAATATGGTTTGGTCCCCAAAACCGGGAAAAAGTTCGCTACGGGAGGGAAAAGGGGCTGCGGCATGTTGACGAACAGGCGCCCGCGACCGCCGTTAACCTTGTGACTTCGCATCGGAAGCGGAGCTGATCGGGCAGTCGAGCATCCACTGCACGCCAAAACGATCGGTGAGTTTGCCGTAGTAATCGCCCCAGGGCTGGATGGCGAGCGGCGTGGTGATCCGTCCGCCAGCGGCCAGCTTTCCGAACAGCTCGGTCGTCTGCTGCTCGTGATCCATCATGAGGATGTGCGCGGAGCCGCGCATCGGCTCGGCGTCGTCATTGTCCGACGCGTAGAAGCAGATGCCGGGTCCTTCGAACTTGGCGTGCATGATCTTGCCGGCCATCGCGGGGTTTCGCAGCGGCATACCGCCCTCGCCATGGCGCATCAGGTGCGTGACCTTGCCGAGGCCGCAGGCCGTGTAGAAGGCGAGCGCGGGCTCGCAATGCGTGGTGAAGAAGAGATAGTTCGACAGTTGCATGCGCGATCCTCCCGGTGGTCAGGCTTCGGTGCAAACGTTCAACGCCGCGACGCGGCAGGCGGCCGCGATCGCCGCGCTGACGTCCTTGTCGGCCACCGCGCGCGCCATGGTGACGCCGCCTGACAGAAGCGAGAGCAGCGCCCAGGCGCGGGCGCGCTTTTCTTTCCGCGAACGGCCCGGCAGGCCGTCGGCGACCGCGGCCACGACGCCCTCGATCTCGCTCTCGAACACGCTCTTGATCTCGGCATCGGCGCGCTGCACCTCGGAGGTCAGGCTCTGCAGGGCGCAGCTCGCGCCGAGCTCGCAGGTGCGCTTCTGGCCGAGATAGAAGTCGACGAACGCCTCGATCCATTTTGCGCCGTGCTCGGCGCGGAGAGTCTCGACGCCGACGCGCAGCTCTTCCAGGCCCGCCACGAGCGCCGCCTTGAAGGCCTCGCCCTTCGACGAAAAGTGCCCGTAGAACGCGCCTGAGGTCACCTCGGCCTCCCTGGCGAGGCCATCGACGCCGATGCCGCCAAAGCCCTGGCGGCGAAAACCGCGGCCGGCCGCGGCCAGCATTTTTGCGCGGGCTTCTTCCTTGTGCCCAGCCTTGTAACGCATCGGGACGTCCTATTAGATAACGGTCGTTATTTTACAATTGACAGCACTGCACTCTTCGTGCGATTGCGATCACGGTCGTTATATAACGATCGCAATCTCATCGCAAGCCGCGATCGCCGCGTGGCGTTCACGAACGCGTTCGCACGTCTTGCATCACATGGAGCATCCGTCATGCCGATCAACGTCCTCGCCACCGATGGCATCCTCAGCCCGGCCGCCCAGCAACAGGTCTTTGCCGACCTGACCGCCTCGTTCCTCAGGCATCATGACCTCACGGGAAACCCGTTCATCACGCCGAACGTGATCGGCGAGATCAACACCATCCCGAAGGGACGCTCGTTCGCCGGCGGCGTCGCCAACGACATCGTCGTGGTGGAGCTGAAGGTGCCGTCCTTCGCACTGTCGTCTCCGGCGCAGAAGGCGGGCTTCATCGCCGATGCCACCGAGATCGTGTTCAAGGCGGCCGGCGGCAAGCATCCGCGCGAGCGGATCTTCGTCAACATGGTCTATGCGGTGGACGGCCTCTGGGGCATCGGCGGCAAGGCCTATACCAATACCCAGCTCGGCGAAGCCGTGAGCCAGGCGGGCGCCGCGTAGCGATCAACAGGACGACAATGCCGGCGCCGCTTGCGCGACGCCGGCATCAAATCGAAGCAGTCTTGCGGATTCAGTAGCAGTAGCGCGGATCGACCTGGACGTAATAGCCGTCGGGACGCTGCATGTAGCAGCCGCGCTGATAGGCGTAGTAGCCGGAGCGGCGGCGCTCGCCTTCGGCGGCGATCGCAGCACCCGTGCCCGCGCCGACGACGGCGCCGAGCGCAGCACCGCGGCCGCCACCCATGGCACCGCCGAGGATTGCGCCGCCGACGCCGCCGATGATCGCGCCGCCAATGGCGTCCTGTGCCGCCGCTTCCTGCGCCGGCATCGCCATCGCAACCGCCAGACACGCCGCAATTCCGAGACCTCGAAGCATTCCAAAATCCTCCATTGTGGTGCGGCCAGTCATAGCGGCCAACGCGATTTCAAGCCAGCATAATCGCCGGATTCAGGCCCGTTTGCGCCTCGATGTGGGAGCGGACGAGCGCGGGCGCCGCAGGCGCGAATTCCACCACGAGACCTAGCCTGTGTTCCCAGACATAGCGGCGGCGCTCGCGCGTCGCTGCATCAACGCCCGTTCTCTTTCATTGGTCGCGAGCTCAGCGGCGGCTTCGAATGCGAGGCGCGCTTCCCTGTACTGGCCGAGCTTCTCCAGGAAATCACCGCGCACTGCGGGCAGATGGTGATAGGCCCTCAGCGCCGGCACGTTCGCGATGGCGTTCACGACATCGAGTCCGGCTCGCGGACCCTCGGCCATGCCGACCGCGACCGCACGGTTGAGCTCGATGACCGGCGAGCGCACCAGCCGCGTCAGCTCCAGGTAGATCGCCGCGATACGCCGCCAGTCAGTGGCGGCAGCGTTGTCAGCGGTGGCGTGGCAGGCGACGATGGCGGCCTGCAGCGCGTAAAACCCGCCGGCACCGCCGAGTTCGCCGGCTCGCTCGAGCGACCGCAGGCCGCGACGGATCTGCCGTCGATCCCAGCGCGAGCGGTCCTGGTCCATCAGCAGGACGGGATCGCCCTTCGCGTCGGTTCGTGACGCCATGCGCGAGGCGTTCAATTCCATCAGGGCCATGAGGCCGTGAACTTCCGGCTCCTGCGGCGCGAGGCCGACCAGCACGCGGCCCATGCGCAGGGCCTCCTCGCAGAGTTGAGGCCGCAGCCATTCCTCGCCGCGTGCCGCCAGATATCCCTCGTTGAAGATGAGATAGACAACCTCGAGTACCGACGCGAGACGCTCGGACAGAGCCTCGCCGCTCGGGGTCTCATAGGCGAGGCCGGACTCCGACAACGTCCGCTTGGCGCGCAGAATGCGCTGGGCGATGGTGGCTTCCGGCACGAGATAAGCGCGCGCAATCTCCGACGCGGTCAGGCCGCAGATCATGCGCAGCGCAAGCGCGGCGCGCGCCTCGCGCGACAGGATCGGATGACAGGCCGTGAAGATCAGCCGCAGCAGCTCGTCGCCGATATCGTCGTCGAGCGCGGCGTCGAAATCCGGCAACGTATCCTGCTCCTGCAACATGTCCCGCGCCAGCATGTCGTGCTTGTGCGCGAGCATCTTGCCGCGGCGCAGATGATCGAGCGCGCGGCGCCTGGCCGTGGTCACAAGCCAGGCGCCGGGATTTTCGGGCACGCCGCTCACCGGCCAGGCCTCGAGCGCCGCAACCAGCGCATCCTGGGTCAGCTCTTCCGCGAGCGGCACGTCACGCAGCATCCGCGACAGCGTCGCGATCAGCCGCGGCTGTACGATGCGCCAGGTGGCGTGGATCACGCGATCGATGTCGGCGGCCGTCATCGCCGCCGACTGAGGTGCGAGTTGGTGACCATCAGGCGTGCACGGCTACCTTCGAACGCGCGTCGACCTCGCAGGCCCCGTCCACGCCCGGCGTCGCAAAGGCCCGCAACTCGCAGGTGCCTTCCCAGCCCGGCATGTGATCGATGTGCAGCTGCATGAATTCCTTGGCCATGGCCAAGGCCTCCTCCTTGTCGCGCAGCTCGAAGATGGCATAGCCGCCGATCACCTCCTTGGCCTCGACGAAGGGACCGTCGGTGACGCTGAGCTGGCCGTGGGCGACGCTCACCCGGGCGCCGGTCGCAAGCGGCATCAGGCCGCCATTGTCGATCATCCGGCCGGCCTTGATCTCCCGCTCGGAAATCCGCTGCATCGCCTCCGCCATTGCCGGTGACGGCCCTGCCGGGGGTTTTGGAGAGGTGACGATGTACATGAAGCGCATGCAAAACTCCTGTTGAGGCGAGACGCGGCCATATCGGCCGTCAAATCCGCTCGCTTAAGGAGTTGACGATCCAGCCGGCGCCAGATCGACATGGGCGGTCAAAAAAATTCGCAGCCGGGTGGACAGCTACTGCCGCAGCATGATCAGGGGGTCGGCGGTGTCAGGGACGCGGCGCCATTGCGCGTTGTCGTCGGCCTCGAACTGCCAAATATCGCCCGTCTTCGACATCAAAATCATCTGGCCGCGCTCCAGCCGCCATTGCGTCGGCGCGAACTGCGCAATCGCCGGATCGCATTTCCCCTTGATGAAGACCTGGAAATTATCGGGCCCGGATTCGGTGTTGGTCAGCACCAGGGAACAGATCGGCTGGCCGTTGCCGCGCACCATGGCCCAGTCGCCGATCATCTGGTCCATCGATTTCGCCATCGAGCGCGCCGCAGCGAGATTCTGCAGGATGTAGACGCCCTCGCCCTGGCGCAGGCCTTCAAAAATGCCGGCCTCGACCTCGGTGAAGTCGATCACGGCCTCGCCGGTCGCATCCTGCAGACGCACGATATCGAGACCCTTCACGCTCCAGGCCGTAATGTCCTTGGTGAAGGGCAGCGCGGCCTTGCAGGCCGGCTCGAGCTCGAGCTTCGAACCCTGCCCGGCCGCATCGGGCTTGAGGGTGACGACGCAGGTCTTGCTGCGCTCGGTGGTCGAGAGCTCCCACTGCCCGACCATGTCCTTCTTCAGGGCGTCCTGCGCCGGCGCGACGTCAGTCGTTGCGACAAGCATCGCAGCCACAAGCAGCGCAGCCACCCTGAGCATCATGATCAGCGGCCCTTCACCGGAGTTTCCGCAACCGGCGTGATCGGCGGCTTGCCGGCAAACCAGGCCTTGAGATTGTCGACCACGAGCTGGTCCATCGCGTTGCGGGTGACCACCGAGGCCGAACCGATATGCGGCAGCAGCACCACGTTCTGCATGGTCTTGAGCTCGTCGGGCACATTTGGCTCGGCCGCAAACACATCCAGGCCGGCCGCGAGAATCGTGCCTGACTTGAGCGCCTGAACCAGCGCAGGCTCGTCGACGACGGAGCCGCGCGCGACGTTGATCAGCACGCCCCGCGGGCCGAGCGCCTTGAACACGTCCGCATTGATCATCTTGTTGGTGCCGGCACCGCCGGGCACGATGACGATGAGCGTATCCACGTCCTTCGCCATCTGGATCAGATCGGGATAGTGCTTGTAGGAGACGTCCTTCGACGGATTGCGCGAGTGATAGACCACGGGCACGCGCGAAGCCTCGAGCCGGCGCGCGATCGCCTGGCCGATGCGTCCCATGCCGACGATTCCGACCTTGCGGTCGCGCAGCGAGCCGACACTGAGCGGATAGTTTTGCGTCTGCCACAGGCCGGAGCGTACATAACGGTCAGCCTTGATGAACTCGCGCAAGGTGGCGAGCAACAGGCCCATCGCGACGTCGGCGACCTCCTCGGTCAGCACGTCGGGCGTGTTGGTGACGACGATGTTGTGCTCGGCCGCCCATTTGGCGTCGATGTGGTCGTAGCCGACGCCGAAGCTCGCCACCATCTCCAGCTTGGGTAGTTGCGACAGCGAATCCTTGTCGGCCCGCACGGTGTGATAGGTCACCGCCACGCCGCGAATCTTGTCGCGGACCGCCGGCGACAGACGTTCGAGGTCACCATGGGTCTCGGCCTTGTGGATGACGAAATGATCGGAGAACCCGTTCTCCAGGATCGGCCGCGACGGCCCATAGATCAGAAGGTCGATCTTTTCGGACGAAATCGGACCGGTCGACATCAGGTATCCTTTCCAAGCGCGCTTTCATGCCAGCGCCGCAAAACGAGATGGGAAACTAGCGCCAGCAGCCCGTAGATGACAATCCCGGCGAGCGACAACAACAGCAGCGCTGCGAACATGCGGGGTATGTTGAGACGATAGCCTGACTCAGCGATCCGGTAGGCGAGCCCCGAGCCGGCGCCCGCCGTGCCGGCCGCGATCTCGGCCACGACGGCGCCGATCAGCGACAGGCCGCCGGCAATGCGCAGGCCGCCGAGGATGTAAGGCAGCGCCGACGGCAATTTAAGAAAACGCAGCGTTTGCGGCGGCGAGGCGCCGTAGAGCTGGAACAGGCCTGCAAGGTTGCGGTCGACCGAGTTCAGCCCGAGCGTGGTGTTCGACAGCACCGGGAAGAAGGCGACGATGAAGGCGCAGACGACGACCGCGGTCTGCTGCTCCAGATAGATCAGCAACAATGGCGCAATCGCGATGACAGGCGTCACCTGGAGGATGACGGCATAGGGGAACAGCGAATATTCGACCCATTTCGACTGGTTGAACAGCAGCGCTAGGGCGATGCCGCCGATGGCAGCGGCGATGAAACCTTCGAGGGTGGTGAGCAGGGTGGTCGCGAGCGATTGCGACAGCACGGCCCAATCCTTGATCAGCGTGAGAAAGATCGCCGACGGCGCCGGCAGCACGTAAGGCGGGATCTCCTTGATGCGAACCACGAGTTCCCAGGCCAGCAAGCCGGCTCCGAACACGACGATCGGCGCCACGAAGCGTACCGCGTGCAGCGCGCCGTTGCCGGTGGTTTTCGCTGGCACTGCGCTCATAGCACCGCCTGCCCGGAATAGGACGGTGCGAGCGCGGCTGACACACGGCGGCAATAATCGGCATAGGCGGCGGAGGTGCGAAACGCCTCGCCGCGCGGCTCGACCGTCTCGACGCGGATGTCGGCCTGGATGCGGCCGGGCCGGGCCGTCATCACCACGACGCGTTGCGACAGATAGACGGACTCGAACACCGAATGAGTGACGAAGATGACGGTCTTGCGCAGGCCACGCCACAGCGCGAGCAGATCGTTGTTGAGACGAAAGCGCGTGATCTCGTCGAGGGCTGCGAACGGCTCGTCCATCAGCAGAATATCGGGATCGGTGACGAGCGCGCGCGCCAGCGACACTCGCATCTTCATGCCGCCGGAGAGCTCGCGCGGGAACGCGTCGGCGAAATCGGCGAGACCGACGCTAGCGAGCGCGTCGTCAACCCGCGCATTGGCTTCGCGCTTCGCGACGCCTGCAAGCTTGAGCGGCAGGCGCACATTCTCGCGCACGCTGGTCCAGGGCATCAGGGTCGGCTCCTGGAACACGAAGCCGATGCCGTGGCCGGGTTGCGGGACGCCCTCGTGGCGCGCAACGCGCACCGTGCCGGAACTGGATGCGGCGAGGCCCGCGATCAGCCGCAGTGCGGTGGACTTGCCGCAGCCGGACGGCCCGAGCAGCGAGATGAACTCGCCCTTGCGCACGGCGAGATCGAGCGGCCCCAGCGCCATCACGCCACTGTCATAGACTTTTGTCACGGCACGCAGGCTCACGCTGAGCGCGCTCAGGCCGCCATCGCCTCCGGACGATGCCGAGACATCGGACATCGACGGCTTACTTGGCGGGGCGCAGCTCGACGCCGACGCCCTTGTTGACGAAGCGCAGCGTGTAGGATTTCCGGTAGTCGAGGTCGCGTTTGACGACGCCGGCCTTCACCATCTTGTCGAAGAACGAAGTGTAGCGTTCGTCGCTCATCGCGCCGATGCCGTCCTTCAGGGAGTCGCCGGAATCGACGATGCCGTATTCCTTCATCTTGGCGACGGAATAGGCGAGCAGGTCGTCCGTCATCTCCGGATTGAGCTTCTTGATCATGGCGTTGCCGGCCGAATTGTCGCGATAGAGATAGTTGTACCAGCCGACCGCGGAGGCATCGACGAAGCGCTGCACGAGGTCAGGCTTCTTGTCGACGATCTCCTTGCGGGTCTCGATCAGCGTCGAATAGGTGTTGAAGCCGGCATTGGCGAGCAGGGTCACGTTCGGCTTGAAGCCCGCGGCCTTCTCCACCGCGAACGGCTCCGACGTCACGTAGCCCTGCATGGCGCTCTTGGGGTTGGCGATGAAGGGCTGCGGGTTGAAATTGTAGGGCCGGACGTTCTTCTCGCTGAAACCGTATTCGGACTTCAGCCACTGGAAGTAGCTGGTCATGCCTTCCTTGGAGACGAACATCGTCAGCGGCTTGAGATCGTCGATCTTGCCGATCTTGACGTCCGGATGGGTCAGCATCACCTGCGGATCCTTCTGGAAGATCGCGGCGATTGTGATCACGGGAACGTTGTTGGCGACCGCGTCGAACGACATCAGCGTGTTCGCGGCCATGAAGAAATCGATCTTGCCGGCGATCAGCAGCATCCGGTTGTTGTCGTTGGGGCCGCCGGGAACGATGGTGACGTCGAGGCCGTATTTCTTGTAGGTGCCGTCGGCGGCGGCCTGGAAGAAACCGCCATGCTCGGCCTCGGCGACCCAGTTGGTGCCGAAGGAGACCTTGTCCAGCGTTTCCGCGCGCGCGGGCAAGACCACGAGCAGGACCGCGAGCAGAGCCGCAGCGACAGCCCCTGTTAACGTTCGGCCGAGATGAATGGGGCGCATGATTGGACTCCGTCGATCGTTCTGGCCCATGATAGGGACAACTTTGGAGATTTTGGGGGGCGTTGGCCTTGCGAGCGGCGTCCCCTGGGAAGAGAACACCAAACTACCGTGCAAATTCGCGCAAAGAAACCTCGATGAGACCGCCCCGCGACTGGACCGAGATCCGCTGGCCCGACACCGCGATCGGCGACCGGGCGAGCTGGATCGCGGTCCTGCCGCTGGCTGCGACCGAGCAGCACGGCCCGCACCTGCCGCTCGAGACCGATGTCATGATCGCGGACGCCTATCTCGCGCGCGTCGGCGAGCTTTTGCCCGCAACCGTCCCGGCGACGTTCCTGCCGGTACAGCCTGTCGGCATTTCCACCGAGCATATCGACTACCCGGGCACACTGACGCTGCCGACCGAGGCGGCGCTGAAGAGCTGGACCGCGATTGGCGAGGACGTTGCGCAAGCCGGATTGCGAAAACTCGTCATCGTCACCAGCCATGGCGGCAACAGCGCTGCGATGATGCTGGTGGCGCAGGATCTGCGCGCGCATCACAAGCTGTTCGTGGTGACGACCTCATGGTCGCGGCTCTGTGGTGCCGAGAAGCTGTTTTCCTCCGACGAGGTCCGCCACGGCATCCATGGCGGCGCGGTCGAGACGTCGATCATGCTGGCAAAATATCCGCACGCCGTGCGCAAGGAGGCGATCGCGGATTTCCAGCCGAGCAGCGTCGCGATGGAGAAGCAGTATCGCTTTCTGTCGACGCAGCGGCCCGCGCCTTTCGCCTGGCAGGCGCAGGATCTTCACCCGAGCGGCGCGGTCGGCAACGCGACAATGGCGTCCGCAGAGAAGGGCGAGGCCCTCATCGACCAGGGCGCGCGCGCCTTCTGCGAGCTGCTGGGCGAGGTCGATAACTTCGACGTGAACAGGCTCAGGAACGGGCCCCTCGCCTAACCGTCATCCCCCTGGAATCGCAACAGAATCCGCTCGCTTGCCGGGCCGAATTTTCGCGCTTCGAACCGGATTTGAGGAGCCTCCGTCCAATCAGCACGCGGGCCACAACGGACCGCCTCAACCGGATGGAGTTTGAAAATGTCGATCAAGACCAAGATTGCCGCCGCCGCCCTTGCCGCGCTGACCGTGACCGCCAGCGTTGCGACGACCTCGACCGCCCAGGCCAAGCCGCTGAACAACCTCGGCCTGGCCATCGGAGCCACTATCGCCACCGCCGCCGTCGTCGGCGCAGTCGCTGCCACCAACCCCTATCCCTACGGCTATTACCGCTGCGGCTGGGTCGCCCAGTACGACGCCTTCGGCCACTACATGGGCCGCGTTCGTACTTGCTACTGATTACAGGCTGAGGCCGATCCTAGTGGATCCTGCGTCCGACACGGGCGCCTCATCCACCCCGTGTCGTGCCCCCGACCCGCCCGGTTGTCCCCCCGGGCGGGTCAACCATTTCTGGGCCCCTGAACTTGTTGCACCCTCGTCACACCGCGATGCCAACCATGCCCTGCGGCAAATCGCACTAGTTGCTATTGCGAATTAATCGCAATAAAGTCCAGAGACATTATCGAGACCTGGGAAGAAACTGCGTCGCTCGGCGATCAACTGACCCGATCGGCGAATTCCAGGGCCGCTAGTGACAGCATCGCTCCGAATCTGCAGGGATGTCGGGGCTCAGGGACAATTCGCGCTTGGGGGCGAGCGGGTGAGAGTAACGCGTCAACATCTATTGCGGACTTCCACCGCAACCGCGCTGAGCGTGCTGGCCGTCACGGAGGCGGCGACCGCGGCTGACCTGCCGCTGAAGGCGCCGGCAATGAAGGCCGTCTACGACTGGACCGGTCTCTATATCGGCGTGCATGCAGGCTACGGTTTTGGCACATCCAACGCGACGCTGACCGATCCCGCCATCGCGACCAATCACAACGTTTTCAGCGGCATGATCGGCGGCGTACAGGCCGGCTACAACTGGCGGCTCAATTCAGGCCTGCTCGTCGGCGTCGAAGGCGACATCTCGTTCCCGAATTATCTGCCGTCGAACCATGTCGTGAATTCCGCGGCGACCGCGCTGTCGACCGCCGAAGAGCGTTGGGATTATTTTGCCAGCATCCGCGGCCGCGTCGGCTACACGTCCGGCGCCTGGCTGTTCTACGCAACCGGTGGACTTGCCTTTGCAGGCGAACGCTTCCTCTCGCGGCCGGATGGCGATGCCGAGGACAGGCGTCTCAAGACGCGGCTCGGCTGGGCGGCGGGCGCGGGTGTGGAATATGCCTTCGCGCCGCATTGGACCGCGCGGCTCGAATATCTCTATCGCAAGTTCGAGGACGTCAGCGTCCCCTTCCCATCGGGCGTGAACTACGCCTCGACGGTGGATTTCCAGACCATCCGGCTAGGGCTCAACCGCAAGATCGATTGGCCGGGTATGCCGACCTACAATCCAAAGTCAGGGATTACCGACACTGAATCGGATCGCTGGGAAATTCACGGCCAGTCCACCGTCATTGCGCAGGGCTATCCCTCGTTTCGCGCGCCCTATACCGGCACCAACAGCCTGACGCCCGCACCGCAACTGCAACAGACCTGGAGCAACAGTCTGTTTCTCAACGCGCGTCTCTGGGACGGAGGCGAGGTCTATTACAATCCGGAGCTCTTGCAGGGCTTCGGCCTCAACAACACGGTCGGTGCCGCGGGCTTTCCCAATGGCGAGGCGCAGAAGTCGAACTTCCCCTACCCGCACTACAACACCTCGCGCCTGTTCCTGCGCCAGACTTTTGGCTTCGGGGGCGAGCAGGAGGAGCTCGCCAGCGGCCAGTTGCAGCTCGGGCAAAAGGTCGACGTTTCGCGCCTGACCATTCAGGCCGGCAAGTTCCCCGTGGTCGACGTGTTCGACGGCAATGCCTATGCCAAGGACACCCGCAAGGACTTCATGAACTGGTCGCTGTGGGCGCCGGGCGCGTTCGATTATTCGGCCGACAAGGTCGGCCTCACCTATGGCGTCACCGCCGAACTCAACCAGAAGAGCTGGGCGTTGCGCGGCGGCTATTTCCTGATGGTGGGCGAGTCCAACTCGAACCAATTCGACACCAGGGTCCCCGAGCGCGGCCAGTATCTGATCGAGCTGGAGACGCGCTTCTCACTGTTCTCGCAACCCGGCAAGCTCAGGACCATCGGCTGGGTCGACAGCGCCAACATGGGCAGTTTCCGCGAGACGCTGAACAATCCCGCCCTCAACCTCGACATCACGCAGACGCGGCGCGGACGCCTGAAATACGGCTACGTGCTCAATCTCGAGCAAGCGATCACCGACGATGTCGGCCTGTTCAGCCGCTGGAGCTGGAACGATGGCCACACCGAAACGCTGGCCTTCACTGACATCCATCGCAGCCTGTCCGGCGGATTGTCGATCAAGGGAACGAAATGGGGCCGGCCGGACGACGTGATCGGCATCGGCGGCGCGGTCAATGCGATCTCGCAGGACTATCGCGATTTCCTCGCCGCCGGCGGGCTCGGCGTGCTGGTCGGCGACGGCGCGCTCAACTACCGCAAGGAGCGCATCCTCGAGGCGTATTACGCCTACGCGCTCAACAAGAGCTTCACCCTCACCGCCGACTACCAGCTCATCACCAATCCCGCCTACAACGCCGACCGCGGGCCGGTGTCGATCTTCTCGGGACGGCTGCACGGGGAATTCTAGAGCGCGGTGAATAAGTCGGTGCAGCCTTCGCCTCTCCCCGCTTGCGGGGAGAGGCCGGATTGCATCGAAGATGTAATCCGGGTGAGGGGGACGTTCCGCGAGTCCAACTCTCACCGTCCCCGCGGGGGCTCCCCCTCGCCCCAACCCTCTCAGCGCGAGCGAAGCTCGTCGCGGCCCCGCATCCGCCTTCGCCAAGGCTTCGGCGGACAAGAGCGGGGCGGGGGAGCCGACCTTCACCGGCCCCTCTTCCGCTCTAGAACAACAGCGCTATGCCGGAGACGAACAGCAGCGCGAGCACGATTTTGCGGAAGACGGCCTCGTCGATCCGTCCGAACAGCTTTAACCCGAGCCATGTGCCCGCGAACAAAAATGGTAGCCCGAGCACAAACAGCTTCGCCGTCTCGATCGTGAGCGAGCCCTTCACGCCGAGCCACAGCGCGGCGATGGCGAAGACGACGACGGCGACCGGCTGGAACGTCGCACGCTGCACGTCCTTCGGCAGGCCCCGCAAATTGCACCAGATGGTGACGATGATGCCGGCAAGGCCGGTGAGTCCGCCGAGCACGCCGTTGAAAAATCCCACCGCAGCGTCAGCGGCCGGCGGCATGGCGGCGGCGAGCTTGAGCTGCGGCCGGAAGACCGCGTAGAGGCTGTAGGTGATCAGGATGATCCCGATAGCGATGCGGGCGCTGCGCGGATCGGCCCAGGTCAGAAGCGTGACGCCCGCGGGCACGCCTAGCAATGCGCCGATCACGAACGGCCACAGCTTTCGCCAGTCCAGCGCCTTGCGCAGCTTCCAGACCGAATAGCCCTGCACCAGCAGGCCGAAGCCGATGATCAGGCTGGCGCTCTGCAGCGGCGTCAGGACGTAGAGCCACAACGACGCCGCGACCAGGCCGAAGGCAAATCCGGACAGGCCGGCGACGAAGGCACCGGCGAAGGTGGCCAACAGGAAAAGAGGGAGTTCGAGGGCGATCCCGTCCATTTGCTCGCTCCATAGGACAGCGAGCAGCGCTTGCGTGGGATCACCACTTCACGGGGAGGCTGCGACACCCCCGACCCGGTGAGTGTAGGTCAAGTTGGTTTCCCCGACAATGTGACGGAGACCATGTTTTCCAGATACTCGCAGCTCTGACCGAACCGTCTGCAAACCTAGCAGGTCTTTTGTTGCAGATGTTGCGTACAGGTGCAGGTCGCCGTCGCAGGATACTTCACGTCATAGTACGGGAAGTTCCCCGTGCCCGGACTGTTGGTCGAGCAGCGGGGGAACAGGTAGTAGCTGTCGGTCAGCTTCACGGTGCCGCTGATGGTGTAGCCGAGATTGGGAGTGTAGTCGTAGGAAACCTCGCTCAGGATGAGCGAGATGTTGGCATTGCTTGGATTGTTCGGATTCGGCGCGGTGAACGATGACAACGTCAGCTGCTGCCCCAGCGGCCTTGCTCCCGACGTGCTCGTCGACTTGCTCCATTGAACCGTTGCTTTGCCGGTGTTGTCGGTCGAGACACCGGATACCGTGATCGTCATCAGGGAGGCATTGCCGTTGGCGACGGGATAGGGAGCCATGATGGCTGTCGACGCCGCGAGGATGCTATCCATCTGGGCTGACGTGACCTGGGTGTTCTGCGTCACCATGTCAGCGACGCTGTGGGCGGTGGCGCTGACCTTGACGTTCATGGCCAAGGCATTTCCGAGCTCGACGCCGCCGATGTAGAGCACCAGCATGAACGGGACCACGATGGCGAACTCCGTGGCTGCAACGCCGCGAGCGTCGGTCCACAGGTGCCGCACGCGAGACGACAGGCCGGCAATCATTGGAAACTCCTGCTAAATGGACGACGGCTCGTTCTGGAACGCGGCGGAGGACATGATCAGCCGATTGCCGCTCGACAGATTCGACAGATTGAAGCCCAGCGGGCCCAGCACGACCGGCCATACGTACATCACGCGGAAAACGACGACATCGCCGGCGTTTCCGGGATTGTATTGCCAGGCGTTCGTGACCGCCCCCTGGGCGTTGAACGTGAGCGTGGGCATGGCGGTATTTGCGGAAGACCACGAAGTGGCGACCTGCACGTCGACCATCAAGCCGCTGCAGTTGAACAGGATCACGACCTGATCGCAGACCTTCTGCTTGAATGCAGCCTGCGTCAGCTGCTGAGACTGCACCTGCCCGGTCATGATCAGGCGAGCCGACTGGCGCGCCACCGATTCGAGCAGTTGCTGGGCGAAGAAGACGAGAAACGTCTGGATCAGCGCGATGATGAGCGCGAGGAACGGGGCGGCGACGAGCGCGAATTCGACGGCAGTGGCACCTCTGCTATCCCGAACGAAGCTGGTGCGGCGATTGCCGCGCCTCCTTCTCGTTGCATGGCTCGATCCGGTCATGGCGCTTCCCTATTGCACGAGGCTGGCTGTGCTCGACGCGACCTTGATGAACAGGTTCGTCAGCGCCGTGGAAATGTCGCCGCCGGTCTGAACACCCGCATACAGGCCGGGCGAGGCGCACGATTGCAACCGTTGGGCAATCTGGCCGTTCGAGGAGGACGGATTGTTGAACTGGGCTATGCGACTGTTGTACCAGCCGTCGCTCGGCAACTGCAGATACTCCGTATAGAGGATCGCGATACGAATGCCGCGATTCTTGATGGTGGTGCAGACTGACGGGTCGAGCGGCTGCTGGCAGCGCCATTTCGAGCCGGCCGTCGGGAGCGGATAGGTGGCGTTCGCGTCGCAGCTCGTGCTGGTAAGGACCAGCTTGTCTTCCACGCCGTCGGTGACGAGAAAGATGACCTCCTGCGGCGTATCTCCGGCCTGGCTGGTGCCACCGCCGGGGAGTGGCATGATGGCGTTGACGCCGGAAAGTCCGTTCCAGATGTCGCTGCCATAATCGGTGTTGCACTGGCCGGCGACCACGCAGTTCTGGTGATCGACCGTCATGAGCTGGATGTTCGGGATCTGCGTGCCCGCGGTGGACGGCGTGGTCAGCGTCTGGATGGTGTTCAGATTATTGTCGAAGGTGTAGATGGCCGCTTTGTAGGTGGTGTTGTTGATCGCCGACATGCACTGCATGACGCCGCCCGAAACGCCCGATTGCGGGCATGACCACGGCCCGACCAGCAATTGCTTGACTGCATTCGTGACGAGGTCGATGCGCAGCGTGATGTTGTTTGCGCGCGCGACCGTGAGGTTGTCCTTGTTTGTCGAGCTTGGATTCTGGTTGTTGGGATGCGCTTCATGGCAGGCGAATGCGCAGTTCCGTGCGTATGAAGGCTGTCCCGCCGTCGCGGCGATCATGTTGTTGATGTCAGCCTGGGTCGCCCCGAGTGCCATCGAGGGGGAATCATCCAGCAGCAGGTAGAAGTTCATGTTGGGCGCGCTGGAAGCCTTCGCAGTTGCGGAGCCGGCGATCTGCCAGGTCTGCTTGCCGAGAACACCGGGGAAATTGTTGATGGATTCCGCAGTGTAGGAAACCGTGATGGTTCGCGCGAGCCCGGAATCGACGACGTTGATCGTCGGCGTCGGCACGCTGGATAGTCCGTCAAGATTCGCCTTCGTCGCAAAGACAGCTGCCGCAGTGGCTTGCACAACGGTGCTGTCGGTCTGAGTCAGCATTGCCGGTCTTACGGCCGCGATCGCGGCGGCGTCCGCGGCGGCGTTCAATTGCTCCCGCTTGCGCAGTGCGAGGGTGTAGTCGAGCGCCATGCCCAACAGAAAGATGGTCGGGACCATCATCAGCGCGAAGATGATTGCGACGTTGGCCTTCCGATCTCTCGCGAAACGAAGCACTGCGCGGCGGAGCATGAATTCCATCCAATTGCCGTCATTGCGGCAGAAACGCTTCCCGTGTGATCGGGGTAAATGTCGGATCTTGACCAGCGATCACTTACCCCGCTCGCCGGGAACTTGGATTGGCCGGCGTTAATCAGAGCTTACGGGAACCCCATAAACACGGCCTGCGCCGCGTCGGGGTGTGCCAGATCGAGAGGACATTGTTAAATTCACTTAAATACGTTCCCGGGAATTGAAGGCATCTTCGGGGGAGATGAGTTCTCGGAGATCGCGCTTTGGAAGCAAATGGGCCTGGGTTTACGAAAAGAGGCGCGTCAAACCAGGTCAAGAACCGCCTGCCGAGCGGCAACGAGCCGGGTTCCGGTTGCGGCAATTTTGTCGGCGCCGGGTAATCCTCGCTCTTGTTACCTATATAATGGGTTTGGTCCGGCGGCCGCCGGACCGGGGGTCCCCAAACATTCGCGTGCAATGCTCTCGCTCGAACTCGCTATCGTCGTCATCCTGATCATCATCAACGGCCTGCTCTCCATGTCGGAGCTCGCGGTGGTCTCGTCGCGCCCGGCACGGCTGACCATTCTCGCCAACAAGGGCGTGCGCGGCGCCGAGCGCGCGCTGGCGCTGGCGTCGGATCCCGGACGATTCCTGTCGACGGTTCAGATCGGAATCACGCTGGTCGGCGTGCTCTCGGGCGCGTTCTCCGGTGCGACGCTCGGACAGCGGCTGACGCAATGGCTGGTCGAGCTCGGACTGTCGTCCGGTGTCGCCGACATCGTCGGCGTCGGCATCGTCGTGTCCATCATCACCTATGCGACCCTGATCGTCGGCGAGCTCGTGCCGAAGCAGGTGGCGTTGCGCGATCCCGAAAGCATCGCGGTGAAGGTCGCCCCCGCCATGGACCTGCTGGCAAAGGTCTCGCTGCCGCTGGTGCTGCTGCTCGATTTCTCCGGCAAGCTGATCCTCGCGCTGCTCGGCCGCGGCGGCAAGGCGGAGGAAACGGTGTCCGAGGACGAGATCCATCATCTCGTCCACGAAGCCGAGACCGCCGGCGTGCTCGAACCCGGCGAGAAAGAAATGATCGCGGGCGTGATGCGACTCGGCGATCGTCCGGTTGGTGCGGTCATGACGCCGCGCACGGAGGTCGACGAGATCGACCTCAGCGACGACCCCGAGACCATCCGCGAGATCATCGCCAAGAGCCCGCATTCGCGCTTTCCCGTTTCCGACGGCGACCGCGACGAGCCGATCGGCGTGCTGCAGGCCAAGGATCTGCTGATCGCCTATATGAACGAGCGCACGCCGGATCTGCGCGCGCTGGTGCGCGAGGCCCCGAGCATTCCGGCGTCGGCCGATGCGCGCGACGTGCTCACGATCCTCAAGGCGGCCCCGGTGCATGTCGGTCTCGTCTACGACGAATATGGCGGATTCGAAGGCGTGGTCACCGCGGCTGACATTCTGGAGTCGATCGTCGGCGCCTTCCATTCCGAGGAGGGCCCGCCGGAGCCAGCCTATGTCAAACGCTCCGACGATTCCCTCCTGATCGAGGGCTGGATGCCGGTCGACGAGTTCGGCGAACTGCTCGGCATCGAGCTGCCGTCGCATCATCGTTTTCACACCGTGGCGGGACTCGTGCTGCAGCAGTTCAACGTGCTGCCCAGCGTCGGCGACGCCTTCGATCTCGGCGAGTGGCATATCGAGGTGATGGATCTCGACGGCCGGCGGATCGACAAGATTCTGGCGACGCGAAGGGAAAAGGCGGCGGCTTGACCTTTCTTCCTTCTCCCCTTGTGGGAGAAGGTGGCGCGCAGCGCCGGATGAGGGGTTTTATCAGAACGTCCTGCCGTTCGAGACTTACGGAGAGAGACCCCTCACCCGTCTCGCCGCTGCGCGGCGAGCCACCCTCTCCCACAAGGGGAGAGGGGAAGAGCCCCTCAATCGAACTTCACACCAATGCGCTTTTCCTTGCGCCAGACGACGTGGCACGGCAGGTGCGTCCCGTCGGCGGGAACAAACAGTGTGAATTGATCGGGGATGCCGAGAGGACTCGTGACGTCGAGCGCGGCGCCGGCTTCGGAATAGTTGCGGACGGTGCAATCGATCGCGCCGCCGCCGAACTCGATCGTTCCGGCCTTCAATACGCGGTGTCGTGACTTGTCTCGCCGCTCGTCCATGCGGCAAGGCTACACCCAAAGCTGAATCAAAGGTTAAACAAGCACGGCCGCTCGCGACGATTTTACAGTCGCGATGCGACCAGCGGTATTCCTGTGACACGTGCCGACAGCGGCGGTCTCACATCGCCGGCTGGAATGTGTCGGCACGCGCCATCTGCCAGGCGTCGCGGAAGCGCTGATCCGCGGTGCCGTCGAGCAACTCACCCGGCCGCAGCGCGGGATAGAGCTTTGCAAAGGAGCGGACCTCGGTGGTCGAGGTACGCTGGCTGAAGTGGATCGGACGCAGTTCCTGCGGATGTTCGAGGCCGGCGGCCGCGATCAGCTCGGACAGCGAGTGCAGCGTGGCGTGGTGGTAATTGTAGACGCGGTCGATCTTGAGCGGGACGTAGAGCGCACGTGCGCGTGTCGGGTCCTGCGTCGCAACGCCGGTCGGGCAGCGGTCGGTGTGGCAGCTCAGCGACTGGATGCAGCCGAGCGAGAACATGAAGCCGCGCGCCGAATTGCACCAGTCCGCGCCGATCGCCATCGCGCGCGCCATGTCGAAGGCAGTCGCGATCTTGCCCGACGCGCCGATCTTGATGCGGTCGCGCGCATTGATGCCGACCAGCGCATTGTGGACGAAGCTGACGCCCTCGCGCATCGGCACGCCCAGATGGTCCATGAACTCGAGCGGGGCCGCGCCCGTGCCGCCTTCATTGCCGTCGACGACGATGAAGTCCGGATAGATGCCGGTCTCGAGCATCGCCTTGCAGATCGCGAGAAACTCCCAGGGATGACCGATGCACAGCTTGAAGCCGGCCGGCTTGCCGCCGGACAGCCGCCGCATCTCGGCGATGAACTGCATCATCCCCACCGGCGTCGAGAAGGCGCGATGCGAGGCCGGCGAGATGCAATCCTCGCCCATCGCGACGCCGCGGATCTTCGAAATCTCCTCCGAGACTTTTGCCGCCGGGAGCACGCCGCCATGGCCGGGTTTGGCACCCTGGCTGATCTTGAGCTCGACCATCTTGATCTGGTCTTCGCCGGCAACGCGCGCAAACTCGTCCGGATTGAAGGTGCCGTCCTTGTTGCGACAACCGAAATAGCCGGAGCCGATCTCCCAGATGATGTCGCCGCCCATCTCGCGGTGATAGGGGCTGAAGCCGCCCTCGCCGGTGTCATGCGCGAAACCACCCTTCTTCGCACCGGCATTGAGTGCACGCACCGCGTTGGGGCTGAGTGCGCCAAAGCTCATGGCCGAGATGTTGAACACCGAAGCCGAATAGGGCTTCTTGCAATCCGGCCCGCCGATGGTGACGCGAAACTTCTCCTCGACGCGAGACTTTGGCGACACCGAGTGGTGCATCCACTCGTAACCCTCGTGATAGACGTCCTCCTGGGTGCCGAAGGGACGCTTGTCGAGCTGCATCTTGGCGCGCTGGTAGACGACGGCGCGGATGTCGCGCGAGAACGGCATGCCGTCCTTCTCGCTCTCGAAGAAATACTGCCGCATCTCCGGCCGGATCTCCTCGAGCAGGAAGCGGATATGCGCCGAGATCGGATAGTTGCGCAGGACCGCGTGCCCCTTCTGCAGGAGATCGCGCACGCCGAGCAGGGTCAGCCCGCCGAAGATGACGATCGGGATAAGCAAGAGGTCGAAGGTCTTACGGTCGGCGATGCCGATGCCGATGAGCGTCGCGGTCACGACGGCGCAGATCGTCAGGACGATGAAGCGCGGCGAGAAGGGAAGCAGGAGCGTTTCCATGATTCCGTCTTCGAGAGGTCCTCTTGGCTGGTTATGCGATTTGTTGACGTTGGCCACGATCAGATCCTCTCGTCGGATTGTCGGGATACGATTACACCCGGGCAATTGTTACGGTTATGACGGGTGTCGCGTTTCAGGCTAGCGAATTCGGACTGTGCAAATCAATGTGTTCGGCGAATTCGCTATTGCAGTGCAATAAGCCCAAAAGAGACATCAGTGGCTATGCGGCCGCGCCTCATGCGGGATGTGGCCCTGTTGCTCCAGGCCGTCCTGCGCGAGCCAGGCGTCGGTGCTCTTCACCGCGCGCTCGATATGGTCGGCGGTGCGGGTGAAATCATAGGGCGAGCCGACCAGCGGACACAGCGGCGGCACCACGAAATACGCGATCTCCGGACCGAGCCCTTCGAGTTCCTCGACCAATTGCCGCGCGATCAGGAGCGTCAGCGCATGCAGCGCATTGGCCACCGCGCCGACCGGCGGATCGGTCGTCGCGCAGGCATGTCCGGTCGGCAGCACGATCAGGCGCTTTGCACCCTTGCTCACAGCCACCCGCACCGGCGTATTGGACGAGATCGCGCCGTCGGCGAGATAGCGATCACGATAGCGGACCGGCGAGAAGGCGCCGGGGATTGCGGTGGAGGCGACGACCGCGTCCGCGACCGAGCCCTCCGAGATCACCACGCTGTCGCCCGAGATGATGTCGGTCGTGACGATATGCACCGGCAGCTTTGCGTCCTCGAGATTGCGATAGGGCACGTGATCATCGACCAGCTTGCGAATGCCGTCATGGCGAATGAGGAAGTCGCGCCGCCACAGGAAGCCGAGCATGGTGCGCCAGGTGACGGGGAAGACGTCGTGTCGCTTCAGGCCGCGCCAGATCGCCTCGAGCCCGAGCACGCCCTTCAGCGTGGGATTACCGGCATAATAGGCGCCGTTGATCGCGCCGACGCTGGAGCCCACCACGAGGTCGGCCGTGATGCCGTGCTTGGCCAGCGAATGCATCATAATGCCGACCTGGATCGCCCCAAAGCTGCCGCCGCCCGCCAGCACGAAGGCCGTCGGCTTTGGCGAGCGAACATGATCGATCACGGACAAGACGCGCGACGCTCCCCCTGCTCTCGCGTTGCAATAGAGTCGCGAGGTTTTGGGAGCAGGTTATAGCAGCGCGCGCTGAAGGCGAGCCAATAACAAAGTTGGGGAGTGAGGCGACGCGGTGCTGGCCAAACTCACCGCCGTCGTCCCGGCCTTCCCCGGGACGACGGCGGTGAG
>NZ_PPPT01000086.1 GCF_006483445.1 Bradyrhizobium guangdongense | reverse complement strand
GCTCGGCCTGATCGTCCTGGCCGAGATCGGCATAGACTTTTGCGAGATTGTTCAGGGCACTCGCGAGGTCGCGAGCATTGTCAGTCTTCTCGAGGTTGGCAACCATCGCCTGCGCGAGCGGCAGCGCTTCAGAATACTTGCCGGCGCGGCTGAGCTCTTCGATTTTTGCGCTCTGCGCGGACAGGTTTTGAGCGAGAGCCGGCACGGACAGACAGGCACTGACGGCGAACGCCATACCTGCGACCAGCGCCAATCGATTAACCCGTGTCATGAAACCTCTCGCTCGCGACCTCTGGGCATAGGTCGCAACGATCACCGCAGCCGTTCAACTTACAGCGAGACTATCAGGCCTTGGCGCGGGCCTCGCCCGCTAGTCTGACCAGCATTTTGCGCAGCTCGGTTCCGCTCGTAACCCGCTCCGGAAACTCCAACCGCACGACGCTTTGGTCCCACTGCATATCGATCCCCTCGGGGTCGCAGCCGGTGCAGCGCCAGTCGCCCTCGGCCGCGCCGAGCAGCTTGGTCGCGTAGAGGTTCATGGTGTCGCGGTGGTCTTCATTCATGTGCGTAACCGCGCCCGCCTCGGCGTCGAGCAAGTCTTCTGCCCCCACCAGATCCGTCAAAAATCGCTCCGGCTTGAGATCCACGATCCGGCCAAACCCGGCGACCAGATGGGTTCCCGCCGGTATGATCCGGAAGAACGAGAAATCCTTAAAGGAAACAAAGTCTTCCGCTGACGGATGGACGGCGAGGTAGCGCCGCCGCACGATTTCCGTCTCGCCTTCGCCTGCCATCTCGGCCCGGCCCGACAGCATGATCCGGGCGCCCTCCAGGGGATCGCCGGGGGCCCGCTCGTCGAGCATCAGGGACACCCGGCTGTCGGCCAGGATGTTCTTGGTGTGGATGGCAAGCCGCGAAATCAGCAGGATCGGCGAGCCGTCCGGATAGGCAGCCAGATTGACCAGGGAACAATAGGGATCGCCGCTGCCGGTCATCAGGGTTGCCAGCGCGCCCTGCCTGCAACGCCTGAGCAGCGATTTGGCGAGCTTTCCGGGGTCGAAATCGGGGGTCGGCTGCATCGGCTTTTCCTGGCTTATATGGTTGCGCGGCGAGGCTTTTTTCGGCTAAACGGGGTCTCGGATATGGGTCGAAACGCGGCCGGATTGTCGCGTTTCGTGGAACTTCGTCACACTTCAGCCCAGCTTGCATTGCTCGGTGACAAAGCTCGAACCCCATGTATGCGGCGCATCAATGGATTGCTCGCCGTTTTAGCCACACCAAACGGAAAGCAGGCTCATGCCCACAATCGCTTTGGTCGACGACGACCGCAACATTCTCACATCCGTTTCGATCGCGCTGGAAGCCGAAGGCTACCGCATCATGACTTATACCGACGGCGCTTCGGCGCTGGACGGTTTTCGCACCACGCAGCCCGACCTCGCCATCCTCGACATCAAGATGCCCCGCATGGACGGCATGGAGACGCTGCGCCGTCTCCGGCAGAAGTCCGACCTGCCGGTAATCTTCCTGACGTCCAAGGATGAGGAGATCGACGAGCTGTTCGGCCTCAAGATGGGCGCCGACGATTTCATCCGCAAACCGTTCTCGCAGCGCCTGCTGGTCGAGCGCGTCAAGGCGGTGCTCCGCCGCTCGGCGCCGAAGGATCCGACCGTCGCGCCGAAGGAGAACGATGCCAAGGCGCTCGATCGCGGCCTGCTGCGCATGGATCCGGAACGTCACACCTGCACCTGGAAGAACGAGCCGGTCACGCTGACCGTGACCGAATTCCTGATCCTGCAGGCGCTCGCGACCCGGCCCGGCGTGGTGAAGAGCCGCAACGCCCTGATGGACGCCGCCTATGACGACCAGGTCTACGTCGACGACCGCACCATCGACAGCCACATCAAGCGGCTGCGCAAGAAGTTCAAGGTGGTCGACGACGATTTCGAGATGATCGAGACGCTGTACGGCGTCGGCTATCGCTTCAAGGAAGCCTGAGGCCACGCGCCTCAGTCGGGGACTTTGCGGACTGACGTCGCCGTCGGGCTCGGCTAATATGCCGGGAAACAACCGCACGACCAGTCCTAACGCGGGCGTGAGCATTGCTTGACCGGACCCAGCCTGATGCCGACCTGAGCGCCGAGGACGTCGCGTCCCACGGCGTACAGGACGATTCGGCCGGCCAGGCGCCGCAGGCAAAAGGCTGGCGTCCGCTGAGCTGGCTGATCCGCGCCGGCCAGTTCTTCTTCGCGCTCTCGTTCTCGAGCCTTACCCGCCGCATCGTCTCGCTCAACCTCGCCGGCCTCGTCGCGCTGGTCGCGAGCATCCTCTATCTCTCGCAGTTCCGCGCCGGCCTGATCGACGCGCGTGCGCAGAGCCTCCTGGTTCAGGGCGAAATCATAGCCGGCGCGATCGCGGCGTCCGCGACCGTGCAGACCAACGCCATCACCATCGATCCCGACCGGCTGCTCGATCTCAAGCCGGGCGAGACCTATGGCGGCTCGGACGATTATTCGCCGCTGGATTTCCCAATCAATCCGGAGCGCGTGGCGCCGGTGCTGCGCACGCTGATCTCGCCGACCAAGACGCGCGCACGCATCTACGATCCCAATGGCGGCCTGCTGCTCGACAGCCGCAACCTCGAAAACGTGTTGCGGCTCGACCTGCCGCCGCCGGCGGCAAAACCCGGCCTGTTCGAACGCGCAAAGATCGGGATACGCACCTGGCTGAACCGCGGCGACCTGCCGCTGTACCGCGAGCTCGGGCCCGAGAACGGCAACGGCTACGAGGAAGTCGCCGACTCGCTCAAGGGCCAGAAGCGCAGCATGGTGCGCGTCAATCCACGCGGCGAGGTGATCGTCTCGGTCGCCGTCCCCGTGCTGCGCTCGCGCGCGATCCATGGCGCGCTGATGCTGTCCACCCAGGGCGACGACATCGACCAGATGGTCACCGCCGAGCGCCTCGCGATCCTGAAGGTTGGCGGCGTCGCGGCCGCCGTCATGATCATGCTGTCGCTGCTGCTCGCGAGTACGATCGCCGGTCCCGTGCGCAGGCTCGCCGACAGCGCCGAGCGCGTCCGTCGCCGCATCAAGACCCGCGTCGAGATTCCCGACTTCACCCGCCGCCGCGACGAGATCGGGCATCTATCCGGCGCGCTGCGCGACATGACGAATGCACTCTATAGCCGCATCGAGGCGATCGAGATGTTTGCCGCCGACGTCGCCCATGAGCTGAAGAACCCGCTGACCTCGCTGCGCTCGGCGGTCGAGACGCTGCCGCTGGCGCGCAATGAGACCAGCCGCGCGCGGCTGCTCGAAGTCATCGAGCACGACGTGAAGCGGCTCGACCGGCTGATCTCGGACATTTCGGATGCGAGCCGGCTCGACGCCGAATTGCAGCGTCAGGACGCGATCCCCGTCGATCTCCGGCGCCTGTTGACCACGCTCACCTCGGTCGCGAACGAGACGAAACTCGGCCACGACGTCGCGGTCCAGACGCGCTTCGAAGGCCGCAGCGCCAATGACAGCTTCGCCGTCACCGGTCACGATTCGCGCCTCGGGCAGGTGATCTCCAACCTGCTCTCCAACGCGCAATCGTTCTCCGAGCCCGGCAGCAAGGTGCGCCTGACCTGCCGCCGCGTGCGCTCCGAGATCGAGATCGTGGTCGACGATGACGGCCCCGGCATCCGCGAGGATGCGCTCGAGCGCATCTTCGAGCGCTTCTACACCGACCGTCCGCATCAGGGCTTTGGCCAAAACTCCGGCCTCGGCCTCTCCATCTCCAAGCAGATCGTCGACGCCCATGGTGGGCGCATCTGGGCCGAGAACCGGCCGGGCCCGGTCGATGCCGACGGCGCATCGACCGTCGCCGGTGCGCGTTTCGTGGTGCGGTTGCCGGCGCTATGAGCGAGGGCGGCGCCAGCATTCATGCCTCCGCCGTCAGGGTCGGGAATCGGGCGGTACTGATCCGTGGCCCCTCCGGCGCCGGCAAGTCGAGGCTCGCTTTCGACCTCATCACGGCCGGCCGCTCCGGGGCGATCGAAAGGGCCGTTCTGGTCGGCGATGACCGTGTCCATCTGGCGACAGTCGGTAAGGAATTAGTCGTACGCCCTGCCCCGAATCTGGCCGGCCTGATCGAGATCCGCGGCCTCGGAATCCGCCGCTGCGACTTTGTGGAGCATGCGACGGTCGGCCTCGTCGTCGACCTGGCTGCCGGCGATGCCGAGCGGCTTCCCTCGCCCGATGCCCTGAAAATATGCATTTCCGGTGTGGAAATACCGCGAATCCCGGTCGGAGCCGATTATCAGCCCCTCCCGCTGGTTGTCGCGGCCTTGACCACTACCAAGAGTTCATCTTCCGTTAACCCATCAGGCGATTGTTTGAAGGGAAATGGTAACCATATGAACCCCACACTCGCGACCGAATAGACCGGCGCAGAGCCCCGTCCCATTCCGCCAGATTCCGGGAGATGCGCAACATCCCCTCTTGCGCGGGGGCTCTGGATGGTCAAAGTGGCGCGTTCGTGCGGCGCACCAAAAAGCGCCCGCGAGGAGTTTTTCCGATGATTGGTCTAGTACTTGTGACCCACGGGCGCCTTGCCGACGAATTCAAGGCAGCGCTTGAGCATGTCATGGGTCCGCAAAAGCAAATCGAAGCGATCACGATCGGCGCCGAAGATGATTCCGATCTCTGTCGAAGCGATATCCTGGAAGCAGTCGGCCGCGTCGATTCCGGCGACGGCGTTGCGATCCTCACCGACATGTTCGGCGGCACCCCGTCGAACCTGGCAATATCCTGCATGAGCCGGCCGAAGGTCGAGGTGCTCGCGGGCATCAACCTTCCCATGCTGGTGAAGCTCGCAAAAGTTCGCGAGGAACGCTCGCTGCCCGACGCCATCGCGATGGCGCAGGAAGCGGGCCGCAAATACGTCACCATTGCCAGCCGCGTGCTCGCCGGCAAATGAGCGACGACGGCGCGCCACTCGCGAATCAGGGCGGCGCGGGCGTGCCCAGTGGTGCGATTTCAAAAGAGCTTCTGATCACCAACAAGCGCGGTCTGCACGCGCGCGCCTCCGCGAAGTTCGTGCAGGCGGTCGAGCGCTTCAACGCGCAGGTGTGGGTGACGCGCGGCGGCGAGACCGTCGGCGGCACGTCGATCATGGGATTGATGATGCTCGCGGCCGGCCCCGGCACGACCATCATCGTTGCCGCTGCGGGCACTGATGCCGAAGCCGCGCTCGCGGCGATCACCGAGCTCGTCGAGAGCAAGTTCAACGAAGAAGGCGTGTAGCCTGTCACTTCGCCGGCGGAGCGATGTAGACGTTCCAGCTCATCGCGGGTCCCGCCTTGCCGTTGATGAAGCGGCGCGTGGTCATCACCATGCGCTCGGCGTTTGGTGCGGTCTCTGCAACCCACTTTTCGAAGGCCGGCAGGCGACCGTCGGCTGGATCGAACACACCGATGAAGCCGAACCGTTTGACATCCTCGCGCGATGTCAGCCCGGAATCCCAGGCCTCTAACGGCAGCAACGCGGACGGATGATCGAGGCTGTAGAACACCAGCGGCTGGATCGTTTCCATCGTACCCGCAACGACCGCCCAGGGTGAGGCGAAGCGCGTGCGCCAGGCCTGCGTCAGTTCGCGCGCCAGCTCCGAGCGTGCGCCATAGGTCGCCGTGTTGCCGGCGTTCGCCGCCATCTCGCGCGCGACGATCCAGGGCGAGCCGGCAAGCGTCGCGAGCGACAGCACCAGCCAGATCGCGGTGATGTTGAACAGGCTGGCGCGCTGCACGCGCAGCGTCGGAATCGCGATCAACACCAACGGCACCAGGAAGAACAGCGAGATGCCCCAGTCGGTCTTCATATAGATCGAGAAGACGAGCGCGCCGAGCGGCGGCCCGACCGCGACGATGATCTGGACGATCCAGATATTCAACGCTTGCGACACGTTCACACCGGGATTGGCGCCGCGCGCCCAGGCCCGCGTGACGATGCGCCAGGGATTTTGCAGCAGCAGCCGCCACCATGGCGGCACCAGCGCCATGGCAAGCGCGGCGAGCGCGACCGGCAATGCCAGCAGCGCAAAATTATGCAAGGCATAGCCGAGCACGAGCTGGTGAACGAGATTCTTGTCGTCGAGGCTGTAGGTGTCGCCGGCATAGGTTAGCGGCACGAAATGCGCGTCCGCAAGCCAGACCAGATGCGGGATCATCGCTGCGACCATCGTTGCGATCGCGACCCACGGCGCAGGCGATGTCAGGAATCGAAGCCGATCGGGATGGATCAGTGCGGCCAAGCCAATGGCGCCGATCATGGTCAGCACCCAGTATTTGGTCATCAGCGCCAGCGCGCCGGCGAGGCCGAGCCAGACGCCTGAAAGCCACGTCCGTTTCTCGAAGGCGTTGAGATAGGCCAGCACCACCAGCGGCAGCGTGACGAGCTGCAGCAGATCCGGATTGTACTTAAAGCCCTTGAAATTGAAGATCGGATAGAGCGCGACCATGACCAGCACGAGGAAGGCGCGCTTGCGGTCGACGACACGCAATGCGACGCGCCAGCAGATCACCATGCCAATGGCGACGGTCACCATGGCGAGCAGGTAAGTCGCCCAGTCCACCGCCGGGAACAGCTTGAACCAGAGGCCCGCGACCCAGCCCGACAATGGCGGATGCTTGCCATAGCCGAGCTGGAATTTCTGGCCCCAGCCATAGGCTTCCGCGACGTCCATATGAACGTCCTGCGCTGCCTTCAGATTGATCAGGATGAAGGTCCAGATCACCGCATGCAGGACCGCGACCTGGATCACCAGCCACAGGCTGGTTTCGGGCCGCGTGGCGCGGGCGACCAGCCAGGCTTTGATCCGGCGATAGGTGGACCGGGTTTTTACGCGTGTCGCGGCGGGCAGGATTTGGGTTGACGACATCGGCTGTTGCTAGCGCGTTTTTGGCCCGCTTGGAATCAGCTTGCCGTGAAGAAAGCCCCTGAAAATACAGTAATATGGTTGCCGCACGGGGATGTGAGTGGTATCCCGCGCCCATGACGACCGCCCCCATTTCCAACATCCGCAATTTCTCCATTGTCGCCCATATCGACCATGGCAAATCGACACTGGCCGACCGCCTGATCCAGATGACGGGCGGCCTCACCGACCGCGAGATGGCCGGCAAGGAGCAGGTGCTCGATTCCATGGATATCGAGCGCGAGCGCGGCATCACCATCAAGGCGCAGACGGTGCGGCTAAAATACCGCGCCAAGGACGGCAAGGATTACATCTTCAATTTGATGGACACGCCCGGCCATGTCGACTTCGCTTACGAGGTCTCGCGGTCGCTGGCGGCCTGCGAAGGTTCCCTGCTGGTGGTCGACGCCAGCCAGGGCGTCGAGGCGCAGACGCTCGCCAACGTCTACCAGGCGCTCGACAACAATCACGAGATCGTGCCGGTCCTCAACAAAGTCGACCTGCCCGCGGCCGAGCCCGACAAGGTCAAGCAGCAGATCGAGGACGTGATCGGCATCGACGCCTCGGATGCCGTGATGATCTCGGCAAAGACCGGCGTCGGCGTGCCCGACGTGCTGGAAGCGATCGTCACCCGCCTGCCGCCGCCGAAGGGCGATCGCGACGCGACGTTGAAGGCGCTGCTGGTCGATAGCTGGTACGACGTCTATCTCGGCGTCGTCGTGCTGATCCGTGTCGTCGACGGCATCATGAAGAAGGGCAGCCGCATCCGCATGATGGGCACCGGTGCTGCCTACGATGTCGAGCGCGTCGGCTTCTTCACGCCGAAGATGGAGCAGGTCGACGAGCTCGGCCCCGGCGAGATCGGCTTCATCACCGCGGCGATCAAGGAGGTCGCCGACACCCGCGTCGGCGACACCATCACCGACGACAAGAAGCCCGTGTCCGAAATGCTGCCGGGCTTCAAGCCGGCAATCCCGGTGGTGTTCTGCGGCCTGTTCCCGGCCGATGCCAACGACTTCGAGACGCTGCGCGCCGCGATGGGCAAGCTCCGCCTCAACGACGCCAGCTTCTCCTACGAAATGGAAACCTCGGCCGCACTCGGCTTCGGCTTCCGCTGCGGCTTCCTCGGATTGCTGCATCTGGAGATCATCCAGGAGCGGCTGTCGCGCGAGTTCGATCTCAACCTGATCGCGACCGCGCCGAGCGTGATCTACAAGATGCACCTGACCGACGGCACCGAACTTTCGATCCACAATCCCGTCGACATGCCCGACGTGGTCAAGATCGCCGACATCGAGGAGCCGTGGATCGAAGCCACCATCCTCACGCCGGACGAATATCTCGGCAGCGTGCTGAAGCTGTGCCAGGACCGCCGCGGCGCGCAGAAGGAGCTCACTTACGTCGGCTCCCGCGCGATGGTGAAATACGATTTGCCGCTCAACGAGGTCGTGTTCGATTTCTACGACCGCCTCAAGTCCGTTTCCAAGGGCTACGCCTCGTTCGACTATCACCTGACCGACTACAAGGTCGCCGACCTCGTCAAGATGCAGATCCTGGTCAACGGCGAGCCGGTGGACGCGCTCTCGATGCTGGTGCATCGCACCCGCGCCGAAGGCCGCGGCCGCGCCATGGTCGAGAAGATGAAGGAGCTGATCCCGCCGCACATGTTCCAGATCCCGATCCAGGCGGCGATCGGCGGCAAGGTGATCGCCCGCGAGACCGTGCGCGCGCTGCGCAAGGACGTCACCGCAAAGTGCTACGGCGGCGACATCACGCGTAAGCGCAAACTTCTGGAGAAGCAGAAGGAAGGCAAGAAGAAGATGCGGCAGTTCGGCAAGGTCGACATCCCGCAGGAAGCCTTCATCGCGGCGCTGAAGGTGGATAGCTGACGCGGTTCCGGTCTGACTTTCGGGGCCGGGCGAAAAGGCGTCGAAAACAACCCCATGCACAGTAGGAAATGGCGGCCAGCGGCCGTCATCGGATTTTTCGAAATTCCTCTTGACCCGTCGGGCAAATCAGGGGTATATTGCCATCGTTGCGATGTGACTGCGACATTTGCACCAAGGCGCAGTTCGCTGCACATTCACACCCAGCGCCGCACCCGGGCGACATAATCGTCATAAATCGCGCCGAATTGCCGGCGCATCTTGGCTTCCTCGAAGGGAATGTGCACCCAGTTGGCCGTCGCGAAGACGGCGACGGGCGCGATCAGCATCGGCCACGCGCCGACCCACACCGCGATGCCCAGGGCGAGCAGCACGAGGCCCAGATACATCGGATTGCGGGTGAATCGGAACGGACCGTCGGTCACCAGTTTGCGGTTGGCCGGCGACGTCGGGTTGATTTCGGTGTCCTCACGCCGAAACAGGATGACGGCCCATACTGGCGACACGAACGCCAGGGCCACCAGCGCGATGCCGAGCGGCGGAAGCGGCAGGCCCGGGAGCTTTGGCCAGCCAAGCGACCAGCTCAGAGCGGCACTGAGGAGGACATAGATCAACATCCAGATCGGTGGAGGGAGCTTGACCATGGCGGAAGCCCTGCTGGTTGAACCGCTCGTCGTCGCATCTGCCGTCGCAGCGTCTCGCTACCGCAAGAATTTGTTCGCTTTGGGTCCATTTGCGTCGGAGCGGTCACGCTGGTCGCTACGACAACTGCCATCTGCGCCCTGCAACTCACATTCTTCTGATCCGGGCATGAGAGGGATGCCGCCCGTCATATTGCCCCGGAGCGGCCGATAGGCCACCATCCATACTGCGCACCAATCAACGAGACAAAAAGCGCCGAGGAAACGCATGAGCAAGCCTGCCCGCTTCGACTATGGCTGGGTGATCGTCGGCGCCGGTGCGCTGATGACCTGCGTCGGCTTTGGCACGATGCTGTCGCTCGCGGTCTTCCTGCAGCCGATCTCGGAAGCGATGGGCTGGTCGCGCGCGGGCGTGTCGGCGGCGGCGACGCTGGATTTCCTCTGCATGGGTTTTGCCGCGTTCCTGTGGGGTACGCTGTCGGACCGGTATGGCACGCGCATCGTGGTGCTGGCCGGAAGCCTGCTGCTGGGGCTTGGGCTGGTGACCGCGAGCCAGGCGCAAAGCCTGTGGCAGTTTCAGTTGTTCTTCGGCGTGCTGATCGGCATTGCCGCCGGCAGTTTTTACGCGCCGATGATGGCGCTGGCATCGGCATGGATTGAAAGGAACCGCAGCCTGGCTGTGGCACTCGTCTCCGCCGGCATGGGCGTGTCGCCGGTCACGATCGCGCCGACCGCAAGCTGGCTGATCACGGCCTATGATTGGCGCACCGCGATGCTGGTCATCGGCATCGCAGCATGGGTGCTGCTGATCCCCGCCTGCTTCCTGATACGACCTGCGCCGCAAGCCGCAGGCGCGGCCAGCACCGACGCGACACCGGAGACCGAACTGACCGCGGCACAGGCGCTGCGCACGCCGCAATTCATCGCGCTCGCGGCCGCGCATTTCGCCTGCTGCGCGGCGCATTCCGGCCCGATCTTCCACATGGTGTCCTATGCGATGATCTGCGGCATCGCGCCGCTCACCGCGGTGACCGTGTACAGCCTCGCCGGCGTGTCAGGGCTCGGCGGGCGCCTGCTCCTCGGCGCGCTGGCCGATCGCATCGGTGCAAAACCGGTGCTGGTCGGCGGCCTCTTCGTGCAGGCCATGTGCATCGCGACCTATCTCGCGGTGGCGCAGCTCGGGGAGTTTTACGCGCTGTCGGTCGTGTTCGGCCTCGCCTATGGCGGGGTGATGCCGCTCTATGCGGTGCTGGTGCGCGAATTCTTCGGCGCGCGCATCATGGGCACGGTGTTCGGCGCGGTGTCGGCCTTCGCGAGCCTCGGCATGGCGCTCGGGCCCTGGGCCGGCGGCCTCGTGTTCGACAGCTTCCAGCGCTACACGTGGCTGCATGTCGGCTCCTTCGCGATTGGGCTTGCCGCCGTCGCGGTGGCGCTGAGCTTTCCGTCCCGCCGCAGGCAGCCGCTCGACCTCGGCGGCGCCGCGGCCTGACGCGATGAGGACGGCAGCATGCTGAATCGCGTCGCGGCTCGCTTGCGCAAGCTTCTCGGACGAGCCGGAACGCGTCATGACCTTCACGCGCCGTTCTACGTGACCACCAGACACGGCCACATCATGCAGACCTTTCAATCGCTCGAATTGGCCATCGAAGCCGCCGAGGCCCTGGGCGCGGATCATTACATCATCGACCGGCACGGCCTGCAGATCTGGGATCCCGCGAGAAAACTGCTGCGCAACGAGGAATAGCGCGTGGCTGGACCTGAAACGCAGCGATATCGTCCTGTCGGGAAGCGCCTTTCATGTTGCGGCAAGGCCGTTTACATGTCTGAGAGAATTTGGCCGTCTCGCCACGGGAAACCCGTCATGGCTGACATCACGGTACATCTCGACGATGAGCTTTACGACAAGGCTTCGCGGGTTGCCCGATTGGACAATGTGAGCGTCAAGGAACTCGTCGAAGACGTCATGCGCCGGCATCTCGGCTATGTCGAGGCAGTGGAGGAGATTTCGAGAACGCCGCCGTTCTCCCTCGCGAACTATGAGCTACATCGCGATGCCGACGAGAGCGATGAAGACTACGCATTCAGGCGCTCGCTCTTTCAGTGAGGCAGCGCACAGGATGGGTTGCGCCCCTGTGAAAACCCATCGACTCGATCCGAGTGAGGGTGAAATTTGATGGGTTTCGCTTCCGCTCTACCCATCCTACGAACTCGCTCGGCTTGAGGAGGTGACGCCGAGGTTGAACCAGCATCCGCAACTGTTACGGTACACCTATGGCAACCACATCGAGCAAGGCCGGCAAGACCCCGCCTCACCCGCAGCAGACGAAGCGCATGATGACGCATGACCAGTTGCGCGCCCAAGGACTGCGCCCGGTAGAACATTGGGTGCCCGACTTAAGAAATCCAAAGATCAAGGCGCGACTTCGTCGAGAGGCGGCGGCGATGGCAAGACACCCCGAGAATTCCGCCGTCGATGGCTGGATCGAAGCCGTCTACGATTGGGACTCGTGGAGGTGAAATGCGGATGACTCAACTCCCCGGGTTTGATCTGGTCGAACGTGCCCGCGCCATCGCGCCGCTGATCGCTGATGAGGCCGACGCGATCGAGCGGACGCGGCGGCTGACGCCGGCCGTCGTCAACGCCCTCGTCGACAACGGCCTCTACCGCGCGCTGCTGCCGCAAAGCCTCGGCGGCGCGGAGGCGGCGCCCGAGATGTTCATGCAGATGCTGGAGGAGATCGCGAAGGCGGATGCCTCGACGGCGTGGTGCCTCGGGCAGAACAGCGTCTGCGCGATGACCGCGGCCTGGCTCGACATGGAGACCGCGCAGGAGATCTTCAACACGCCGCCGGGCATCCTCGCCTGGGGTGCGATCGCGCATGAGGCGCGCGCGGAAGCCGGCGGCTACCGGATCACGGCGCGCTGGGAGTTTGCCTCGGGCTCGCGGCAGGCGAGCTGGCTGGGCGCGCATGTCCGCATTGCGGAGGCTGACGGCACACCGCGCAAAAGTGCCGACGGCGCGCAGGAGGTTCGCACCATCCTGTTCCCGGTGACGCGCGCCACGATGCACGACGTCTGGGACGCGATCGGGCTCGCCGGCACCGGCACCGATGCCTATTCGGTCGATGATCTCTTCATCCCCGAACGCTTCACGGCGCTGCGCGACGTGACGCCGGCGTTGCGCGAGAAGGGCCCGCTCTACAAGATCGGCACTGGTCCGAGCTACAGCCTCGGCTTCGCCGCCGTGGCGCTCGGCGTGGCGCGGGCAACGCTCGATGCCGCGATTGCGCTGGCGCGCGAAAAGCATCAATCGCTGCAGGCCAAGGCGATGCGCGACAACAATGCGGTGCAGAGCCTGATCGCCCGCACCGAGGGCAATTTTCGGGCGGCGCGCGCCTATCTCTATACAACGGCCGGCACGATGTGGCGCGATCTCAACGCGTCAGGCGAATTCAGCGATGTCAATCGCAACGCCGTGCGGCTCGCCTCGACCTGGACCATCCATCAATCGGCGGCCGTGGTCGACGCCGCCTATCACATGGCCGGCGCGACGGCGGTGTTCAAGAAGAATCCGTTCGAGCGGCGGTTTCGCGACATGCATGCGATCGCCCAGCAACTGCAGGCACGCGATACGCATTATGAGGATGTGGGGCGGGCGATTTTGGCAGATTGAATTTCGACGGAGCCACTGCGGCGTCTTAGAGCAGCATGCTCACAGATGCGATTCGCAATACGTGCCGTGTCCGCTCCGCCTGCGGAGCGACATGCAAAAGCGAGTTAGCTCATTGTCGTAAACGGACTTGGCCGCCCCATATTTCATCGCGTTGCAGCCAGCCTGTTACCCTCGGGCTATTGATCCATCGCAACAATGCAGCCCCGTCAGAGTCCTACTGGTTGATCCCGGTCGCAAGGCGATGCCATGCCGGAAAGGGAGAAGGCCGATGGCTCACAAGGAAGTCGTAATCTGTTCACCCCTGCGCACAGCAATCGGTACATACGGCGGTACCTTCAAGGAGATGCCTGCGACCGATCTCGGCGCTGCCGTCGTCCAGGCGACGCTGGCTCAGGCCAAACTGGAGCCCGGTGAGATAGGCACCGTCGTGATGGGCAACGTCATCCAGGCAGGGAACAAGATGAATCCGGCCCGGCAGGCTGCCATTAATGGCGGCGTTCCCGTCCAGGTCCCCGCGATGACAGTCAATCGTGTTTGCGGTTCAGGTGCGCAGGCCATCGCCAGCGCTGCGCAGGAAGTCATGCTCGGACTCGTCGATAGCGCAGTCGCCGGGGGCATGGAGAACATGGATCGAGCGCCCTACCTCATGAATTCGGGGCGCTGGGGTTATCGCATGGGCGATGCGCAGATATTCGATTCGATGCTGATGGACGGGCTCAACGATGCCTTCTCGGGCCAGCACTCGGGCTGGCATACGGAGGACCTCGCAAGATCCCATCAGATTACCCGGGAAGATCAGGACCGATGGGCGGAGCGCTCGCAGAAGCGGTTCTCGGCGGCTCAATCGGCCGGCAAGTTCGCCGCGGAGATAACACCGGTCGAAGTGTTCTCACGGAAAGGCCCGGTGAAATTCGACAAGGACGAACACAATAGGCCGGATACGACACTGGAGAGTCTCTCCAAACTCAAGCCGGCCTTCCGCAAGGATGGAACCATCACTGCCGGCAACGCGCCGGGTCTCAATAGCGGAGCGGCCGCCATGATCGTCGCTGACAGAACCTGGGCGCAGAAGAAGGGCCTGCAACCGATGGCGCGGCTTGCCGCCTACGGCATCGGCGCCGTCGAACCCGGGATGTTCGGCCTTGGTCCCGTGCCCGCCGTGAAGCAGGCGCTCGACCGCGCCGGCTGGAAGATCGGCGATGTGGGTCGCATCGAGATCAACGAGGCTTTTGCGGCCATCGTCCTCGCGGTCACCAGGGATCTTGGATTGTCCCCCGACGTGGTCAACGTGGAAGGTGGTGCAATCGCGCACGGCCATCCCATCGGCGCGTCAGGCGCGGTGCTCACGACCCGCTTGCTGCATGCGATGCGGCGCGATGGTGTGAAGAAGGGCATCGTGACGCTCTGCATCGGCGGCGGCCAGGGAATCGCGCTAGCGCTCGAAGCCGAAACCTGAGCGAATTTTGAACGCGGACTGCGCGACATGACCGAGACCTCCCAGGCGTCGGTACCGCATCGCCGCATCGACCTTGTTGGGATGCATTTTGATGCTTCACTTTCGCGCGCTGGACGCTCCGACACCATTTCTCTTCTTCACCGGAAAGGGCGGCGTCGGCAAGACCTCGCTGGCTTGTGCAACCGCCGTCGGCCTCGCCGACCGCGGATTGCGCATCCTCCTCGTCAGCACCGATCCTGCTTCCAACCTCGACGAGATGCTGGACGTCTGCCTGACAGACACCCCGGTACCGGTACCGAACGCAGCCGGGCTCTTCGCGATGAACATAGACCCGGAGGCAGCAGCCGAGAGCTATCGAACCCGCGTGCTCGAACAGCTCGGGCCGGCGGCAACCCCTGAGGAGAAATCGACAGTACGCGAGCAACTGTCCGGCGCGTGCACCACAGAGATAGCCGCCTTCGACGAATTCGTGGGACTGCTGGACGGCGATATGGCGGGCTTCGATCATATCATTTTCGATACGGCCCCGACCGGCCACACGTTGCGACTTCTCAGCCTGCCGAAGGCATGGACCGGCTTTCTGAAGAATAACGAGCGGGGCGCATCCTGCCTCGGCCCGCATTCAGGTTTGAAGATGCAGGAGAACCGATTTCGTCAGGCGCTTCAGGCGTTGGGCGATCCCGGGCGAACGACCGTCGTCCTGGTCACCCGCGCCGATCGCAGCGCGATCCGCGAGGCAGCCAGAACCTCAGGCGAACTCGACGCGCTCAATCTCTCGAACCAGACACTCGCCGTGAACGGCCGCTTTCACGCCACGGACCCGACCGACGTTGTGGCAGTTGCCCTTGAGCGGGATCAGGACGAAGCTCTCGCTGCGATGCCGGCGTCGCTGGCGAAACTGCCGCGAGACGAAATCCCATTGTTTGCCTTTGACATTGTGGGTCTTGCGGCCCTCAGGGCGGTGTTGTCGCCAGCCAATCCATCGCATCTGAATGCAGCCGGCGAACCAGATGCCGAGTCGGTTGACCTGCCAGGGCTCGACCGTTTGGTCGATGACATCGCCCGGGACAAGCATGGCCTCATCATGGTCATGGGCAAGGGCGGCGTTGGGAAGACGACGGTTGCCGCTACCATTGCCGTGGGACTTGCCAAGCGCGGGCACGCCGTTCACCTCAGCACGACAGATCCTGCAGCCCACGTCACTTTCGTCGTCGACGGCGTGATGCCGGGCTTAACGGTGGATCGGATTGATCCCCGGCTCGAGACGGAACGTTATGTGGCGAAGATACTGGCGAACCGTGGCCGCGACCTGGACGAGCAGGGCAAGGCGCTTCTGCTCGAGGATCTGGCTTCACCATGCACTGAGGAAGTCGCCGTTTTCCATGCCTTCTCGCGCGTCGTCGCGGAGGCTCGCAGCGCGTTCGTGGTGCTCGATACGGCTCCGACCGGCCATACCCTGCTCCTGCTCGATGCGACCGGCGCGTATCATCGCCAGATGACAAGCCAACTGGAGCCGGGCGGATCGGGACGTATCGTAACTCCGCTGATGAGGCTGCAGGACCCCACCCACACAAGGATTATCCTGGTGACCCTGCCCGAGACAACTCCGGTTTCCGAAGCCGCGGCTCTTCAGGAGGATTTGCGGCGCGCCGGCATCGAGCCATTCGGATGGGTCATCAACAAATGCCTCGTTGCTTCGGGGACCCACGACCCCTTGCTGCGCCTGAGGCTCGCGAGGGAGCGAACGCAGATTGCACGCGTTCAAGACGGACTGGCAAAACGGACATACATGATCGGGTGGCGAACCAAGCCTCCTGTCGGCGTAGACGAGCTTGCCGCGCTGTCATGATCGCAACCGTGCTCACGCCACCATGGCGTCGGTTTCGTCGCCGTCCACACCGCGTTGCGCCCTGAGCAGGCTGACGATCTCGATATTGGGGCGGGCCTTGCTGAACAAAAAGCCCTGGCCTTCGTCGCAGCCCTCGGTGCGCAGGCAGCTCAGCTCGGCTTCGGTTTCGACGCCTTCGGCGGTGATGGTGACCCCGAGGCCTTTGCCGAGACTGATGATGGCGCGTATGATCGCCTGCGCCTCGCGGTTGGCGCCGAGATCACGCACGAAGGACTGGTCGACCTTGATCTTGTCGAACGGGAAGCTTCTGAGATAACTCAGCGACGAATAGCCGGTGCCGAAGTCGTCCATGGAAATGCGTACGCCGAGCGCGCGCAGCGCATGCAGCGTCGCCAGCACCTGCTCGCTCTTCTCGAGCAGCAAGGTCTCGGTGATCTCGAGCTCGAGCCGGCGCGCCGGCAGGCCGGACTGCCTCAGCGTATCCGTCACGACCGACAGCAAATTGCCGCTATGGACCTGCAGCGGCGACAGGTTGACGGCGACGCGGACGTCGTCGGGCCATTGCGCGGCATCGCGGCACGCGGTGCGCAGCATCAGGCCGCCGATGGCGTTGATCAGCCCGGTTTCTTCGGCGACGGGAATGAACTCGCCGGGCGAGACCATGCCGCGCTCCGGATGCGGCCACCGCACCAGCGCCTCGAACCCGGTGATGCGGCCGCTCGAAAGGTCGATCAGCGGCTGGTAATAGGGGCGCAGCACGTCGTTCTGGATCGCGTCGCGCAGCTCGACCTCGATCTTGCGCCGGCTCTGCGCCTTGGCATCGAGCGCGGCCTCGAAGAACGAGAAGGTGCCGCGCGAGTCGATCTTGGCACGCGACAGCGCCATGTCGGCGCTCTTCAAGAGTTTCTCGGAATCATCACCGTCGGAGGGCGCCATCGCGATGCCGACGGAGGCACCAATCACCACGGAATGACCGTCGAGCAGGAAAGGATTGGCGAGCGCCTCCAGGATGCGTTTGGCGAGCCCCACGGCATCCTCGGGCCGTGCCAACCCGCTCTGCACGATCACGAACTCGTCGGAGTTGAGTCGCGCCAGCGCGTCTTCCTCGCGCAAGGTCGAACGCAGCCGCTTGGCGACGCCACGCAACAGCTTGTCGCCGATGGTGTGGCCGAGCGTGTCGTTGACCGCCTTGAAATTGTCCAACCCCAGCATCAGCACCGCGACCTTCTCGGCGCTGCGGCGGGTGTGCAGCAGCATCTCGTCCATGGTCTGGCGCAGCAGGTTGCGGTTCGGCAGGCCGGTCAGGCCGTCATGCTGGGCCATGAAGGCGAGCCGCGCCTCGGCGCGCTTGCGTTCGGTGATGTCCATCAATGCGACCAGCACCGCGGGCCGCTCGGCGTAGACGAGCTCGCGGGAATAGATCGCGAGGTCGATCAGCGAACCGTCGGCCTTGACGTGCTTCCAGGTGCGCGCGGCCTGCTCCTCGGTGGTGCGGTCGGTGGTCCAGGGCGGCTCGCTCTCGAAAGCCTGCAAGGAGCGGATGGTGAGCTTCTCGAAATCGACGCGGCTATAGCCGTAATGCGCGACCGCGGCGTCGTTGACGCCGAGAATGCGCTCGTCGTCCAGCGCGCAGACGATCATGGGCACGGGGTTGCCGTCGAACAGCAGGCGGAACGAGGCCTCGCGCTGCTTCAACTCGGTGATGTCGACGCGCAGGCCGACAACGCCGCCGTCGTCGGTCCGGCGCTCCTCGATCAGGATGACGCGACCGTCGGACAGCGTCTGTTCGTGCCGCTTGCCTGGCTCATAGAGTTTCTTCAGGCGCTCGGCGATCCATTCTTCCTCGTGGCCTGCCGCTTCCGGATAGTCGCCACGCGCAACGCCGACGCGCAGCGTATCTTCCAGGCGTGCGCCTTCCTCGAACAGATCGGCCGTCTTGCTATAGATCTCGGCGTATTGCTTGTTCCAGAGAACGTAGCGGCCTTCGGGATCGAGAATCACAATGCCCTGGGGCAAAAGATCGATCGCCTGGCGCAGCCGCTCATGCGACTTGCGTGCTTCCGCGATCGCGGCTTCCGCTTCCGCACGGCTCTGGATCAGCGCGTCGGTCTCGACGGGCGAACCATTCCCGGCGTCGGCCTTCTGCGCGACCTTGCGCGTGCGGCCGGCCGCCCAGGCGAGCGACCTCCGCTTTCGTTTCTTGTTGTGTCTTGCACCGATACTCAACTTCAGCCGTCCCACTCGCGTCTTTGGGCGCAAGTTGTCCGACAAGTCTCTGAAAAAACAGTAATCTCGGTCGCGGCGGAGCCTGCGTGGAATACGGGATAGGAAACGTAAATCGGAAGTTTTGTGCCTGTTTGCCGGGCGCAGGCAATCGAGGCCGCGCGCCAGTCCACGCGATCGTTCGCTTTAGGAGATAGATGTGCCGTAAAATTGCGCGCGGCCATGAATGATTTCCGCCGCCGCCAATCCTTGCATGCAGGGTGCGGCTATTCCCCACCCGAACGCACGAATTTTGGTCAATGCTCGGCAGGGTTATCGCAACGTTAAGAACGGCGTTCCGTCGCAAGGACCCTACGACTTTAGGTGCAGGCATGGATCCGGAAAACCGGCAGGTCGTGCGGCGGCGAACCCCCTGACAGGCCGAACGTGGTTCGATATGCTCTCGTCATCGCGGAGGGGACTGCCCGATGTCGACCGAGTCGAATCAATCCAGTCCGTTCTGGCAGGCGGTCTTTTCCGGCGAGCATCCCGAGTTGCGGCGCGGCCGGAAGCTGCTTCGCCTGGCATCTCCGACAGCCACCCACCGCTGCCGCCTTTGCTATGCGGGCTTTGACGGCTTCACCGCGCCGCTGATGCGCGCGCTGGGCCGCGCACAGTGGCGGCGCAACCCAAATCTTTGCGAGAAGTGCGAGAGCGTTCTGTCCGAACAACGCGGCGGCGCAGAACTGGAGATTGCAGTCCTCTATGCGGACATACGCGGATCGACCCAAATGGCAGCGCGGATGTCGCCGGCCGATTTCGCCGCCCGCATGGCGCTATTTTTCCGGACTGCCGTCGATGTGTTCACATGGACGGACGGTATCGTCGACAAGATGGTCGGAGACGAGGTCATTGCCCTCTATGTTCCGACCCTCACGGGATCCGACTATCAGCGGCGCGCGGTCACCGCAGGCCTCAAGCTGCTGCGTTTGACCGGCGGCGCGGAGAACGACGAGAGACGGCTTCCCATCGGGGTTGGCGTCCATTCCGGCAAGGTCTTCGTCGGATCAATCGGAACGGAGAGCGGCAACTATCAGCTCGCGGCACTTGGCGACGCCATGAACTACGGTGCGAGACTTGTGGCCGCAGCGCGGGAAGGCGAACTCGTCATGAGCGAAGCGGTGTGGAAGGCGGTATCGAACGACATTTCTGCCGAGGCGCACGAATACGACCTGAAGGGCTATCCGGCGCCGCAGACCGCCTATGTCGTGAGAGCTAGTTCGTGATCTGGATCGTGGTGTTGCGCGGCCCTTCGCGGCTGACCAGCGCGAACAGGGTCGCGGCGTGCGCAGGATGCAATCGGACGCAGCCATGCGAGGCCGGTCCGCCCAGGCGCGAGATATCGGTCGTGCCGTGGATGGCAAAGCCGTAATAGAAGAAGATCGCGTGCGGCATCGGCGAATTGTAATATTTGCGCGAGAAATAGCGCCGCATCATCGCCTGCGGATGGAAGGTGCCGTTCGGCGTGCCGTAGCCGCTGCGTCCCGTCGACACCGGCCAGTCGTAGCGCGGCGAGCCGTCGACGCTGACCGCCATGCGTTGCGACGATTTGTCGATCTGGACCCGGACGTCGGCGCGCGCGGACGTTGCCGCCAGCCCGGCCAGGACACACGCGCCGAACATGACCCGGCCTATGCGCCGGACAAGAGACCCTGCCATTCCAAACGCCCCGCAGCCTTCTTCCTTGAGGCCATGATTCGTCGCGGCGCGGTTCCTGTAAAGACGCTGTGAGCCTGTGGGCGATCGAAAGCCTAATTCTTAACCCTGAAGCTGCCTTGGGCTATAAGGTCACCAGCATGAGTCCCCGCCGCATCGCCCCTCTCCTGCTTCTGTTTGCCCTGCTGCACGCCGGCACCGCGCTGGCGCAGGACAAGGGCAGCGTGAATCCAAAGCCGCTGCCGCCGCTCGCCCATCCCAACGATCCCAAGCTCGGCGCCCGGGAGCTGTTCGCGCGCAAACTGCTGCCCTCGACCGGGGCTGCGCATGTCATCGGCTCCTACACCAAGGGCTGCCTCGGCGGCGCCGAGCAGATGCCGCTCAATGGCGACAATTGGCAGGTCATGCGCCTGTCGCGCAATCGCAACTGGGGCCACCCGGACATGATCGCGCTGGTCAAGCGGCTTGCGGCCAAGGCGAAGAAGGATGCCGGCTGGCCAGGCATCCTCGTCGGCGACATCGCACAGCCGCGCGGCGGGCCGGCGCTGTCGGGCCATGCCAGCCATCAGATCGGGCTCGATGCCGACATCTGGCTGACGCCGATGCCGGACCGGCGGCTGTCGCGCGAGGAGCGCGAGGAGACCTCGGCGGTGATGATGGTGCGCGAGGACCGGCTCGACATCGATCCAAAAGTGTTCACCGCGGGTCATGTGCTGGTGCTGCGCGACGCCGCGCAGGAGCCGGCGGTGCAGCGCATTTTCGTCAATGCCGCGATCAAGAAGGCGCTGTGCCGCGAGGCCAAGGGCGACCGCAGCTGGCTGTCGAAGATCAGGCCGTGGTGGGGGCACGATTATCACTTCCACATCCGCATGCGCTGCCCGGCGGGAGCCGCCGAATGCGAGGGCCAGCCGTCACAGGCCGAGGACGAGGGCTGCAAGCCGGCCGACCTCGCCTTCTGGTTCAAGGATTCGGTGCTGCACCCGAAACCCCCGCCGACGCCGCCCAAGCCAAAGCCGCCGATGACGCTGGCGCAGATGCCGGCGGCCTGCAAAGCCGTGCTGCATGCGGCGGATGCCAAGCCGTAGAGCACGGATCAGGGCTTTGACCTGATGGGGCGGCCTGTTAAGGTTCGCTCCGCGATATCCCGGGCGACCGTAAGTCGGCCCGGGCTCAACCGGAACAGCGCTTCCGCGGTCGCATCCTGTCTCAACCAACGCCGTCACGCGCGCGTCTATAGATCGCGCCTGCACGCGCGCATGGAGCGCTTCGATGTCCCGCCTGTCCGCATTTTTCGTTGCCTTCGTCGTTCTGCTGGCCGCCGTCGCGCCGACCGCGGCCCAGGACAAGACGATCACCGTCTTTGCCGCCGCCTCGATGAAGAACGCGCTCGACGACATCAACGCCGCCTACACCGCCAGGACCGGCGTCAAATTCACGGTGAGCTATGCCGCGAGCTCCGCTCTGGCAAAACAGATCGAGCAGGGTGCGCCGGCCGATGTGTTCATCTCAGCCGACACTGACTGGATGGACTATGCGACCTCCAAGAAAACCATCAACGAGCCGAGCCGGGTCAATCTGCTCGGCAACTCCATCGTGCTGATCGCACCGAAGGATTCGAAGATCGATCATGTCGCGATCGGTCCGGGCTTCGATCTCGCAAAGCTCGCCGGCGACGGCAGGATCGCAACCGGCGACGTGAAGTCCGTTCCAGCAGGCAAATACGCCAAGGCCGCGCTGGAGAAATTGGGATCCTGGCAGGCCGCCGAGCCGAAATTCGCGATGGCCGAGAGCGTGCGCGCGGCGCTGACGCTGGTGGCCCGCGGCGAAGCCCCGCTCGGCATCGTCTATGCGACCGACGCCAAGGTCGAGCCTGGCGTCAAGATCGTCGGCACCTTCCCGGCGGATTCGCATCCTGCGATCGTCTATCCGGTTGCCGCGACCGTCACGGCGAAGGCGGGGACCAGCGACTATCTCGCCTTCCTGCGCTCGACCGCGGCCAAGACGATTTTGGAAAAATACGGCTTCAAGTTTTTGGTCAGCCCGACCACCTGATCCAGCCTGATGTCCGAGATCACGCCTGCCGAATGGACGGCGATCCTGCTCTCGCTCAGGGTCGCCATCATCGCAACGCTGGTGGCGACGCCGTTCGGCATCGCCCTCGCCTGGCTTTTGGCGCGGCGTGATTTTTGGGGCAAGTCGGTGCTCGATGCCGTCGTGCATCTGCCGCTGGTACTGCCGCCCGTCGTCACCGGCTATCTGCTGCTGCTCACCTTCGGCAAGCGCGGACTGGTCGGCGGATTTTTGGCCGACTATCTCGGCATCGTCTTCGCGTTCCGCTGGACCGGTGCGGCGCTTGCCTGCGGCGTGATGTCGTTTCCGCTGCTGGTGCGCCCGATCCGGCTGTCGATCGAGGCGATCGACCGCCGGCTGGAGCAGGCCGCCGAGACGCTCGGCGCCGCGCCCTGGAAAGTGTTCGCCACGGTGACGCTGCCCTTGGCGCTGCCGGGCGTGCTCGCCGGCATGGTGCTCGGCTTTGCCAAGGCGATCGGCGAGTTCGGCGCCACCATCACCTTCGTCTCCAACATTCCCGGCGAGACCCAGACGATTTCGTCGGCGATCTATTCGCTGATCCAGACGCCCGACGGCGATGCGGCCGCCGGACGCCTCGTCATCATCTCGATCGTGCTGGCGCTGGGCGCGCTGATCGCGGCCGAATGGTTTGCCCGCCGCGCCACCGCGCGGCTGCATGGGAACTGAGCCATGCTGAAAGTGGACGTGCAGAAGCAGCTCGGCGAATTCGCGCTTCAGGCGTCGTTTGCAAGCGAGGGCCGCGTCACCGGCCTGTTCGGCGCCTCCGGCGCCGGCAAGACCTCGCTGGTCAACATGATCGCGGGTCTGCTGCGGCCGGACCGCGGCACCATCGTGATCGACGGCGATGTTGTCGACGACACGGCGAAGGGCATTCACGTGCCGACCTATCGGCGCCGTATCGGCTACGTCTTCCAGGACGCGCGGCTGTTTCCGCATCTCAATGTCGCGCAGAATCTGGACTATGGCCGTCGGATGAACGGGCTCGCCGCCGACCCCGCACAACAGAGCCGCATCGTCGACCTCCTCGACATCGGCGCGCTGCTCGACCGCCGCCCCGGAAAACTCTCCGGCGGCGAGCGCCAGCGCGTCGCGCTCGGCCGCGCGCTGCTGGCCAAGCCGCGCCTGTTGCTGCTCGACGAACCGCTCGGCGCGCTCGACGAGGCGCGCAAGCTGGAGATTTTGCCCTACCTCGTGCGGCTGCGCGACGAGGCCAATGTCCCGATGGTCTATGTCAGCCACGACGTCGCCGAGCTGCGCCAGCTCGCGACGCAGATCGTGATGCTCAGGCAGGGACAGGTGACGTCGTTTGGCGGGGTGAAGGTGTTGGCGTGATGGAAAAGTAGCCCGGATGGAGCGCAGCGCAATCCGGGACAGTCTCGCCCGCTGCACGAACCCCGGATTTCGCTGCGCTCCATCCGGGCTACGCAGCGCGGCCTAAACCCCCGCCACCGAGGTCCACAAATCCGCGAGCTTGCGCCGCAGCACTTGCGTGCGGGTTTGCGGGGGCGGCGCTTCCTCGTCCTCCGGCAGACGCAGGCCGACGACGTTGACGCGGCCGCCGGAGATGCTGCGTGCGACCAGCACGATGGTGTCGAGCGCGAGCTCGGCGCCTTCCTTCGGCGCGCGGTCGAGATGGATGTCGAAGTAATCGGCGAGGGTTAGCTTGGCCGCGTCCTCGCCGACATTGACGCCATAGATCCCGGCGAGCTCGGCCAGCGTATGCTCGCCCGACACCATGAAGTCGCCGAGCAGATGCGGATCGGGCGCCGTGCTCGGCTGCATGTCGACGAAGAAGCGGTCGAGCGACTCGGCCTTTTCCGGCGGCGCCAGGAGATAAATGTAGTCGCCGGGCGCGATCGGATCGGCTTCCGCAGGCGTCAAAATGTTCTCGTTGCGGATCACGAGCGTCGGCTTCGACCAGGACGGGATCAGGCCGCGGCGGAAATAGAGACTCTTGGGCCGCACCGAATAGCCGACGAGCTGTTGCTCGAGCTGGCCGGGCAGATCAAGCTCGACACGGCGCGGACCGCGCTCCGTGCGCGGCAGCGCGACGTGAAGCTTGCGCGCGGCCGGCGCCAGCGTCCAGCCCTGCAGCAGCAGCGAGATGATGACGACGACGAAGGCGACGTCGAAATAGAGATACGCCTTCGACAGCCCCACCAGCATCGGGATCGACGCCAGGAAGATCGCCACCGCGCCGCGCAGGCCGGTCCAGGCGATGAAAGCCTTTTCGCGCCAGTTGAAGCGGAATGGCGCAAGGCACAGGAACACCGCAAGCGGCCGCGCCACCAGCATCAGCACGAACGCGACGCCGACCGCCGGCAAAATGCTGTCGCCGAGCCGGTGCGGCGAGACCAGGAGGCCGAGCAGCACGAACATCACGATCTGCGCGAGCCAGGTCGCGGCGTCGAGGAAGGTGACCACCGAATTATGCGCGCGGGTCGGCCGGTTGCCGATGATGATGCCGGCGAGATAGACCGCAAGAAAGCCGGAGGCGTGCATGATCTGCGAGCCGCCGAAAATCACCAGCGCGGCCGTGGTCACGAACGGCGCGTGCAGGCCCTGCGGCAGCGCCACATAATTCAGCGCCAGCACCACCATGCGGCCGCCGATGACGCCGACGATGGCGCCGAGCACGGCCTCCTGGATGAATTCTGCGATGACGTGGCTGGGCGAGGTCTGGCCGAGCGAGATGTACTCGACCAGCATCAGGGTGAGGAAGATCGCGAAGGGATCGTTGGTTCCGGACTCGGCTTCCAGCGTCGCACCGACGCGCGGGCGCAGGCGCAGGCCCTGGGTGTGCACCAGCAGGAACACGGCGGCGGCATCGGTCGAGGCGATCACGGCCCCGACCAAAAGCGCCTCCGTCCAGTTGAGGTCGAGCGCGTATTTCGCAAACGGCGCGGTGACGAGCGCGGTCACCAGCACGCCGACGGTCGCGAGCACCACTGACGGTGCGAGCACGGTGCGGATGCTCTGGAAGCGGGTGCGCAAGCCGCCGTCGAACAAGATCAGCGCCAGCGCCACGGAGCCGACCAGATAGGTCGTTCGCACGTCGTCGAACTGGAGCTGGCCGGGGCCGGAATCGCCCGCCAGCATGCCGATGGCCAGGAACACGAGCAGCAGGGGGGCGCCGAAGCGGAGCGCGAGCAGGCTCGACAGGATGCCGGCCATGACAAGAACGGCGCCGAGCAGGATAGCGATGCTGACCGAGTCGAGGGAAGCCATCCACCTTCACGTATAAATCTTTGGAAGGGCATCCATATCGTCGCCACACTTCCGCGCCAACCCATTTCTGCCGTTCGCGGCAATGTGCCTTATTTTGCGGGCTGACCGCACTCACGAGCCGGTGTAGCGGTGGCCCGCCCGCGCCGTTTGTGGGATTCTGCCGCGGTCCCTCGAATCACGCCCGCTTCCAACCAGCCCGCCCACGAGAACCTTCCCAGAGACCTGCCCATGGATACGACGACCACGCACGACGTCATGGAGTTTCTGCAGACGACCGCGCGGAGCGTCGGCGCGGAGATCTCCTCGCCCTGGTTCTATCTGCAGTTCGGGCTCATCCTGGCCGCGGCCGGGATCGCCTCGGCCACCCAGGCCGCGGTGCGCGCCAAGGTCGACCTGACCTCGCTCGCCATGGGCTGGCCGGCGCCGCTGCGGCACTTCGTCCGCGTGCTGGTCGGCAGCGCGCAGACGGCTGTCTTCACGCTGCTGGTGATCGTCTCGCGCGTGGTGATGTACCATTCGACCTGGCCGAGCCGGAGCTACCTCCTGATGGTCGCGGCCAAGCTCGGCATCGCCTGGCTCGTCATCCGCCTCGTGACGTCGGTGCTGCGCAATGCCTTCATCGTCAAGCTGGTGTCGATCGGGGCGTGGTTCGTCGCCGCACTCTCGATCGTCGGCCAGCTCGACGGCACGCTCGACGCGCTCGACTCCGTCGCGATCGTGCTGGGCGGCCTGCGGCTGACGCCGCTGCTGGCGATCAAGGCCGGCCTCTTGCTGCTGATCGCGCTGTGGCTGACCAACATCGCCAGCAATTTTGCCGAGAGCCGGATCAACGCGACGACCGACCTGACACCCTCGGTGCAGGTGCTGCTGGTGAAGATCATCCGCATCGGCCTCCTCACCGTCGCGATCGTGATCGCGCTTGGCGCCGTCGGCATCGACCTCTCGGCGCTCGCGGTATTCTCGGGCGCGGTCGGCGTCGGTATCGGTATCGGCCTGCAAAAGATCGTCGCCAATTTCATCTCGGGCATCATCCTGCTCGCCGACAAATCGGTGAAGCCGGGCGATCTCGTCACCATCGGCGACAACACCGGGCGCATCAGCGCGATGAAGACGCGCTACATCTCGGTCGCCGCCGGCGACGGCCGCGAATTTCTGGTCCCGAACGAGGATCTGGTGACGCAGAAGGTCGTCAACTGGACCTATACCGACAAGAACACGCTGGTGAAGATCGCCTTCGGCACCAATTACGACGCCGATCCCCGGCTGGTCTGCAAGCTCGCCGCCGCAACCGCCGCGGCCCATCCCCGCGCGCAGAAGGGCAAGCCGCCGAACTGCATCCTCACCGAGTTCGCCGAGGCCGGCATGAAGTTCTCGCTGACCCTCTGGCTCGCGGACCCCGACGGCATGGACAACGTCAAGAGCGACGTGATGCTGGCGCTGTGGGAGGCCTTCAAGCAGGAGGGCATCCGGGTTCCCTACCCCGTCCGTGAAATCCGCATCCGCGGCGGCGCACTGCCGGTCGAAACCACCGTAGAAGTCCCGAGTTGAGGCGGTTTTTGGTCGCAACGCGGGTCGGATTCTTGTTTTGACGCGTTTTCTTCACGCGAACCGGTACCCACTTCGCTCGAAAACGCTTTGGCCCAGCTTGCATGAAAGCCCGCGATCATTAAATTAGGGCCATAAATCAAGCGTTTCCGCCGATATCGCGCGCCCTGCCAGAAGACCGAGACCTCATGAGCTACGTCGAAGCCACCGATACCTCCCTGCGCAAGACCGGACAGATCAAGCTGCACGGACCGAGCGCCTTCGCCGGCATGCGCAAGGCGGGCGCGCTGGTCGCAAAATGCCTCGATGCGCTCACCGACATCGTCAAGCCGGGCGTGCCGACCTCCGACATCGACCAGTTCGTGCGCGAGTTCGCCTTCAGCCACAATGCCTATCCGGCGACGCTGATGTATCGGGGCTACCGCTATTCGACCTGCACCTCGCTCAACCATGTGGTCTGCCACGGCATGCCCGGCGACCGTCCGCTGAAGGAAGGCGACATCGTCAACATCGACGTCACCTTCATCGTCGACGGCTGGTACGGCGATTCCAGCCGCATGTATGCGGTCGGCCCGATCGCCCGCAAGGCGGAGCGGCTGATCGAAGTCACGTATGAAGCCATGATGCGCGGCATCGCCGCGGTAAAACCCGGCGCCACCACCGGCGACATCGGCCACGCCATCCAGAGCTTTGTCGAACCGCAGGGCATGAGCGTGGTGCGCGATTTCTGCGGCCATGGCCTCGGGCGCATGTTCCACGACGAGCCGAACATCATCCATATCGGCCGCCCCGGCGAAGGCGTGCCGCTCAAGCCCGGGATGTTCTTCACCATCGAGCCGATGATCAATCTCGGCAAGCCGCATGTGAAGATTTTGTCCGACGGCTGGACCGCGGTGACGCGCGACCGCTCGCTGTCGGCGCAGTTCGAGCACTCGGTCGGCGTGACCGCGACGGGCGTCGAGATCTTCACGCTGTCGGAGCGACACGGCGAGAAACAGATCGCCTGATTGGCGTCACGCTTCACACGCGATCTTGCCATCCTGCTCGCCAATGACGATGTCTGGTCCAGGCGACCGGGAGAACAGAGTTGAGCACATCGTCACGCCGCGGCTTCCTTGGATTGGTGTCGGCCAGCGCCGCGGGCCTGTTCGGGACGCGCGCGCAGGCGGCAGCAGCAACGGCGGGT